>JAKQFQ010000021.1 GCA_029558315.1 Bacillota bacterium
TCATTTTATAGTTAGCAGAAGGATTACCATCCATTTTGTTTGATATATCAGAGATTCTTGGTGAACGTGCATCAAGTATTCCTTTTATGATGGGTGCTACCTTGTCATTATCCCTATCAAAGTGGAATGCTCCCCTTGAAACGGACAGTGAAATAAGATAGTATATATCCGTTGCAAGGAGGATTTATGTAATGAGCATTCAGAAAAGAAAATTCAGCAAAGAATTCAAGATACAGATAATCCATGAGATAGAGAATGGAACTCCGGTAGCTCAGATATCAAGGCAACACGAGATTCAGGAATCTCTGATACACAAATGGAGAAAATTATTCTCAGCCCTCGCTTCGCTCGCTCCGAGACCCGAAAGAAATCAACAAAATCCGGCAAATGCTTTCAGTGGAAACGGCAAGATATCATCTCAGGAAGCAAGGATAGCTCAACTGGAACGAATGCTGGGCAAGCTTTATCTTGAGAAGGAGTTCTTAAAAAAAACGGTGGAGCATCTGGAAGTGCTTCGGTCCCAAAAGAATAGACCGCCAGATAAATTTGATATTCATATTAGGGATTTGATCTGTCAGCTTTGGGTATCGGATATAACTTATATAGGCGTTAGTAGCAGATTTTTGTATCTGGCAGTTCTGATAGACGCCTACAGCAGGAAATGTGTAGGCTGGCATTTGAGCAGACATATTGATACAGAATTGGCATTGACAGCATTGCGTAAAGCATTGGAAACACGTAATCATCTGGATATTTCAGGTATGGTTCATCATTCGGACTGTGGAGTTCAGTATGCTTCATTGGAATATACGGAATATCTCAAATTATAGAGTGTTAATATAATTATGAGTCGTGTAGGCAATCCCTACGATAATGCCTATGCTGAGAGCTTTATCAAGGCGGTAAAGTTTGAGGAAGTCTATCAGACGGAATATGAGAATTACAGGGAAGCGTATGCCTGTATAGAGAGATTCATAAATTTATACAATGGGAAACGTTTGCATTCATCATTGGGATATATTCCCCCTGATGAGTTTGAGGAAAAGCTAATGAAACAACCATCAACACTGTCTTAACCCAGTGTCCGTTTTTATGGGTGCAGTCCACCTCTCTTTTTTGCTCTATTCTATCATACTGGAGGAAACTCTCACACAAAATATTTTGCAGACTCAATGAATAAGGTCGTGAAACGTCCTGCGTGATTTGTCTTACTCTTTACATATCACGTTTCACGTATTACGTTTTACTTTCTTCCTCTGTGTTCTCTGTGCCTCTGTGGCTAATTTTCTTACGGACAAAAAAATTTACGCTTGGTCAGCTTGAGTTGTTTGCAGTATATTTGCCCTATTCATCCACAGCCGTCCTGATATAAAGCTCTTTCAACTGCTTATCGCTAACCTCAGAGGGTGCGCCGGTAACAAGGCATGTTCCGCTTTGCGTCTTTGGAAATGCGATAACGTCTCTGATAGACTTACTGCCGGTCATCACAGCGACCAATCTATCAAGCCCCGGTGCAATCCCGCCGTGAGGTGGTGCGCCAAATTTCAAAGCCTCTAGGAAAAAGCCAAATCTGCCGTTTATCTCTTCGGGAGTCAGTTAGTATATTAAATATCTTCTCCTGCAATTCCATCTGATGAATT
>JAKQFQ010000025.1 GCA_029558315.1 Bacillota bacterium
CGGGATCCTTGCCTACATTCCCGACCAGTATTACAAGATTGCTTAATATACTCATAGCTTACTCGATTGAGAGGTTAAACCTTACCTGGACATTTAGGATCACATCCTGAACGATAGGGGCATTAGCCAGGTCTTTTTGTACCTTCCGGGCCATTGCCTCCTGGACAATAGGTGGAAGTACTTTCCCTTTACCTTTTTCGGGAGGAATGTATTTTGCCTTTGCCAGATCCGAATAGATATCTTTCACGGGTTCTTCCTCCGGCTTATCTTCCAGGTTGGGGCACATGATATCATGATCCTGAGTCAGCTTATGGTCCTTTATCTTGTCTGAACCACTATTCGCCCATGCATGTAAGTTATCCCAGACATTTTTTGGGACCTTATCAAAATAGGTGTCCTTCTTAATCATACTGAGATACATTGGTTTGACACCAAGTATCTTTCCGGCTTCCGTATTGGACAGCCCTTCATCTGAGATGGCTTTTAAAACCTTCTCAGCGACTCTTTCCTGTGTTACTTTGTTCATAATCTTCTCGTTTTAATTGTTCCTGATTGTATTGCTCTCTTATTGACTCGTTACTGGTTACTATTGCAATAGCTCTTTGAAGCAACTGCCTGTAGTCCATCTTTGGGAACATTTTATGTGCTGTCCAGTACTTAATATCATCACTGGTTAGTGCGCTGATCCCTCCCCTTTTATCTTTGATGATATAGTAAGTCCTGCCATCCTTTGCATTGCGGAGCTTTGCCCTCCGAATAGCTTTGTCAATCTGCTTGGCTTCCCGTCTCAGGTTCCATGTACCAGTTAGCTCCTGCCGGTAATCATGGTAATCTACCCTTATCCTTGTCCAGATGTCTTTGAATATGTTTCCCATAACTTTTATTTTATTAAGTCCTTAATCTCAGCCAGTATCTTTTGATCTCCCACGTAAACTACAAGGGCATCATTAGCCCCTTTGCGGAATATTACCTTCTTCTCCCTCCATAATTCTTTGAGAGCATTATTGATATTTTCCATGCCCTCTCCCAGGGCTATTGCCATCTGTATCCTTCCGACAAAGGGCCAGCGCCTTGCCCGGTACTCCTCAAGCCAGTAATTGATTATTCTATGTTTGAGCTCGGTCATAGTTTTATATACTTACCTTTGCTGAATATTGAATACTTGAGTAATCTTTCACCTGCTTCGGCTCCATAAGCTATGAGAAAAGAAGGATTTAAGGGAGATCTACTTACAGATCCATCTTCGCGATGAAATTTTATCCTTCCCCTTAAGAATAATATTGAATGTGCGGCATTCCATACATAATCAAAAAACCAGCTTGCTCCTACTTTCGAGGTTACACTTAACAGTAATATACCGTTGTTGTGAATAGCACATCTTCTCGTCCAATATTCGGTCTGTCTGCCATAAGGAGGATTACACCAAACAAATCCTTCCCACGTTTGCAGGAGTCCATTATCATTTATTGTGAAGTGTTTTTTTGCAGTATCCCAGGGGCGATTAATAGGACTACATGGATCAAGATCAAATGGTCCTAATTTGTGGATAATCTCTGGAAGTGTGTACCACTCATCAGAATGTAATGTTGTTTCTATTTCATCCATTCTTATCATAGACTCGCCTCACTTACAATTTTCTTACTTACCGGTCCCTGGGTATAGGTTATATTCTTAGGCAGTGGCAGATACTTAAAACATGCCCACAGTCCTATTGCGGTAGACATGACAATATCATCATGACAGCTATCAACTGCACCCATTGTTCCATTGGGCTTTATCTCATAAGTATCCATCTCATCACAGGCCCTCACATCCCTTTCAATGTATCCATCTTCACGAAGGGCAGCATTGAGAATATCTATCACCATTGGCTTGGTTGACAGAGTGGTCTGGAAGCCGTATTTAATAGGTAGTCCCTGTCTTACCTTTTCCGGATCTGTCCTTGCATAT
>JAKQFQ010000027.1 GCA_029558315.1 Bacillota bacterium
ACATAAGGGAATGTATTACTTGATACGAGCTAAAGATATAACAAGCAATGGTATCACTTCAGCTTTAACAACGTTGCCTAAAACCTATGAATTTGACGAATGGGTTAATATTACACTTACAAAAAAACAAACAAATGAAGTAAAGGCTAATCCGCAAAAATACAGAATTATTATGAAGAAAACGCCCTTTGATTATCTTGATCTACACGTCAATAAGTTTTACGAAATGAAAATGAGAGTTGTGCGCTTTCCAATCTCGCAGGACACTTATGAATGCATTATTACAAATCTTCCACAAGAACTAATTAGTGCAAATGAAATCAAACAGTTATATGCAAAACGTTGGGGAATAGAAACCTCTTTTCGAGAATTAAAATATGCATTAGGATTGACGCGATTTCATGCGAAGAAAACGGAATATATTATGCAGGAAATATGGTCAAGAATGACACTATATAATTTCTGCGAGATTATAGCTACTAATGTTGTTGTCAAGAAGAAAGATGGCTGTAAACATGTTTATCAGCTGAATTATACCCGAGCGATACGAATTTGTCGCCATTTTCTATCAATAAAAGAAGAAAAAGTTCCGCCCGATGTAGAATATCTAATCGGACATGAGCTTCTTCCTGTAAGAACTGGGCGTTCAGACCCTCGCAAAGTCAAAACCCAGTCGGTGATAAGCTTTTTATATAGAGCAGCTTAGCAACTTGTATTATATCAGTTTTTGACAGATGTAACCATCTGTCTTTTTGTAGTATAAAAATTTTTATACAGATACAAAAATGAACAGAAAAATAGCTGATAAGCTAAAATGCTTATCAGCTATAAAAGACTGGCCTCAAGACAATACCGTTATCTAAATGACATTGCCCGATGGGGCAGGCTTTTTATTCGTTATCCTTATTTTGATTGGTTGGATAGCCATTTTTTTGCAAGTCGGTTTTGCAGCTGCTTGCCGGTTGGGCATCGTTGGTTGCAGGAGAAGCTTCCCAGATTCCTTTTGGAAGTGTCTTTATTGTTTCCTTTTTATCAGTTTCTTTCATATCTTTCACCAGAATGTATTTTATCCTATTTTACTTGGTTACAATAATATAATAACCAAAGAAACAAAAATCATACGGGAATCAGTTGAGAAATTACAATAAAAAACACACCTCGAAGAATCGAAGTGTGTAATATATGCAGGAAAAGGGACTTGAACCCTCATGATATTGCTATCACACGGACCTGAACCGTGCGCGTCTGCCAATTCCGCCATTCCTGCGTACCTTGAATATTTTACCGTTATTTTGTATGGTTGTCAACTAAATTTACCAAATAATAATATGATATTTCTGCCATCTATTTTTGGTAAAAACCATTGACATATTTTTTGATGTTTGGTATTATGTATAAGTCGCGCGGGAATGCTGGAATTGGCAGACAGGCTAGACTAAGGATCTAGTGTTGGCAACGACGTGAGGGTTCAAGTCCCTTTTCCCGCATGATGAAGCGGAATGCAGTATGCATTTCGCTTTTTTCATTGTTCAGGGTTATTTGTGGGACAAACCCTTGTTTTTGGACGCGGCACGAAAACTTCTGGATAAGGAATGCAATAGTGAGGAATAGTTAATATAATCTGCCTGACTAATCTGACTGTTGGAAAATGCTGCTTTTTGCAGAATCCTTTCTAACGATGGCAATTGTGAGGCCAAGTCTGGTGCCAAGTCTGGTGCAATGAATGATTGCAGACAGGCAATTACGTCGCTGACTGCAGGATGGTCATAGGGGAGCTGCATATAACGTTTAAGGCGTAATAACATTGTCCGGTATTCAAGGACCAATGCAGCGGAATAATTTTTATTACGAAGCAGCACCTTTACCTGGTGTTGCTTTTTGCATTGCACAAGAAGCGCAATGCAAAGGAATAGCAGAATCAGGCAAACAAAAAGGGTCACCAATGGTCTTAGAATAAAGCCAAAGGTGGTTGAGAACGATGAACCGTCTTGCGCAGGAAGAACAATTTCGATATTCTCTTCGGTAACATTGTTTCTTGGCGCCGTTGTAAAAAAGCCGGAGAGTAGTCCTAGTAATTCGTTGCCGGCAAGTACATTATCGTCAGATGGTGGAGTCATATCAACGGGAATCCAGCCGTATCCATCCAGATACACTTCAATCCAGGCATGAGCTGAGGCATCAGTCACATCAACCTCAACCAGTCCGCTATCCGGCATGGTTAGTTTGCCGGCAATCCAGCCATCTGTATTGCTGTCGATCACTGTTGCGTTTAGTACATCAGACATAGTAATCATATAACCTTCCACATAACGTGTCGGGATACCGATACGACGCAGAATTAAAGCGGAAGAGGCCGCAAAATGTGCGCAGTATCCACGTTTTTGCACGGAAAGGAAATAATCCACAAAGTCATAGTCTCTTGGGGTGGTGCCCGGAGCCATTGTGTAGTCATAATTAACTGCGAAATAACGTTTCAAAGCACTGATGATTGCAAGACGTGCAGCCTGCTGCTCGCTATCCGTTTTTGCATTTGCAGCATCTTCGGCTAAGGAGAGCAGCCCTGCATCCTCACAGATTGTATCAAGCGTATCTAAGAGCGAACTTGAATTCTGCGGGACCTGTAGATAGCACGCATAGACAGAATCCTCATAATCTTGCGTAATTGAGCTGTTGTGAGCATATGACATTTGCTCCTGATAAGGAAGATACAACACTTCATAGGAGGATAAGGCTTCTTCTGAATCGATGTCTGTTGCTGGAACTGAAAGGAGGGTAAATGCTTCTGTATAGTTATCCTTGGCCTGATCTAACGTAAACCCAGTGATTGGGGATCCAGGCGCGTCTAAAGAGGTATAGAAAGTCTCATAAGGGTAATAGTTGTAAACATCATCAGCACCCATATTAATGACACTCATGCGTCCGTAGAGTGGTGATGATTGAGATACATAAGGCAAATAGGAATCATTATACCGATCGCTATAAACATGTTCGAACAGATTATTCTCATAAAGCATACCGGTATAGGCACGTAAATAGATAGAATCAGAACTGTAGGGAACAAATGTTACTGTCAAATCTGTTTCATAGTCTGGGGTGATGCTGCTGACACCCCCTAATTTGCCACGACTCAAGCCGCCGGTGGCCTCATATCTGTTGAGAAAAGAAAAGATACCGTTTTGAATATAAGTCTTAACATACTCATCCGTTGTGTTCTTAACAACATTGGAAACATATTTGCCATTGAAGTTAGAATAGAAAATAACGGAAGTCAGCAACAGAAAAACGGTTCCAAACACAACACTGTAGATAGAAATCGTAAGCATAGAAATTCCACTGGACAAATAAGAGTGCTGTTGTTCTCCTTTTTTGCGCCTGCATAGAAAACTCTGCTTTTTATTCTGCTTATAAGACAGTTGAAAGTGAGTGCTTCGTCCCAGAATCAGTACAGCAATATAGACAGAAAGAAGCATAATCAGATAGGGTAATTGTGGAATCCGATCAATATAAAGAGGAATCTGCAGAGGGAGAAAAGTCAGCAAAAAGGTCTCTGTAAGATTCATATATCCGGAAATTGTAATATTTAAAAGAATACAGTATAGAAAACCAATAAAGGCCATTGTAACACTAAGCGTAATATACCGATCCGTAATAAACTCCGTTGATTCTCTATAGTAGGAGAGGTGGAAGTAATCGCTGTATTGTTCAAAAACACAGTTCCAGAAAGCCTGGTATCCACTATTAATATACCAATACAATAGGAAAGCACTAAATGTGAAGATAACGAACAAAAGGATGTAGCCAATATAAAATGTGATTCGATTATAGTACAGAAAAGCAACATACATTGAAAAAATCAGTAAAGATAAGGAAACCAGCAGAAAATTGAAGGGGAGTTCAAAGGCGGATGCAATTCCGCCAATAGTTCCAAGAGACGCCATAAAAATCAATAGGCCTCTGATAATGCATATGAAAAAACGATTAGGAATTACATCGGTCTGAATGTCTCCTAATACAACACCAAACTGATTTAACTCCTCTTTACGAATTCGGGCTTCTTTTTTGGCTTGAAATTGAAACAAATTGGCAATCATAGGGCTCCTCCCACTTTGTCGAAAATGAGCTGGTCACCACAAATGCGAACAACTCCGGCACTAATTGGGTATATAAAACATAACTGCTCATAAATAGAAGAACAGTTGACAATCGGTTCATAATACAATTGATAAAGACTCTGTAATAGACTTTCATCATCAATAATGTCCAAAAAAGTGAAAGTGTGATCTGTTGGATGATAAATTGCTGTTTTAAAAATCTCCCCTTTTTTGAGGAGAAGACGACCAAGGGTATAGTAGACGGAAAACATTTCCTGAACCTGATCTCCTGTAAGCTCAGGAAGCAGGAGATAGTGCAGATCCAAAGAATAATCAAATTCTTTCACAAGGAGCTCATCCATTTTTGCACTCATTTTCCAGTGAATATGCTGCAAGCGATCACCGGGGCGATATTCACGAAGCTGTAATATTTCCGAAGAAAGGGTACCGCGCTGATGATTGGTAATTTTCTCCTCATCTTCGGCAGCGGCCTTGGGAATGGCAGGCAACGTGAGATCCAGTTCTTTTGGGAGAACGGGAATTTTAATTTCCTTATTAAAAGGAAGAGAAAAAGTATATATATGTAAATAATCTGTTATACACAAAGTGTGAATTGTAAAAACAAACATACCGGCCATGGAAGTCTGAAATGGCAGCTTAAAAAATCTTTCCCTTTTGGGTTCGGCAGGCAAAGAAAGGGTATGAAGAGTCTTATTGGGAAAATAGAGATTCTCAAATGTAAAATCAATCTGACAATTAAGCAATGGAAGAAAAGAAGGATTATTTAAATGAAAGGTAATCAGAACATTATTACCAGCCTCAAGATTTTGAATTGTACATATTGCATCATAGCGAAGAGTCAAAAGGGCGTGTTTGGTCAAGGCAATTGATATGGGGGGCAGTATGGCACACAGAAGCAGAAGTACAGCAAGAAAAGACTGTCGATAAAAAATGGCACCCAGCAGGTTGCAAAGAAGAATAAGCGCATAAGAAATTATAAAGGGTAAATTTTTTCTGATCATTAAAAACCTTTCTGCAACATTAGTTGATCTTGGGAATGGAAACCTGTCTCCAAATAAGCTCCAAGGCTTCCTCCATAGTGGTTCCTGCAGCCTTCATACGTGAACTCAAGTGTACACGATGATTCAAAACACTATAAAATACATTGCGAATATCTTCCGGAATCAGGTAATCACGACCGGCTAGATAGGCATTGGCTTTTGCCATTTTAAGGAGAGCAATGCTGCCTCGTGGACTTAGACCTAAAGAAAAGGAATCCGGATTTCTGGTTTCTTCTGTAAGCTGAACAATATATTCGTAAAGGAGCGGATCTACATGAATATCCAAAACCTCCTGCTGCATGGCAAGCAAAGCATCTGCATTGGCAATAGTTGCGATATTGGCCATTGCAACGGAAGAATCCCCTTTCAGTACTTCGATTGCATTTTCAAAATCGGGATATCCCATAGAAATGCATATCATAAAACGATCGAGCTGGGATTCCGGGAGCTTTTGGGTTCCGGAAGAACCCTGTGGATTTTGGGTTGCAATAACAAAGAAAGGTCGTGGCAGTTCACGGGTAACACCCTCTACGGTTGCTTTTCCTTCTTCCATTACCTCTAATAACGCAGATTGTGTTTTCGGTGAGGTACGATTGATTTCATCGGCAAGGAACAGGTTGGTATAGACACAGCCTTCCTGAAAACGAAAGGAGCCGGTTGCTTTGTCGTAAAGCTGGAAACCAACCAAGTCGCTGGGAAGAACATCTGGGGTAAACTGCATTCTCTTATAAGATAAGGAAAGAGAACGTGCAAATGCCATGGCAAGGGTAGTTTTGCCAACGCCGGGGATGTCCTCTAGAAGAACATGTCCTCCAGCTAATATTGCAGATAAGGTAAGACGAATAACATCATCTTTTCCATGAATAACTTTTCTGATTTCTTTTCTGATCTGATCTGGTGTTTGATTCATTCTTGATCTACCTTTCTAAACTGCTTTTATTGAACGGATGCTCTCTTTGCATCAATTCGATTTTACTATGTGGGGAAGACTTTTGCAAGAGAATACTATTTACAAGTATTTGTGAAATCAAGCGAAGTCCGTCTTGAACCAATCGGTGATATGTGTTATAATTCTTGCAATTATGCGAAAGGTAATAAGGTGATGAAATGAAGGCGTTTTTGATACTTGAAGACGGAACTGTTTTTACAGGCTCCCACATTGGCGCTGATAAAGAAATAATCAGCGAAATCGTATTCAATACATCCATGGCAGGTTATTTGGAAGTGTTAACCGATCCATCTTATGCAGGACAGGCAGTGTGTATGACATACCCTTTAATAGGTAACTATGGTGTCTGCACAGAGGATATGGAATCGAAACAACCATGGCCGGATGGCTTTATTGTACGGGAACTGTCCAGAATGCCAAGCAATTTTAGAAAAGACGAGAGCATTCAGGATTTTCTGTTGAAATATAATGTGCCCGGAATTGCAGGGATTGATACGAGAGCATTAACGAAACTCCTTCGTGAAAAAGGAACCATGAATGGAATGATCACAACCAACGAGAATTATGATTTGAACGTTGTTATTCCAAAATTAAAGGCATATGCGACGGGAAATGTCGTGATGAAGGTTACCTGTAAGGAAAAATATCTTGTAAAAGGCTCCAAGAGCTTAGCAGAGAATGGACCGATTTCAGGTAGTGCCATTTACAACGGAGAGAAGGAATTAAAACCTTCCTTAGTAAAGGAACTGAATGGATTGGGCAAGAAAGTTGCACTGATTGATTTGGGAGAAAAAGAAAATATTGCTCAGTCACTTAGAAAACGTGGTTGTGATGTTATGGTATATCCGGCAGATACAAAGGCGGAAGAGATTATTGCTGACCAGCCGGATGGAATTATGTTAAGTAATGGACCGGGAGACCCGAAGGAATGTGAAGGAATTATTGCAGAGATTAAAAAACTCTATGATTCAGACATTCCTATTTTTGCGATTTGTCTGGGCCATCAGCTGATGGCACTTGCTACAGGTGCAAATACTTATAAGATGAAATATGGCCATAGAGGAGGTAATCACCCTGTCAAAGATCTTAATACCGGCAGAGTCTATATCTCTTCTCAGAATCATGGATATGTTGTAGATGTAAATGAATTGGATCCAAAGGTTGCCGTACCCGCATTTGTCAATGTAAATGACGGTACCAATGAGGGACTTGCTTATGTTGGAAAGAATATTTTCACAGTACAGTTTCATCCGGAAGCATGCCCGGGACCACAGGATTCCGGATATCTATTTGATCGTTTTATCAGCATGATGGAGGTAACAAAGAATGCCTAAGAATCCTAACGTTAAGAAAGTACTTGTGATTGGCTCCGGCCCGATTGTTATCGGTCAGGCGGCAGAATTTGATTATGCAGGAACACAGGCATGTCGTTCCTTGAAGGAAGAAGGGTTAGAGGTTGTTTTGATTAACTCAAACCCGGCAACGATTATGACGGATCGGGATATTGCAGACCGTGTATATATTGAGCCATTAACAACCCAGGTTCTGGAACAGTTGATTGAAAAGGAAAAACCGGACAGCATTCTCCCTAACATGGGTGGACAGGCCGGATTGAATCTTGGGATGGAATTGGAAGAATCCGGATTCCTGGCAGCACACAATGTGAAGCTGCTTGGTACAACGGCAGAGACAATTCGTAAAGCAGAAGATCGACAGGCATTCAAGGATACGATGGAAGCTATCGGAGAACCCTGTGCTCCGTCTAAGGTTGTTGAAACCGTTCAGGATGGTGTGGATTTTACACAGGAAATCGGTTATCCGGTTGTCTTAAGGCCGGCCTATACATTAGGCGGCAGTGGCGGCGGAATCGCACATAACCAGACAGAATTGGAAGAGATTCTGGAAAATGGACTCAGATTGTCCCGTGTTGGACAGGTTCTGGTGGAGCGTTGTATTGCCGGATGGAAAGAAATCGAATACGAAGTAATGCGAGACAGCATCGGTAATGTTATTACCGTCTGTAACATGGAAAATATTGACCCGGTTGGTGTACATACCGGAGACAGCATTGTTGTTGCTCCTTCCCAGACTTTGGGAGATAAGGAGTATCAGATGCTTCGAAGCTCAGCTTTGAACATTATCAGCGCGCTGAATATTACAGGTGGATGTAATGTACAGTTTGCACTTCATCCAACCAGCTTTGAGTATTGCGTTATCGAGGTTAATCCTCGTGTTAGCCGTTCTTCTGCACTGGCTTCCAAAGCAACCGGTTATCCAATTGCTAAGGTTGCAGCTAAAATTGCATTGGGCTATACACTGGATGAAATCAGAAATGCTATTACAGGAAAGACCTTTGCAAGCTTTGAGCCAACACTGGATTACTGTGTTGTAAAGATACCGCGTTTGCCATTTGACAAGTTTATTACAGCCAAAAGAACGCTGACAACTCAGATGAAGGCAACCGGAGAAGTAATGAGCATCTGTACGAACTTTGAGGGTGGTCTGATGAAGGCTTTGCGTTCTCTGGAGCAGCATGTCGACTGTTTGAGAAGCTATGATTTTACTGCTCTTAATGTAGAAGAACTGCTGGAACGTTTGAAGGTTGTGGATGACCAGAGAATCTTTGTAATTGCAGAGGCGATTCGTAAGGGAATAAGCTATGATGATATTCACAGCATCACAATGGTGGATCACTGGTTTATCGACAAGATTGCAATTTTGACTGAAATGGAAGCTGCATTAGAGAAAGGACCACTGACGGTGGAACTTTTGAAGGAAGCCAAACGTATTGAATTCCCGGATAATGTAATTGCAAGGCTGTGTGGTAAGAAAGAAGAAGAAATCAAGCAGATGCGAATGGAACATCAGATTACTGCATCGTTTAAGACCGTTGATACCTGTGCGGCAGAATTTGAGGCAGCAACACCATATTACTATTCCTGCTTTGACGGCGAAAATGAAGCTGTTGAGACCAAAGGAAGAAAGAAAGTTATAGTATTAGGCTCCGGACCGATTAGAATCGGACAGGGAGTAGAATTTGATTACTGTTCAGTACATGCGACCTGGGCATTTTCCAAAGCAGGTTATGAAACGATTATTGTGAATAACAATCCTGAAACTGTCAGTACAGATTTTGATATTGCAGATAAGCTGTATTTTGAACCATTAACACCGGAAGATGTTGAAAACATTGTTCGAATTGAACATCCGGATGGAGCTGTTGTACAGTTTGGTGGTCAGACCGCTATTAAATTAACAGAAAGTCTGATGAAAATGGGTGTACCGATTCTTGGTACGAAGGCAGAAGACGTAGATGCGGCAGAGGATAGAGAATTATTTGATGCAATCCTTGAAAAGACACAGATTCCGCGTGCAGCAGGTGGAACTGTTTATACAGCAGAGGAAGCAAAAGCAGTTGCGAATCGTCTGGGCTACCCGGTGCTTGTAAGACCTTCCTATGTACTTGGCGGACAGGGGATGCAGATTGCACTTTCTGATCAGGAAATCGAAGAATTTATGGCAGTTATCAACCGATATGCGCAGGAACATCCTATCCTGGTTGATAAATATTTAATGGGAAAAGAATTGGAAGTGGATGCAGTATGTGATGGAACAGATATTTTGATTCCCGGAATTATGGAACATATCGAGCGTACCGGAGTACATTCCGGAGACAGTATTTCCGTATATCCGGCGCATACAATTAGTGAGAAGGTAAAAGAGACTATTGCAGAGTATTCCAGAAGACTCGCAGCCGCTCTGCATGTCAAAGGACTGATCAATATTCAGTTTATTGCTGTAGGCGATGAGGTATATGTAATCGAGGTGAATCCAAGGTCTTCCAGAACAGTTCCTTATATCAGTAAGGTGACAGGAATTCCGATTGTTGATCTTGCAACAGAGGTAATTATTGGAAAGACAATAAGAGAGCTTGGATATGAACCGGGATTGCAAAAAGCAGCGGATCATATTGCAATCAAGATGCCTGTTTTCTCCTTTGAAAAGATCAGAGGAGCGGAAATCAGCCTAGGTCCTGAGATGAAATCCACAGGTGAATGCCTTGGTATTGCTAAGACATTTAATGAAGCATTATATAAAGCATTTTTGGGAGCTGGAATTGATTTGCCCAAGCATAAACAGGTCATCATTACTGTGAAAGATGCAGATAAAGGGGAGGCAATTTCAATTGCCAAGCGTTTTGAAGCTTTGGGATATACGATTTATTCAACACGTAGTACTGCAGATGCTTTGAAGGAAGCTGGCGTTGCAGCCAGAAAAGTTAATAAAATCAGTCAGGAATCACCGACTGTAATGGATCTGATTCTTGGACATAAAATTGATCTTGTTATTGATACACCGACGCAGGGACGTGATAAATCAAGAGACGGTTTCCTGATTCGTCGTACAGCGATTGAGACAGGAGTCAACTGTTTAACCAGCCTGGATACAGCGAATGCGCTGCTGACCAGCCTGGAGGCAAAAGAGCAGCAGATGGGGCTGACACTTGTAGATATCGCAACCATTTAACCTGGGGGATACAACCGTATGCGAGAAAACTACGGGAATAAAAGACAACCTATTATGAGGATACTTGCTGCAGGGCTGGTCATTTTGCTGATCTGCCTTGAAGTGTGTCTTTTTCTTGTGTCTGTTTTACGCAATAGTTATCGTAATGAGATTTCCGCTGATTTTCAAGAACATCATGTCAGCACTGGAGAAGCTTTGGATAATTCCATTGATTGTGGTGTGGAGATTGTGGAAAATGCGGCTGTAGCGTTAGGAAACGTAGAGTATGAGTACTGTGATGAACGAATTTATTCAGTCCTTGCAACATATGGTGCTTTTCAGAATATGGAGACGCTGACTTATGTCCCCTTGAGCGGATGCCTGTATTATGAAGGACGGAAGTATGACAAGGATTATATTGGAGGTTCGTGGCAGGCGTTCTGGGAAGAAATGATTGATAAGTCCGGAACAGTAGTGACATTAACTCCGATTGGATATGATCCAACTTATCGAGAATTGCTTATTTCGGTGCCGGTATATTATAATAACGAGTTTTTGGGGTATATGGTAGGTACACAGAGTCTTCAGAACCTTTTTACTGAGGAGACTTACAACTATCAGAATAGAATGGGTGAGTGTTATCTTGTGTCAAGCCTTGGAATTATCATCAGCAGAAGTGATGACTGTGTCATGATTCCGAATGAAAACATTGATTTTGCAGAGTCTATTCTGGAATATTCAGACAAAAGTGAGAAGAGCAATCGGGAAATACAGTTACTTGGCAATGCCTTTAATCTTAAAAAGGAAAGCGGTAATGTCAACATCCGAACACAGGAAGGTGACAGCCTGCAAATTTCCTATTATCCGCTAAAAAGTGCAGAAGGATTATATTTCCTAAGCTGTTATAATGATAATCTGGTGGATGACAAGGTTCAGCCATTGATTTATCGAAGCGTGTTATCCTGTATCATCATAATTGTACTGATGATTACGATTATTGTATATGTATGGGCAACGGCCAAACGAGCCAATATTACAATTGAAAAATTGGCATATGAGGATCCGGTTACCAAAGGTAAGAATATCAACTTCTTTAAAGAATTTGCAATTGGAACAATGAATGTCTTTAAAGAAACCCCTTTTGTTATTTATCGATTTGATATCGCCAATTTCAGATATATTAATGAGGCATATGGTCACATGAGAGCGGATGAGGTACTGACCTCATGCATTCGCAATTTTGACATGACATTTGGAGAAAAAGAATTGTGTGTACGTATGAATGCTGATCAGTTCCTTGCGATTATTGAGAACAGTTCAGGTGTTGAGAAACGCCTGGTGCAGTTTAGAAATGCGGTCAATGAGGAAGCAAGAAGTCATGGCATTAAGTATCCAATCCGATTCAAGACAGGTGTTTATCAGATTAAGAAACATGACAGAGATATTGATGTTATGATTGATCATGCCAATGTTGCAAGAAAAACATTGAATGGTGATGAAAAGGAAATGACAGCATATTACACAGAACGTATTGTGAATGATATGCGTAAAGTTGATCGAATTGAGTCGGATATGCAAAGAGCACTTGCAACAGGAGAATTCAGGGTATATATGCAGCCTAAGTGGGATATTTATCTTAACAGGGTTGCCGGTGCAGAGGCTTTGGTTCGGTGGATTAAAGCAGATGGTACGATGATTTATCCGGATGAATTTATTCCTGTTTTTGAAAATGATGGATTTGTAGAAAAATTGGATTTCTATATGCTGGAAACCGTATGCCAGAGAATGGAAGAAATGATAGAAGCGGGGAAAAAGATATATCCGGTTTCGGTTAATCAATCCAGACTTCTGCTCCACAGCCCGGATTACGTAACAAATATTGACCGGATTATCAAGAAGTATCATATTCCAAAGAATATGATTGAATTAGAAATCACCGAAACGGTATTCCTGGATGAACGTGATAAA
Source organism: Bacillota bacterium (assembly GCA_029558315.1). Lineage (GTDB taxonomy): Bacteria > Bacillota > Clostridia > Lachnospirales > Lachnospiraceae > NK4A136. Next base: position 12,576 of record JAKQFQ010000027.1, read on the forward strand.
ATGATTGAAACGACCAATTTGTTGAAGGAGTGCGGTGTACGGCTGGCAATGGATGATTTTGGTTCGGGATACTCTTCTCTGAATATGTTAAAGGATATACCATTTGATATTATTAAGATTGACAGAGAGTTCTTTAGCGAGTCCGTTACTTCTCAACATAGTCAGTGGATTCTCGAAAAAATAATTGAGATGACAAGCGGATTGGGGATGGAAGTAATCTGTGAAGGTGTGGAAACCAAGAGCCAGGTACTTCTGCTTAAGACAATTGGCTGTCGTATGGTTCAGGGATTCTTCTATTCCAAACCGATACCGGAGGAAGAATTTTACGAAAAATACTGTGAAAGCGAAAGCTATGAATAGAGTAGATTATCAGAAGCAACTTGATCAGATACTTGCTGGTATGGATGTGAACAATAGAAAAAGACTTTTATTACATAGCTGCTGCGCACCTTGCAGCAGTTATGTTTTAGAGTATCTGACCAGATTTTTTGACATAACAGTCTTTTACTACAATCCGAATATCATGGAGAAAACAGAGTACCATAAGCGTGTAGCAGAACAGCATCGTTTGATTGAAGAAATGAGCAAACTGTACAAGAAAGAGATTCTGATGGTTGAAGGTACGTATGAACCGGTTCGCTTTTTGCAGGAAATCCACGGATTAGAGGATTGCCCGGAAGGACAGGAACGGTGCAGAAAGTGTTTTGCACTTCGACTGAATGAAGCCGCGTCCTATGCAGCTGGTCATCATTTTGATTGTTATACTACAACGTTAACGATTAGTCCAATGAAAAATGCAGCTGTATTGAATGAAATCGGAGAAGCTATGGGAGAAAAGCATCAGATTGCGTTTTTACCATCGGATTTCAAGAAAAGGGAAGGCTATAAAAGATCTATAGAATTATCTAAGGAATATGGGTTGTATCGTCAGAATTATTGTGGATGCGATTTCTCAAAGCCTAAGGAAGAAAGAATATAACAGAGAGAAAGAAGCTAACGGGTAGAAAGAAGCTTACAGATAGAAAGAAGATAGTGTCAAATGATTTATGAAAAAACTGAGCAAAGAAAAAAGGCTCAGATGAACCTTGAAAACTGTAGATATTTTAGTTTGTGATAGCTTAACGCCACCCTTGACAGCACGAAAAAGAACTGCTGAAGGTTCGTCAC
>JAKQFQ010000515.1 GCA_029558315.1 Bacillota bacterium
ACTCAGGTAATTGGACTTACCAACGATGATGCTGTATCAAAACAGTTTCGACCATACAAGCAGATGATTGAACGATTGAACCGCACATATAAGGCTTCTTAGCCTGAGTTCTATTAAGGATCAGTTAAAGGAAGAAGAAATAGAAGCAATCTATACCAGACTGGGAGAAGTTAACAAAGAGATCAATGCGATACGCTGCCCCTGTTTTGGTTATCCTGGACAGACAAGGCTGCAGGGGAAAAAATGGTATGAAGTCTTTAAAGAGATGTTGTCATTAGGGATAACGGATGCAGAAGCAGGAGCGGTGGATTTAAGAATTGATACCGAAAAGCTTTTGGAGCGATTAGAGCAGGATAAGGAGATCTTTGATGAAGTGCTAAGTCCCAGATTAGTGCATTGGGATTGCTGGGATGGCAATATCTTTGTTAAGAATAAGCAGATGGTTGGGCTGATTGACTGGGAACGCTGTTTATGGGCAGACCCGTTGATGGAAGTTGGCTTTCGTACCTATGAGGATCACAGCTCCTTCTGGAAGGGCTATGGAGTCACAAGGCTGACAGCCAGGGAGCAGAGAAGAGCACTTTGGTATGATATCTATGCATTGCTTTTGATGTCGCTGGAATGTGAATATCGTCAGTACGATACCCTGGAGATGTATGAGTGGGCGAATGGACTGTTAAAACAACAGGTTATGAAGTTAAGTAGTCTGTAACTATTGCAAAATCGGATTAATTCGCCTAGAATAAGTGAACATAAACATAACATAGGAGCGGACGGATGGGACATTTATACTTTGCCAGACATGGACAGACCATATGGAATGTAGAAAATAAAATCTGCGGAGTCACGGATATCGCATTAACAGAGCTTGGGCATGAGCAGGCGAAGGCACTTGGCAGAGAGATTATGTTAAAGGGGCTTAAGATTGATGCAATTTTGTACTCACCACTTGTACGTGCCACGGATACTGCGATGCATATCAGCGAGATGACAGGCATTCCGGTACGAGAGGAGCTGCGATTGAAGGAACAGAATTTTGGACGTTTTGAATCGACTCCAAGGGATGGCGTGGAATTTCAGCAGGCCAAAGCAAGATTTACCTATTGTTTTGATGGTGGGGAGTCTATGGCGCAGCTGGCACAAAGAATCTATAACCTGTTGGATGAAATCAGTGCGCAGGAGCGAACCTACCTGCTGGTGGCGCATAATGGTATTGCCAGAATTGTGCAGTCGTACTTTTATGATATGACGAATGAAGAGTTTGCTGCATTTGGCATAGAGAATTGTGAGATAAGGGAGTACTCCTGGAATTAGAATAACGAAAGAAAAGGAGTAGATCATGAAAGAAAAAGGGAGACGGTTAAGGGCGCTGAAAGCAGCATTCCCATATACGGTTCCGATTTTCGCAAGCTTTTGGTTTCTTGGAGTTGCTTATGGAATCTATATGAATGTATCGGGATTTTCATTCTGGTATCCGCTGGCGATGAGCGCATTGATTTTTGGAGGTTCACTGGAATTTATTGTGGTGACAATGCTACTGAGCGCATTTGCACCGATGCAGGCATTCCTGGTGGCTCTGATGATTCAGGCGAGACATTTATTTTATGGTATTTCCATGCTGGAGAAATATAAAGGAATGGGATGGAAGAAGTGCTATCTGATTTTTGGTTTATGTGATGAGACATTTTCCATTAATTACACAGCAAAGGTTCCGGAAAATGTAGATCGTGGGTGGTTCTATTTTTTTGTTACGCTGTTAAATCAAATCTACTGGGTATCCGGTTCCACGCTGGGAGGGCTTCTGGGCTCGGTGCTTTCGTTTAATACAAAAGGCCTGGATTTTGTTATGACAGCGATGTTTGTTGTTATTCTGATGGAACAGCTGAAGAAAGAAAAGAAACATTATACTGCACTGATTGGACTGGCTGCATCCGTCTTATGTCTGGTGATCTGCGGACCGGATTCCTTCCTGATTCCAACGATGCTGACAATCCTGTGTTTCCTTACCCTGTGCAGAAAACCGATTGAGAAAGCAGGTGGTCTGGCATGACAATACAGCAACAGATTATTATCATTGCAGTCTGCGTGCTGGCAACGATGACAACAAGATTTCTGCCGTTTTTGATTTTCTCATCGAAGAGACCGACACCAAAATATATCCAATATCTTGGAAAAGCACTTCCATCTGCTATCTTTGGAATGCTGGTGATATACTGTCTGAAAAATGTCTCGATACTGCAGGGAAGTCATGGCTTTCCCGAACTGATTGCAATTCTGGTCACGATTGGTATGCATCTGTGGCAGAAGAAAATGCTGCTATCCATAGCCTGCGGAACAGTCTGCTATATGCTGCTGATTCAGCTGGTTTTCTAGGAGGAATTTGTGATACTGGAACTTGCGCCCATGGAGGGCTTGACAACTTATATCTTTCGTAGGGCATATGCCCATTACTATCATGCGATAGACCGCTACTATACGCCATTTTTATCACTGCACCAGGAGAAGGAATGGGGCAAAAAGGAATTGATGGAACTGGCAGAGGAGAACAATCCGGGACAACCGCTGATTCCACAGGTGCTGACCAACTCTGCAGCGGCATTTCAAAAAGCAGAAGAATCCTTTCTTGATATGGGATTTACAGAAGTGAATATCAATCTTGGATGTCCGTCAAGGACAGTAACGGCGAAGAAAAAAGGCTCCGGAATGCTTCGGGAACCAGAGGAGCTTAACCGTTTTCTGGAAGAAATCTTTACCAGAACGAAGATTGATATATCCATTAAGACCAGACTGGGAGTACATGATGCCTCTGAATGGGAAGCACTGCTTGCAGTCTATAATCAATATCCAATCACAGAGTTGATTATTCATGCCCGAGTCAGCGATGATTTCTATGGTAATACAACGAATGTCGAGGCATTTCGTTATGCGATGGAAAACAGTAAGAATCCGTTATGCTATAACGGAGATATTTTCTCCAAAGAGGATTATCGTGTGCTGATGGAACAATGTGGCTGTGAGGTACCGGTAATGCTGGGGAGAGGGATTCTCTACAGGCCGGTTCTTGGTGGCGAGATTAAG
>JAKQFQ010000048.1 GCA_029558315.1 Bacillota bacterium
GTATGATGAGGCCAAAACAGTTCTGGACAAGCTCTCAGATGATTACCGCCAGAAGTACCCTGATCTGGCAAATTTTGTATCGGAACACGGATGGGAGACTCTTGGGGTGTACTACGCATGCCCGGTGGAACACCATAAACGACTCCGGACAACAAATATGATCGAAAGGATAAACCAGGAGCTTAAAAGAAGAAGCAGGGTGGTGAGGATATTCCCCAATCCGCTCAGTTGCAGACGGCTCTTCACTGCGTTGCTCAAGGAATGGCACGAGGACTGGATCAATGGAAGAGCATACCTCAATATGGATTTATTAAAAGAATTTGAACTGAAAAAACGGCTTCACCAGCAGGAGCGCGCTCCTGCTGGTGAACCAAACACTATGACACAGAAAATAATAACCGTGGCTTTATGATTTTACAGAAAAAAAGTTGCATAACTTCTTAACCTTCTCCCAAACGCCTATGATTTATTGGATGTAACCCATATGTTAAGATATCTCTGGTTTCTTCAAATGGATTTACTTATCTTTAAGTTTTTAACAATACTACCATACAATACAAGATTAATCATTTGAAAAACAATGTTTTCTAAGTCAGATATAATCCGCAGCGACAGATGGTTTGAACCAATTCAGATTGATTTGATTGAGGATATTGGAGGTGGTTACTTTCGTATCCTCGGAGTTGGAATAACTTCAAGAGAAAGGTATGACCAAATCATTTCGCAATCCGATATTGAGGCAATCAGCTTATATAAACAGGAACTGACCTTTTCTGCTGATACAGAGAAAGTATTTTTATCCCTTGAAAACCTGAGATATAATCTTGTTTCAATTTATGATCCTCTCTTAGCAATTAATACTTCAAAAGTAGATCCATTACCCCATCAGATTGAGGCTGTATATGGATATGTTCTTCAGATGCCACGGATACGTTTCCTTATTGCAGATGATCCAGGAGCGGGGAAAACAATAATGGCAGGACTAATCATCAAAGAGTTAAAGCTACGGCAGGTTATTGATAGGATTCTCATTGTAGCTCCAGGGCATCTGAAGGATCAATGGAGACGAGAATTGAAGGAAAGATTTGAAGAGAATTTTGTCATAATTGACAGGAGTCTGATGGATTCTCATTTCGGGGAAAATGTATGGTCAAAGGAAAATCAGATAATTACTTCAATAGATTTTGGTAAGAGAGATGAGATTTTACCAACTCTTGATGCAACCAATTTTGACTTGATTATCGTGGATGAAGCTCACAAAATGAGTGCATACCAATATGGGAATAAAACTTCTAAGAGTAAAAGATACCGATTGGGTGAAACCTTATCTCAAATAACTGAACACCTCTTATTTCTGACGGCAACCCCTCATAAAGGAGATCAGGATAACTTCAGATTGTTTTTAGACTTACTTTCTGAAGGATTTTTTGCCAACAATGAACTTCTTCAGGAATCCATCGAAAACAAGGATAATCCTTTGTTTATCCGTAGGGTAAAGGAGGATTTAAAGGACTTTGAAGGCAAACCTCTCTTTCTTCCCAGAAACGTATATACACTTACCTATAATCTGGGAGTTGATTCTCCTGCGGAGAAAATTCTATATAACAATCTAACAGAGTATGTTGAACAACAGTTCAATAAGGCATTATCTCAAACTACAAGACGTAATGTTGCATTTGCCTTGATTGTTTTGCAAAGAAGGTTCGCATCAAGTACCTATGCGCTTCTAAAATCGGTTGAAAGGAGGAAAAAAAGGCTTGAAGAATTAAGAGACAATTTTGATAATCGACATAATAATCAGATAATACGTGAATTTGATTTCGAAGGATCTGATGATTCATCCGAAGAAGACCGCTGGGGTGAAGAAGAAATATGGGAAACACTAAGTGTCTCAGAGAATCGGGATGAGTTAAACAAGGAAATCGAAACACTATCACAGCTACATCAACAGGCAAAAGAAATAATAGACAGAAATCAGGAAATCAAGCTCAGAGAGTTAAAGAAAACAGTTGAAGACCTTAACCGAAGATTCCCTAATGAGAAGATTATAATATTCACCGAATCAAAGGATACACTTGATTACCTGTTAAAACGGATTTCAAGCTGGGGCTATACTTCAATACCGATTCATGGCGGAATGAAGCTTGAGGAAAGAATTGATACCGAAAAGAGGTTTAAGAATGAACCTTATCAGGTATTGGTTGCAACTGAAGCGGCAGGCGAAGGTATTAACCTACAGTTCTGTCATCTTATGTTAAACTATGACATCCCTTGGAATCCCAATCGACTTGAACAAAGAATGGGGAGGATCCACCGTTATGGACAGACTAAAGAAGTGTTTATTTATAACCTTGTCGCAAGTGATACACGTGAAGGACAAGTTCTAACAGCGTTATTCCATAAACTTGACGAGATACGCACCGCAATGGGAAGCGACAAGGTTTTCGATGTGATAAGTGAAGTATTTTCTGGAAGGAATCTATCACAGATGCTACTGGATGCCGCTGTAAATGCCCGTAGTTCGGAAGAAATACTTGCAGAACTGGAGATTAAGGTAGATGAAGACTACATTTCAAGAGTTAAGGAAAACTTGGGGGATTCATTAGCTACACGGTTTATTGATTATACTCGAATAAGAGAATTAAATAATAGGGCAAAAGAGAACAGGCTAATTCCTGAATATACTGAAGCGTTCTTTAAAAAAGCGTTTGAAAAATCAGGAAGTACCTTGACTGTTAAGAGAGATGGCTTTATTTCAATCGACCAGATTTCATTTCCTGTACGCAAGATAGCAGAACAAGTTAATTTCAAGAAACGTTATGGTATTCTCTTAAAAAAGTATCCTAAGGTAACTTTTGATAAGGAGATAGCATTTAAAAATAATGATGCTGAGTTTGTATCATTTGGTCATCCTCTTTTTGAAGCACTAATGGATTGGGTTGAAAATGAACTCTCTGAATCAATAAAGACAGGTGCAGTTTTTATCGATCCTACAGGCAAAAAGGATGGAATTATACTTTATTATTCTGGAGAGATTAAGGATGGGAAGAGGAACACAGCGGGCAAGAGATTATTTGCTTTCTATTATGACATTATCTCAAAGAATGTTGAGACATTCAACCCATCTTTAATATGGGATTTCTCATTCCCAAATGAAACACCTAAACTGGGTAACTCTAAAATTGGAATAGAAGAAGTAAAGAAAATTGTTCTTCCTACAATCATTACCTCTCTCGAAGGATATAAATCAGAGATTTTTACTGAGAGAACCAGACAGGCTGGAGTCAAAGAAAAATATGGACTCAAGTCACTTGAAGAGCTGATACTGAAATTGGATAACGATTTAATCAACTATTATGACAGAAGAGATTCTGGTGAGAACATGGATATAGCCATCCTCAACAAGGAA
>JAKQFQ010000075.1 GCA_029558315.1 Bacillota bacterium
CAGGATTATTGTGATATAGGAATAAAAGAAAAGCAATAGATAGATTAAGACTGCTTGATAATTCCTATGTGTATAGCATACCAGGGTGGTTTATAAAGTACTGACGTAGAATCTCAGTATTACTATTTTTTTAATTCCTCTGTCTGTCATGACTGCATAATTTATATTTAGTGTCTGCTGAATAAAAGAAAATCAGCAGACACTATTTACTATTATTATCAAGGTCCATATATTGCTACACATTGTGCTGTTCTTGCAATTACCCAATTGCATAAATACTTTCAGAACTTGTATTTTGGAAAACAAGTCATTTATTTCACAACACAACTTAAGAAGAAAAAAGGGCTGTGTCGTCTTTACTAAAAATAGGATTTTCAATTCACGTAAGTGAGTTGAGAATCCTATTTCTCATAGTATAATTTACTGCAATGAAAATTTAACTACACATTTTTTAGACAGATCAAGCACTTTGCCACTGTTATTTCAGATTTTTCCATAACCTCAATATAATAAGTTCGCAAAATTCATCAATAATAGTTCTTACTCAATAACACTTGCTTAAGTACTCTTACATAAATTACTCTTATTTAATTACTCTTACTCTGATAACACCATCCATAGAAGCAAGCTTATCTGCAATTTCACCGGTAACCGTATCTTCTACATCAAGCATCGTATATGCATACTCACCTTTGGACTTGTTCATCATGTTCTCAATATTGATTCCAAGATCACCAAAGGCAGCAGTGAACTTCGTAATCATGTTCGCAGTATTCTTATGACAGATTGCAACACGACCCTTTGTAGCACATACGCCCATATCAACATTAGGATAGTTTACACTGTTGATGATATTACCATTCTCTAAGTAGTTCATCATCTCATCAACTGCCATCTTTGCACAGTTATCTTCTGCTTCTTCCGTAGAAGCACCAAGATGAGGAATTACAATGCAGCCTTCCTGACCGGCAGTTGTTGTATTCGGGAAATCTGTAACATATTTTCTAATCTTACCGGACGCAATACCTGCAAGAATTGCTTTCTCATCTGCAAGAAGATCTCTTGCAAAATTCAAGAGGATAACGCCATCTTTCATCTTGGAGATTGCATCCTCATTAAGCATTCCCTTCGTTGCATCCATCAGTGGAACATGAATTGTGATGTAATCGCATTCACGGTAGATATCTTCTACGTCAAGTACATGCTTAACATCACGGCTTAAGTTCCAGGCAGCATTTACAGATACATAAGGATCATATCCATAGACTTCCATACCAAGATGCTTTGCTGTATTGGCAACCTTAACGCCAATTGCACCAAGACCAATGATACCAAGTTTCTTACCTTCAACTTCAGTACCAGCAAATTTCTTCTTTTCTTTTTCTGCAGCCTTTGCGATATTCTCATCATCTTTGGCGGATTTAACCCATTCAATACCACCAACGATATCACGACTTGCAAGAAGCATACCTGCAAGAACGATTTCCTTTACTGCATTGGCGTTCGCACCAGGTGTATTGAATACAACGATACCTGCATCTGCACATTTGTCCAAAGGAATATTGTTAACTCCTGCACCAGCTCTTGCTACGGCTTTTAAGCTCTTCGGAAGTTCCATCTCATGCATTGCTGCACTTCTGACAAGAATACCATCTGCAGCTTCTACTGCATCTGTCTTCTCATAATCGCTTGTAAATTTATCTAATCCAACATTGGCAATTGGATTAAGGCAATGATACTTATACATTATTTATTCTCCTCTTCAAATTTCTTCATAAAGTCAACCAGTGCAGTTACACCTTCCATTGGCATTGCATTGTAGATAGATGCTCTCATACCGCCAGCAGTTCTGTGTCCTTTCAGGTTATCGAATCCAGCTTCTTTTGCTTCCTTGATAAACTTAGCATCAAGATCAGCATCACCTGTGACAAATGTTACATTCATAAGAGATCTGTCTTCTTTTCTTACATTGCCTTTAAACATCGCACTCTGGTCAAGGAAATCATAGAGAATCTTAGCCTTCGCTTCATTTCTCTCTTTCATTACAGACAAACCTCCCATCTTCTTGATCCATTTAAATACCTTGCCGCAGATATAGATACCATATGCCGGCGGTGTATTGTATAAGGATGCATTGTCAGCATGAATCTTATATTTTAACATCGTCGGTGTTCCCGGAAGAACATCCTCTGTAATCAGATCTTCTCTGATGATAACGATAACAACACCTGCAGGTCCGATGTTCTTCTGAACGCCACCATAGATGACACCATACTTAGTTACATCAACAGGCTCACTTAAGAAACAGGAGGAAACGTCGGATACAAGAATCTTTCCTTTTGTATTAGGAAGTGTCTTGTACTTCGTACCATAGATTGTGTTATTCTCGCAAATATATACATAATCAGCATCTTCAGAAATTGGAAGATCGGAACAATCAGGAATATAGGAGAATACCTTATCTTCGGATGAAGCAATCTTGTTAGCCTTTCCATAGATACATGCTTCCTGGTATGCTTTCTTTGCCCACTGGCCGGTAACAATGTAGTCTGCAACCTTGTTCTTCATTAAGTTCATTGGAATCATTGCAAACTGTGTGCTGGCGCCACCCTGCAGGAATAATACCTTGTAATTGTCCGGGATTCCCATCAGATCACGTAAGTCAGCTTCAGCTTCTTTAATGATGTTATCATAAGTCTTCGATCTGTGGCTCATCTCCATAACTGACATCCCACAACCCCTGTAGTCCATCATTTCGTCTGCTGCTTCTTGTAATACTTCTTCCGGTAACACTGCCGGACCTGCTGAGAAATTGTAAATTCTTCCCACTTTTCTCTCCTCCTTGGATTTTTATTATCAATCAGCCGGCCGCAAAACGTGTCGGCATTTGATTTATATGTATGTTACGCTTAAATCTTTCCTGCGTCAATAAAAACATCTCTTAATAAATTACAACCGGTGTACCGATTTCCACCATATCGTATAGCAGTGCAACGTTCTCCTTGGGCATATTGACGCATCCATGAGAACCTGCGGTTTGGTAAATGTCACCGCCAAACTCCCGTCTCCAGGTCGCATCATGCAGGCCGATATTGCCATACACCGCCATCCAGTAATTAACAAAGGTCGCGTAGCCCGGTCCCCGCAATGTCCGATTGCGCTGCTTATAATATACATAGCACACCACCGATGGCGTATCACATCCTCTAGAGACATTTCCCGTCACAACATTAGAGGTTAACTGTAGTACTCCATCTTCATAATAATATAGGATCTGATTCTCTATATCTACTTCAATGTAAGTATCTCCAACATCATCTGTCCCCTGATCGAGTGCCTGTGTCAGATAGACCGGCTCTCTTGTAATATCCGTTGCATTGCCCTGAAACATTCCAATCAGGAAATCAACCTCTGCTTCTGCATCGATCTGATTACCATAAGTTCCGCCTTCTATTGTGATCCATTCTCCATCCGTAGTCAGGAACCGATGACTACCATCTAACGTGGAGTATTTGGCAGCAAGCAGATTCACATACTCTTCCACCATCGCCCGATCCAGAATCAGATCTCCTTCAATATCATATTCAAAGTTACCATAATCGTCCTTCAAAATCCATTCTGAGGTGACAGCTTCATCTACATACTCTGTTTCATCTCCAAATATATAGGTCACATGAAAGTTCTGAAATTCACTAATCTTATCCCATAACTGATAAGTCTGTTCATTCCTATCATTGAGCGGCAGATCATAGTAACAGCCTAATGCCATCAAATCAATCGTAATCTCACCAGCTGCAATTGCCTGCTCTACTGCAGCTGTTGCCAACTCCGGTTTTAAGAGTTCCTTCGTCGGATCAACCAGTTCATAACCATGTTCTCCCTCGATTATGGATACCTCTAATTCTTCATTCCATAAATCGGTATGATAACTTGGCAATACAAGAAGTCTAGTCTCTAATAACGTCTCATCGAATACTGCATTGGCACTGGCAAAGTATTCATTCTGGCGAAAAAGACAGATTCCCCACAACAGCGGGTTTTGCTTTTCTTTAATTTGTTTTAAAGATTGCAGATAATCATACTGATACCCAATCTCTACCAAAGGAATTGTACTGCATTCCCCATTTTTGTCTATGATTGTGAGCGTCTCACGTACCTCATTTTCTAATAAATTGGCATTCACTTCCTCAATAGTCATACCGGTCGCATAGGTATCATTTATCTTCGTTCCAAATGTAAACCGCGTCGAATAGTAGCCTGCCATGATAAAGTAAAATAGAATCAGTACAAAAAACACAACCAAACATAACATTCCGAAATTTTTCTTTAGTAGTTCTTTCATAACTTTACTTTATGATTCCTTAGCCAATAGATCCGCTTCGTCAAATGCATCGCTAATCGGTGCACCGCCCGGAACCATCGGGAATACTTTATCATCTTCCTCAATGATACAGTCGAGGACAACTGGACCGCCTGCTGCAATTGCTTTTTTCAGAGCCGGTTCGACTTCCTCTTTCTTGGTAATACGAATTGCTTCGCAGCCAAGTCCTTCTGCTACCTTGACAAAATCTACTTTATCTTCCAACACGGTCTGGGAATAACGCTGACCGTAGAATAACGTCTGCCACTGTCTTACCATACCCAAAACATGATTGTTGATAACAATCTGGATAATTGGAATATTGTATCTGGAAGCCGTTGCCAGTTCATTCATGTTCATTCGGAAGCATCCATCACCAGCGATGTTAACTACAGTCTTCTCAGGTCTTGCAACCTTCGCTCCAATACATGCTCCAAGTCCATACCCCATGGTGCCAAGGCCTCCGGATGTCAAGAAAGTTCTGGGCTCTGTGTAACGATAGAACTGTGATGCCCACATCTGATGCTGTCCAACATCAGTCGTAATAATTGCTTTTCCTTCGGTCACCTTATCCAATGTTTCTAAGATGTACGGACATGTCAGCTTGTTCTTTGGATACGTCAGAGGCATATCCTTCTTCATCTGCTTAATCTTATCTGTCCAATCCTTATGAGAGATGTCCGGTAATTTTGCATTTAACTCTGCTAATACCATCTTCAGATCTCCGACTACAGAAGCCGTTGTCTTGATATTCTTATTGATTTCCGCAGCATCAATATCGATATGAAGTACCTTCGCCTTTTTGGCAAATATCTTCGCATTACTGATAACACGATCCGAAAATCTTGCGCCCAATGCAATCAGCAAATCGCATTCGCTGACTCCAATGTTGGAAGTCTTCGTTCCATGCATACCAATCATTCCGGTATATAGGTCTGAATATGCGTTAAATGCGCCTTTTGCCATCAATGTATCACAGACAGGAGCATCAATCTTCTCTGCAAATGTTGCAAGTTCTTCTGATGCACCGGAAATAATAGCACCACCGCCGACATAGATATAAGGACGCTTTGCTGCTTTAATCAAATCCATTGCTTTCTCTATATCAGCATCCGTATACTTCTTCTCTACGGTGATTGCATCAGGTGTTTTCTTAACAAAATCACATTTATTTGCCGTTACATCCTTTGTAATATCCACAAGTACCGGCCCCGGTCTGCCACTCTTTGCAATGGCAAATGCCTTACGAATCGTATCTGCTAAGATAGAAACATCCTTTACAATGAAACCATGCTTGGTAATCGGCATGGTCACACCCGCAATATCAACCTCCTGAAAGGTATCCTTGCCAAGCAGCGGTAATACAACATTCGCTGTAATAGCTACCATAGGAACACTGTCCATATAGGCAGTTGCAATACCTGTGACAAGATTGGTTGCCCCCGGTCCGCTGGTCGCCATACAGACACCAACCTTACCTGTGGCTCTTGCATAACCATCTGCTGCATGAGATGCCCCCTGCTCATGTGATGTTAAGACATGGTGTATCTCATTTGAATGCTTATATAATTCATCATAAATATTAAGAATCGTTCCTCCGGGATAACCAAATACAGTATCAACTCCCTGCTCCTTCAAACATTCAACTACGATTTGAGAACCTGTTAATTGCATATTCTTCTTCCTCTCTTATCCGATATAGTCTTATTGATTCTTAGGCACTTCCAATACAGCACCACGATTGCCGCTGGTAACAAGTTCACGATATCTTGCAAGATATCCTGTTAAATGCTGTTCTTTCGGCTGCCATTTTGCTCTTCTTGCTGCTAGCTCTTCATCAGATACTTTCACATCTAGCTTGTTATTTGGAATATCGATAGAAATAATATCGCCTTCTTCTACCAATGCAATTGGTCCACCAACAGCTGCTTCCGGTGATACATGACCAATGGAAGCCCCTCTGGAAGCTCCAGAGAATCTACCATCTGTAATTAATGCTACGGATGAGCCAAGTCCCATGCCTGCAATTGCGGATGTAGGATTTAGCATTTCTCTCATACCTGGTCCGCCTTTTGGTCCTTCATAACGGATAACAATAACATCTCCTGCAACAATCTTGCCACCCTTGATCGCATCAATCGCATCATCTTCACAGTCAAATACTCTTGCCGGTCCTTCATGAACCATCATCTCAGGTACAACTGCAGAACGTTTTACAACGCCGGAATCCGGAGCAAGGTTACCCTTAAGTACTGCAATACCGCCGGTCGTACTGTATGGATTATCAATCGTACGAATGACTTCCGGATTCATGTTAAGACATCCGCTGATATTCTCACCCATTGTCTTACCGGTTACAGTAGGAATATCGGTATTCAAAAGATTCTTCTTTGTTAACTCATTCATTACGGCATAAACACCACCAGCTTCATTCAAGTCTTCCATATAAGTAGGTCCTGCCGGTGCCAAATGACACAGATTCGGTGTTTTAGAGCTTAATTCATTGGCAATATCAAGATTCAATTCTACGCCTGCTTCTTTTGCAATTGCAGGAAGATGAAGCATAGAATTGGTAGAGCATCCAAGTGCCATATCTACGGTTAAAGCATTCATAAATGCTTTCTCATTCATAATATCTCTTGGTTTAATGTCTTTGCTAACGAGTTCCATAATCTGCATTCCAGCATGCTTAGCAAGACGAATTCTCTCAGAATATACAGCAGGAATGGTACCGTTGCCACGAAGTCCCATACCAAGAGCTTCTGTCAGACAGTTCATACTATTTGCTGTGTACATACCGGAACAGGAGCCACAGGTAGGACATACTTTTTCTTCAAGTTCTTCCAAATCTTCCATTGACATTTTACCTGCAGCAACAGTACCTACAGCCTCAAACATTGCAGAAAGACTCTTCTTTTGTCCTTTTACACGACCTGCAAGCATCGGTCCACCGGAACAGAAGATGGTAGGAATGTTAAGTCTTGCAGCCGCCATAAGAAGCCCCGGCACGTTCTTATCACAGTTTGGAACCATAACCAGTCCGTCAAAACCATGTGCCATTGCCATACATTCTGTGGAATCAGCAATCAAATCTCTTGTCACTAAGGAGTATTTCATTCCAATATGTCCCATGGCAATACCATCACATACAGCGATTGCCGGGAATACAACAGGAGTTCCTCCTGCCATGGCAACGCCCATTTTTACGGCTTCAACAATCTTGTCAAGATTCATATGTCCGGGAACAATCTCATTATAGGAACTTACAATACCAATCAAAGGACGTTCTCTCTCCTCCTTGGTAAATCCTAATGCATTAAATAAACTACGATGTGGTGCCTGCTGGGTACCTGTTTTTACACTGTCACTTCTCATCTTTTTCGTCCTTTCCCACGGTGTGCTTCTCTTGAATGCGCCATATATTTATTTTCAATCAATTCGTTCTGCAATCAGATCACCCATTTCGATGCATCCGACTTTTCTGCAGCCTTCGCTCATAATGTCACCGGTTCTGAACTGCTCCTGTAATACCTTTTCCACTGCTGCATCAATAGCATCTGCTTCTTTATCAAGATCAAAGCTGTAACGAAGCATCATGGATGCAGAAAGAATGGTTGCAATTGGATTCGCAAGATCTTTGCCTGCAATATCCGGTGCTGAACCGTGACTTGGCTCATAGAGACCAAACTTAGTATCATTTAACGATGCAGATGCAAGCATTCCAATGGATCCTGTAACCATACTGGCCTCATCTGATAAGATATCTCCAAACATATTCTCTGTTAAAATCACATCAAACTGGGATGGATCCTTAACCAACTGCATTGCACAATTATCTACCAACATATGTTCTACTGTAACCTCCGGATAATCCTTGGCTACTTCATTGACAACCGCACGCCATAATCTGGAAGAATCCAACACATTGGCTTTATCAACGCTGGTTACTTTCTTCTTACGTTTCATTGCAATGTCAAATCCCTTTATGGCAATTCTTCTAATCTCAGTCTCGCTGTAGGTCAAGGTATCAATTGCTTTTTTTACACCATTTTCCTCAACGGTCTTACGTTCACCAAAATACAATCCGCCGGTAAGTTCTCTCATAATCAGCATATCAAATCCTTTACTGCTGATCTCTGGTTTTAAAGGGCAAGCACCTGCCAGCTCACTGTAAAGTACAGCAGGACGAAGGTTGGCAAATAAGTTTAATTCCTTACGAATCTTAAGTAATCCGGCTTCCGGACGATTCTGTGGAGGCAATTGATACCATGGTGAAGTATTCGTATCACCACCAATCGAGCCCATCAGTACAGCATCTGCAGCCCTCGCTGTAGCAATTGCTTCATCTGTTAATGGAATTCCATGTACATCAATCGATGCACCACCCATCAGAATATCTGCAAATTTCATCTGATGTCCATATTTGGAAGCGACCTTTTCCAATACTTTCTTGGCCTGAGTTACAATCTCAGGTCCGATTCCATCTCCTGGAATACATACAATGTTTAATTCCATTCTGCTTGACCTTCTTCCTCTTGTAATATATTTATTCTAAAAAATAAGGCGTATGTTCTACGCCTTATCCCAAATTACAAATTGTTATTCGGCTTTCTCAATATTTGCAATTGCCGTTTTACGCATCGGAATTCTGCAGTTCTTGTTGCTGCCAAATTCAACAATGACGTCTTCTTCCGTAATGTCAATGACAACACCATAAAAACCACTGGTTGTCAAAACAACATCACCTGTTTCCAGCGTGCTTAACATCTCATTGGCTTTCTTCTGCTCTTTCTTCTGCGGACGAATCATGAAGAAATAAATGAATGCTACCATAATAACCAGATAAAAGACAATGGAACCTACCATTGGCACTCCACCCTGTGCTGTATTCGACGATACGGTTGCAACATCTCCTGATACCGTTGCAGCTTCTTTTAGTACTGCAGCCGTTAACATTCCAAATTGTATAAACATGAATGATGATCCTCCTGTTTTCTAATAAATACATATACTTAGTCGCTTTAATGCGCTAAAATCAATAATACACAAAAAATGCCTTGACTTCAAGGCATTTTGCATAATTTCTTAATTTTTTCACGGGTTTTGCTGCATTCCTTCTAACTTATGCTTTTTATACTCCATAAAACATCCTTCGTCTAACGCATTTCTGATTTCTTCCATCATCTTATTATAGAAATACAGATTATGAATAACACATAGTCTCATTCCAAGCATTTCCTTAGCCTTGAGCAGGTGACGAATGTATCCTCTGGAATATCGCTTACAGGTCGGGCACTGACAGCCCTCCTCGATTGGTCTGTCATCTGTTTCATATTGTGCATTCATTAGATTGATTTTCCCAAAATTCGTATATAAATGAGCATGTCGTCCATTTCTGGTAGGATAGACACAATCGAAGAAATCGACACCACGTTCTACTCCTTCCAGAATATTCGCCGGTGTTCCTACTCCCATTAAGTAGGTTGGTTTATTCTGCGGAAGATAGGGTACTGTTTCCTCTAAGATATGATACATCTGAGCATGGCTCTCACCAACTGCAAGACCGCCAACAGCATAACCATCCAGGTTCATATCTGCGATTACCTTGGCATGTTCGATTCTGATATCCGCAAAGATTGCTCCCTGATTAATACCAAAAAGCAATTGTTCCTTATTAATGGTATCCTCGCGCATATTCAATTCCGACATTTTGGTACAACATCTTTCCAGCCATCTGGTAGTACGTTCAACCGATGCTTGAACATAGTCACGCTCTGCCACACTGGAAGGACATTCATCAAATGCCATTGCAATTGTAGATGCAAGATTGGATTGAATCTGCATACTTTCTTCCGGTCCCATAAATATTTTTCTTCCATCAATATGAGAATGAAAATATACACCTTCCTCTTTAATCTTTCTAAGCCCGGCCAGAGAAAAAACTTGAAATCCACCGGAATCTGTAAGTATCGGTTTGTTCCATGACATAAAACGATGCAGACCACCCATCTTTTTTACCACTTCATCTCCCGGTCTGACATGCAGATGGTATGTGTTGGATAATTCTACCTGTGTCCCAATCTTCTCAAGATCCTCTGTTGCTACCGCACCTTTGATTGCAGCAACTGTTCCGACATTCATAAAAACCGGAGTCTGAATCACTCCATGAACTGTTGTCATTTGTGCACGCTTGGCACGTCCTTCTGTCTTTAAGATCTGATACATTATACTTCTCCAATCCTGCCTGCAGGCAGGCGTATTTTACTGAATTCTATAGATAAACTCTTCCAGTGTGATGTTCTCCTGCATGATATAGCATGCCGCATCCACACCAACATATCGAAAATGCCATGGTTCATATTCAATACCGGTAATATCTTCTTTGCCGGACGGATATCGTAGGATAAAACCGTATTCACAGCAATGCTCCTGAAGCCATTTACCGGCTTCTGTATCGGCAAATCCTTCATTTAACAAGGTGTAATCATCTGATATAATATCCAGTGCAAGACCGATCTGATGTTCACTGGCTCCTGGTACCGTAACTGCCTGCGAGGTCCTCTGATATGCTTCAGAATAAGAATATCCCATTGACATATAACGATTAATCTTTCGGTTAAATAGAACTTCCTGTCGATTATAGTCACGATAGGGAGAACATACAACAAGATTGATTCCATCCGCTTTGGCCGCACTCAGCATTGCCATAAGAATGTCGATAATACGTTCATCACATTCCATTCCCTTTGTGATCTCTCCAAGATTAAAAACATAATTATCCGGTACTGGATGTTGCTTATTAATCAAAATCAGATTCCAGTCATCCGCGTCAAATTCTGATAGTACAGCCTCATGCACATTCTGAGCTTGTGGTATCACTTCAACTTCTTCAGTTCTGCCTTCCAGCAATTCTTCTGCACTATATAATTCATCCGCCCTAAGATTCTCAAATTCATCCGCATCATATTCTTCAATAACATCCGCATCTTCCAGAATCACATCACCAGTAATCTTTGCAGATTCATTGGCATAAATGACATTATAACTTACATTTTCTTCCTGCTGGTTTAATTGAACAGAAGCTTGTTTCTCTGCTGTTAACTGTTCCGGCAACGAAAAGCTACTGCAAATTGTCAAAACAAGAACCGCAGAAATCATTGAAACCATTTTTCTCTGATTCTGAAATATCCGCAGTCCGCAATAATAGAATGCCAGCACAACAAAAATGCATGCCAGCATCGGATATTTCAATATTTTATGCTTTTTTCCTATTTCAAGAAGACGATTAACGACCTTCTGATGTAATCTTCCACGCATCCCTAATTCACTTATCCTTTACTTGTTCCTAAGCCCCCGCTACATACCTTTATCTACAGATTAATATACACTGATTAGCTTATTTTGTATATGATAAATCGAAAAAGTTTTATAGAATTATTCGTCTTGCTGTATAGATAAGGATGCTTTATAATGATACATATTCTATTTAAGGAGGTAATCATATGCCCGGATCTACATTTGGTAATCGCTTTTGTATTACGACCTGGGGCGAGTCTCATGGACCTACATTAGGCGTTGTAATCGATGGCTGTCCTGCGGGACTGCCTTTAAATGAAGAGGATATACAGTTTTATCTGGATCGTCGTAAGCCAGGAACATCTGCAGTTACTACGGAACGAAAAGAGGACGATAAAGTGTCCATCCTTTCCGGAGTTTTTGAGGGGATCACCACCGGTACTCCAATATCTCTGATGATTCAAAACACATCCCAGCATTCTAAGGACTATGGTAATCTTGCTGATTGTTATCGTCCAGGACATGCTGATTATACATTTGACTGTAAATACGGCATACGTGATTACCGTGGTGGCGGACGTTCCTCCGGTCGCGAGACAGCTGCTCGTGTAGCTGCAGGTGCTGTTGCAATCAAAGTTCTGCAGCAGTTAAATATTAAAATCACAGCTTTTACACGTTCCATTGGCCCCATCAAAGTACCGGATGAACTGACTGACTACACCTATGCGCTAACCTCTCCTGTCTGCATGCCAGATAAAGCGGCTTGCGCACAGGCACAGGATTATATTCGTCAATGTCGCGAAGAACTTGATTCTGTTGGCGGTGTCATTGAATGCCAGATTCACAATATGCCTGCCGGTGTAGGTGAACCGGTATTTGATAAACTCGATGCTTTACTTTCCAAAGCCCTGTTCTCTATCGGTGCTGTCAAAGCAGTGGAAATCGGCGATGGCATTAAAGCTTCTACCCATAAAGGTAGTGTAAATAATGATGCTATGCATATGGAAAATGGAAAAGTTACATTTGACAGTAATCACGCCGGTGGCATTCTTGGCGGAATGTCCAACGGAGCTCCAATCATCTTAAGGGCTCACGTAAAGCCAACGCCTTCCATCTATCAGCCGCAACAGACTCTGACCAGACAAGGTGATAATATCAGCCTGTCAATCAAAGGTCGCCATGATCCTGTTATTGTTCCAAGAGCCGTTGTTGTTGTAGAAGCAATGAGTGCACTTACCATCCTCGACCTTCTTCTTGTCAACATGGGCAGCCGCATGTCCTATCTTGAGCAACGTTATCTGCCATAATTCTCACATAATTAAAAACCGTTGTAAGGCTAATTCTTACAACGGTTCTTTCTTTAATAATACATTCACATCTATCATATTCTTTATTTGTTAATCTCTACACCATCATATAAGTCTATCAGACGTGCAGATCCGTACCATCTGTCATCTGTATATATTGGTGTTCCTGCAGAAATCGTTACCCTATAACTCTTGCCCTCATAATTGTATTGTAAAATAACAGTTAGGTCTCTTCTCTCGCTCAAAGCAATCATCACACTCTGCGGAAAAGAATTCCAATCCGCCGAGTCAAAGGTAAGTGTTGCCTCCTGTGGTGCGTTGATTATGTCTGTTAATGCAGCCTTGAGATAAAAGCTATTGGCACTGATTACCTGTGTCTCTTTCACATAGCCACAGTCGCAAAGGTTAGACAGCACACCATCTGTGGTTGCGGTTGCCAAAGTGGTTACCTCCCAGTGGCAGTCATGAACATGCACAGGCGTTGTCGTTGCCGGTGTGGATGTCGGTTCTGATGCTGGTGCTGATGCTGGTACTGATGCTGGTACTGATGCTGGTACTGGTTCTGGTAAAGTTGATTCATAACATATCGCTTTTTCTGCATTCGCCATACTCCACATCGGTGTTTTCAATAATACAACAAACACCAGAAATAGTCCAAACAATCTTATCCCTTTGATTGTAAATAAATGTTTTTTATCATTCTTATTTGTCATGTCACGTTCCTCTTTCATATATATTTTACCTCCTAATCAATTTGTCATTATATACCGCCGTAACTCCTGTCAACTTCTTATTCCACGCCGTATTGCGTCAATATTGCACTCTATTTTCGCTTTTTTTGATCACTGCGAATTTTTGTTCTCTCTTTTTTCTTACTCTGTGACTCATATTGCATCCTGTAGTGGTTCTCCGGCTGGTCCTTGATCCGCGCTTTTTCCTGTAATAAAAAAACCTCGATATTTTTTACCTGTCGAGGTTTTCCTGTCTTATTTTTGATGATAATGAGTGCATTTTTTAGAGTGTATATGCCATTCCTTTTATTCTGATAATTCATGGAATACAATACAATTGGGTTGCATGATGCTGATTTCTTTGGTATTCATGACAATCGTTCCCTTCTCCAGATTCACTGCAAAAAATGTCATCGTATTGTTCTCATGATTCAGTGATACCAGATGCTTATTATCCGGGAACAACATAGCATCCTTAGGATAACTTCCACTAATTGGAAGACATAATAATTTCTTAAGCATTCCGGTTTTCTTGTCCAGTTTAAAGATAATAACACTATTGTCTCCTGCATTTGAACAGATCAGGTAATTGAAGTCCCAGGATAGATTCATGGCACTTGCTGCAGAATCTCCTGCATGATATTCATTCAGTGTTGGTACTGTCTGAATCTTTTCAAACATTGGATTGTCGTTCTCTTCTGTATAAGAATAGACATCTACATAATTCTTCTCTTCATGGATAATATAGACATAGCGTCCATCCTTCGATATCTTAATATGACGCGGACCGGAGTACTGCTCAGAATGAATAATATCCACCATTTTTAGTTTACCGTTCTTATGATCCACCTCATAGACCTTAACATGGTCCATTCCAAGATCCGCAGCCAGCAAATACTTGTTATCACGTGTCATCTTTACACAATTAACATGTGGTCTGAAATTACGATCAGCAATGCTTCCCATTCCTTTGTGATAGACCTCATCAACAATAGCTCCAATAGAACCGTCTTCATTTAAAGAAAGTACTGTAATCTTGCCATCATGATAGCCGGCAACAAACAGATAACGATCTTCATAATCAGTTGAAAGATAACAGCCTCTCATACCATTAATGGAAGCAGCAGAATTAGTTTCCAGTCCACCGTCAGGCAGTATCTTATAGGATTCAACTCCATAGTCAGTAATAGAATAGAGAAATCTACGACTATGAGAAATCGTAATATAGGAAGAATTGGTGATAGACACTTTCGCCTTCTCCTTTAAAACTCCATTTTTCACATCTACATCGTAAATCTTAATTCCGTCCTTGCTTCCCTGTGTATAACAGGATACATAAGCTACAAATTTACCGCTCATAACAGCACCCTTTCCTTTCTCTTACTTATTACCTACCAAAAACGTTCCTCCATAGAATAGAATTCCTTATGAGAGCCAACATATTTATAAGCCGGTCGAATGATTTTCCCTTTATTTACAAGTTCTTCCAGTCTATGTGCACTCCAACCTGCAATTCTTGCAATTGCAAAAATCGGGGTAAATAATTCCTCCGGAATATTTAACATGGAGTACAGGAATCCGCTGTAAAAGTCAACATTTGCGCATACAGGCTTAAATAAGCGTCCGCGATCTGCGATTAATTTTGCAGAAATCTTCTCAACATTATCATAAAGTTCAAATTCTTCCATTCTGCCTTTTTCTTTCGCCAGTTTCTTTGTACAATCTTTCAGAATCTTTTCTCTGGGATCTGAATCCGTGTACACTGCGTGTCCCATGCCATAGATTAGACCCGCATGGTCAAATGCTTCTTTATCAAGGATTGCAATCAGATAACTCTTCAGCGCCTTCTTATCGTTCCAATCCTTCACATGCTCTTTGATATCATTAAACATATGCTGAACCTTCAGGTTCGCGCCTCCGTGTTTTGGGCCTTTGAGCGAAGCAATTGAAGCTGCAACGGCTGAGTAAGTATCCGTTCCTGTCGTAGTAACAACATGTGTCGTAAAGGTTGAATTATTACCGCCTCCATGCTCTGCATGAAGAACCAGTGCAATATCTAATACTGATGCCTCCAGCGGAGTAAATTTGCCATCCGCTCTTAACATATTCAGGATATTTTCTGCTGTTGAGTATTCTTTCTTCGGCGTTCGTATCACCAGATTCTTATTTAAGTTAAAATGACGATATCCATGATAGGCATATACCGAAATCAATGGCATTTTTCCAATCAGCTGTAAACACTGTCTTAATACATTGGGTACAGAGATATCTTCTGGATGTTCATCATAAGAATAGAGATTCAAAATCGCCTTCTGCAAGGAGTTCATAATATTTACACTTGGATTGTGTAGAATTACATCTCGGACAAAATCTCCTGATAATTCCTGCAGATCTGAAAGAATCGCTAAGAAACTGTCAAACTGTTTCTTATTCGGCAGTTCACCAAATAACAGTAAGTATGTCGCTTCTTCAAATGCATATCTGCGTTCCCCAATACCTGATATAATATTCTCCACATCATAGCCCTGATAATACAGCTTGCCTTCAGAAGGTACCTTGACTCCATCAACAACCTGGTAAGAAACTACATCTGAGATCTCCGTTAATCCGGTTAATACTCCTTTGCCATTAGAATCACGAAGTCCTCTTTTAACATCATATTCAGTATAAAGGTTCTGGTCAATCTCACCGGAAACCATACAGAACTTAACCAGTTCATTAAACATCACATTACGGTTATCGTTCAATTCCATCATTGCACTTCGCACCATGGTCTGTCTCCTTTAATTACTTAATTCTTTCAGGGAATCCAACTTTCTTTTGAACTTTACGGAGTGTCTTAGTCGCAAAGTAATTGGCCTTCTCATCGTTCTCCTTAATAACGGAGTCTATATAAGTCTTATCCTTTAATAATTCCTGATATCTATCCTGCAGCGGCTTTAAAACGCTGACAACAGATTCACCAACTGCCAGCTTGAAATCTCCATAGCCTTTGCCATCAAATTCTTTAACCGTCTGCTCCGGTGTATTACCTGTACATGCATTATAAATATCAATCAGATTCATAATTCCCGGCTGTTCCACACGATACTGAATTGTTGCTTCTGAATCGGTTACGGCACGTTTGAATTTACGCATGATTGCATCCGGCTCATCCATAAGATAGACTGATGCATTTTCATTCTCATCAGATTTGGACATTTTCTTTGTTGGATCCTGAAGACTCATAA
>JAKQFQ010000090.1 GCA_029558315.1 Bacillota bacterium
ATCCTTGAGTTCACTGACTATTTTCTCGTTACTCAGTTCCAATCGATAGCAGCGGGTACTGCTCATTGCATCAAAGGAATCCGCAACACAGATGATTCTTGCATATAATGGAATCTCTTCTCCCACCAGGCCTTTGGGATATCCTGTACCATCATATCTCTCATGATGATAATGTGCACCATCCCTGATTCCCGGTATCGCCGTATAATTCTTAAGCAGTTCATCTCCAAGCGTCGTATGTGATTTAACAATCTCATACTCTTCCTTCGTCAGCGCCCCCGGTTTCTTTAGTATACTATCCGGAATTCCAATCTTACCGCAATCATGCATCAGACCAATCTGGTAGATTCGTTCCACATCTTCCTCATTTAGCTTTAATCTTCTTGCAATCTCCGCAGAATAAGCAGCAACTCTTGTTGAATGACCTTTGGTATAGTTATCTTTTGCATCAATAAATCCCGTAAATGTCGAAATTGACTGGTTAATGACTGCCATATCCAGCTCCTGACGTGCGCGGTATTGTCTTGTTTTCAAAGCTATTATGGTGTTCATAATACATAACAATACCCATATGATCAGAAGAATTACAAGAATCTTAAAAAGTGGCAGTGAATGAATATTCACAATGCGATAACCCTGAATTGTATAGCTTTCCAGCTTCAGTACACGTTTGGAATACAATACAGCGCCAAATGTCGTTGTCGTCTGAGGCAACACCTGTGAAGTCCCGTCTGAGGCAGTAAATGTGATTACCTTATCAGAAATCCCAAACTCTCCGTTCCAGGAACTATCCAGCTCAGCACATTCCGAAAAAGTCATTTCCAGATTCCAGTCACGAAAGGTCTGATCAGATTCATTCGTCAATGTGCCATCATACTGTGCTCCATATGGAGTTAAGGGATGTAGTTCTGTATCATTCCAGTATTTTGCAATCTGAATGTCCAGGACCAATCCGTCCTGCGGAACACTCAGATTCTCTTTTGTAAATTCATAGACATGAAGCCGCTTATTCTCATTTATACAATAGATCGTCAGGATTAAAAACATTGCGCCAATCACAAGTAACCCGGCAAGATAGATCCATATAGACGAATGTACTTTTTTCTTCATCAGCATTCTCCCTCGAATATGTTTGGAAAAAGTAAATATCTTTTCCCGTATTTTATCATATTTCTGGGGAATCTTCCATTATTTTGACAATAAATAATGAGATGTTACATCTGGGAATGACATTTTCCGGACATGGGGCAATCAGAGCAACCGCATCCACATGCCTTACTTCCCTTTTTCTTATCCTTTATCATTCTACCCAGAATCAGAGAAATTGTGCCTAATACTATAAGCAAAACCACAATGGTTGACATATTCTCAAATAACCAGTTGATCATGATGCCACCTCCCTTCTTTTCAAAAACTGTGCTTCATGATACTTCCGAACAAAGAGCATATATAATATAACCATCATAATCGCAATCGCTGCGATGAATCCAACGATATGAATATTACCATTTACAGCAGAGCCAATCTGAAATACCATCAGTGAGATTGCGTAGGCGAAGATACACTGGTAGCCCACTGCAAACCAGGTCCATGCTGCTGAATTCATTTCTCTTTTAATTGCTCCAATTGCTGCAAAACACGGTGCACACAGAAGATTAAAAATCAGGAAGCTAAAGGCTGCAAGCTGTGACATTTGTCCCAACTCCAGAACACCAAAGACACCAACCACTTCCTCCTTGGCAACCAGTCCCATGATGGTTGCTATTGTTGCAGATGCTTCTCCAAATCCAAGCGGTGCAAAAATCCAGCAAATGGTATTTCCAAGCATTCCAAGGACACTATTGTCAAGCTCCATTTCCAGGGAAAATTGGAAATGTCCATTCACAACACCAAACATGGAACCTGCCCATATGATTATCGAGGATAACAGTATGATTGTTCCGGCTTTTTTAATAAAGGAGGAAACACGTTCCCACATGGAACGCATTACATTCGTAAAGGTCGGCCAGTGATAAGCCGGAAGTTCCATAACAAACGGTGCCGGATCTCCTGCAAACAGTCTGGTTTTTTTCAACATAATTCCGGAAATGACAATTGCTGCAATCATGATCAGCACTTGATTTGACAAGCCTATTGCCGTCAGAATAGAATCAAATGAAAAA
>JAKQFQ010000091.1 GCA_029558315.1 Bacillota bacterium
TAACAGTAATCAAATGTTTCAAATGGAACGGGCAAACAGAAAACGCCTTGGAAATATGGCAGACATGCCTGTTTACAGTATTCCATATCCACAGATTAAGAAGATAGCTGCACTAAAAAATCATATTTGGGGATTGTAAAAAAAAAATAAAACAGATAAAATAAAGGCAGTCAAAAAATCTGAAACACATCAGGGCAAGTCTGTCTATTTTATTCCTACAATAAACTTACACTATCCCCTATAATATTTTTATTGTATTTTAAGGTTTTATGAGTATAATTATTATAGCAAGTGGCGAATCCAACTTATTCTTAATATTAATATAGTAAAAGGATTGGATATGATCCACGACATTTATTCGGAAAGTGCAGGCTATCTTATGTATCAGATTAATTTTCATAATCCTGTTCATGTACATTTTATTGGTATCGGCGGTATCAGCATGAGCGGACTTGCAGAAATACTTCTTTCAGAGGGATTCACGATTTCCGGGTCAGACAGCAAAGAGACCCCATTAACGGATCGTCTTTCCTCCCTTGGTGCCACAATTCAATATGGACAAAGCAGTTCCAATATTCTTCCTGGAATTGATTTGATTGTCTATACTGCAGCAATCAGTCAGGATAATCCTGAGTTGCAAGAGGCCATCCATCAGAGCATTCCCATGTTGACAAGAGCCCAGCTCTTAGGTCAGCTCATGAAGAATTACAACACGCCTATCGCAATTAGCGGTACTCATGGCAAGACAACTACAACTTCCATGATATCTGAGATTCTTCTTCATGCAGATTGCGATCCCACCCTATCCATCGGTGGCATTCTCAAGACCATAGGAGGCA
Organism: Bacillota bacterium; assembly: GCA_029558315.1. GTDB lineage: Bacteria > Bacillota > Clostridia > Lachnospirales > Lachnospiraceae > NK4A136. The sequence continues at coordinate 840 of JAKQFQ010000091.1, forward strand.
ATTTCCGTATTGGTAAGTCTCAATATTTTGTCACAGAGGCTTGTGAATATACGAATAGTTATCTGGAATTTTTCCCAAAAATCAGTCTTATTCTTAATGTTGAGGCAGATCACCTGGATTTCTTTAAAGATCTGGATGATATTCGTAATTCCTTTCACCGCTTTGCCGGTCTGCTCCCAGCCGAAGGAACCCTGATTATTAATGGCGATATCGACAATTTTGAACAGATCACCAAAGATATTGCAGCCAATGTCATTACATACGGCAGTTCCTCTTCCTGTGACTACTATCCAACAGACATAACTTATGACGAATTTGGGCATGGTTCTTATCTGCTCCACCACCAAAATGAGGTGATGCCAGTCAGTCTTTCTGTTGTAGGTTTACATAACATCTATAATTCAATTGCTGCAATTGCGCTTGCCAGAACCATTGCAATTGATACCTCTGTGGCAGTCGATGCTCTGAGACATTTCAGCGGCACCGATCGTCGATTTGAATTAAAAGGGCGTCTTGGCAATATCACCATTATCGATGACTACGCGCACCATCCAACAGAGATTCGGGCCACCTTATCTGCCACTAAGAATTATCCTCACAAAACTCTCTGGTGTGTTTTCCAGCCTCATACATATACAAGAACGCAAGCCTTCCTATCTGATTTTGCAGATGCATTATCCTTAGCAGACAAAGTGATTCTGACAGATATTTATGCAGCACGGGAAAAGAACACCATCGGGATTTCTTCCAGGGATCTTTTGAAGAAGTTAGAAGAGAACGGCACTGAAGCATATTACTTTTCCTATTTTGATGACATAGAAAATTTTATTTTACAAAATTGTTCCGACAACGATATGGTGATAACCATGGGAGCCGGAGACGTTGTAAAAATCGGCGAAACAATACTTGGCCAATAAGTTATAACCAATATCCACAATTTTACGGTTTCGGTTGTCACCATAGAATTGTGGATATTTTTATTTGATAATGCTTATTCTAACACCTCTTGTCCACATTATTCACACTCTCCAATCCCCCTTATTTCACAAGGCTTTGTGGATTTAGCTGCTATTGATTTTTTACCCCTATATGTTATAATCTGACTTACTTAAATTGTAAATTGTGGGTGAAAAAATGAAATCATTATCGATTACTTCAGAACAGGATTGTGGGGTTACTCTCCTGTCCAATATTTTTATTGATTATTATATGAAAGATGCCAATGATGCTCAGATTAAAGTATACCTCTATCTTCTTCGCATGATTGCATCCGGTCAGGACACTGATATTTCCATGATTGCAGATGTATTCAATCATACCGAGAAAGATATTATTCGTTCTCTGATTTACTGGGAACAGCTTCATCTGCTCACCTTAAGTTATGATGTAGCACATAACATCAATGGTATACAGCTTACGGCACCCTCGCGCCCCTGCAGGGACAAGCAAGACGAAGAAGTTACAATCCCTGAATCTCGCCAAGTTCAACAGGTCGCTGCAGCCGTTGCTAAAACAATTGATTACGAAATGCTTCGTAATTCCTATACCCTTGATGACTTAAAATCATTCAAATCAGATCCGGAGGTTACCTGTCTGATCATGGTAGCAGAGCAATATATCGGTCGTCCGTTAAGCAGCAGTGAACTTCGCACCTTACTTTTCTTTCACCGGGGGCTTTCCTTTACAACAGAGCTTACGGATTATCTCCTTCAATTCTGTATTGAAGGCGGGCAGAAAAGTTTTCATTACATAGAAAAGACTGCTATTAACTGGTTTGAGCAAGGCATTACTACTGTAGAGCAGGCCAAAGGAATTCACCACAAGGCCGATGACAACGCTTATCGTATTCTGTCTTTTCTTGGACGCAAAGGAGAACCTGCTCCACAGGAGCTTGAGATTATTGATCGTTGGCTAAAGACATACAAGCTTCCTATTGCTATTATTGAAGAGGCCTGTAACAGAACGGTACTGGCAACTGCTAATAACCGTTTTAGCTATGCCGATTCCATCTTAAAGGAATGGTTCCTAAAGGGAGTTCGCACCAAGGAGGATATTGCTGCACTCGATCAAAAATACAGAGATTCCAAGCAGAATATGCCCCCTAAGCGAGTGGCTGCACGTTCTGCTTATGATAACAGTGCGTTCTGTCGTATCGAGAAGCGAGATTACGATCTGGATGCCGTTGTCAAAGCCCTGACTGTGAATTAAAGCAAGTTTTGCTCAGAATGGAGTTTATTATGGCCCTAACGAATACACAATATGAATCCATAAGACATCGTTATGAAGAACGTCGTCTGGATAATTCCTACCGCCAGATGCAACGTAAAGAAGAGGTCTATCAGAAAGTCTCCGGTTTTCGTGAAATCGATGCAAAAGTCATTCAGGTGTCCATGGAATATGGACGACTGTTGCTCAAGAAAGATTCCTCGGGTTCCAAAGAAGAAACCTTGCACCAGCTGAGTGCTGCTTTACTTGATTTGAAGCTGGATAAGAAGAAGCTTCTGACAGATGCAGGTTATCCTTATGATTATCTGGAACCCACCTACGTCTGCAGCAAGTGTCGCGATACCGGTTATATCGATTCCGAGAAGTGTAGTTGTTTTCGACAGATGGAAGTAGAATTCTTATATG
>JAKQFQ010000108.1 GCA_029558315.1 Bacillota bacterium
TACTGGGATCTCTTATTATAGCTGCTGATACATCCTTTTTATGGGTAGATTTATTTCCTACATATGGATTGGTAGTTATGAAAAGCTCGGCTGCTAAATCTTGGAGCTCACACTGACCATTTTTGGCACATTTTAAACAATCCTGAGGATGATTTGATAGAAGGAGCTGAAGAACAGTTCTTCTTGCATTTACTGCCTTTTTTGAATGAGTTTTAATAACCATTCCTTCTGCAATAGGAGTAACACATGCAGGAGCAAGGTTTCTTCTTCCGGCAACTTCAACCATACATATTCTGCATGATGCAGGATTATTCTCTATTTTTATGTCATCCAGCTTCATATGGCAAAGAGTAGGAACATATCCTCCGGAAAGCCTTATAGCTTCAAGTACAGTTACATTTTCCGGTACTTCAACTTTTATATCATTAATTATTACATTTGGCATTATGAAAGTCCCTCCTTTTATATTTTACTTATAGCGCCAAATCTACATGTCGCATAACAGGCGCCGCATTTTATACACTTATCCTGGTCAATAACATGAGCTTTTTTGACGGTACCGGTTATAGCCTGAACCGGACATACTCTGGCACATGCTGTACATCCAACACATTTTGCCGGATTTATATCGTATCTTATGAGGTTTTTACATACTCCGGCCGGACATTTTTTATCCTGAATGTGGGCTACATACTCATCTCTGAAATAATTGATTGTTGAAAGGATAGGATTTGGAGAAGTTTGACCTAGTCCACATAATGCCGTATCTTTAATAACATTGCCCAACTGTTCCAGTTTATCAAGATCCTCTATGACAGCCCTCCCGGATGTTATTCTCTCCAGTACCTCATGTAGTCTGTAATTTCCTATTCTGCATGGTGTACACTTTCCGCATGACTCATCAACGGTAAATTCAAGATAGAACTTGGAAACATCGACCATACAAGTATCTTCGTCCATAACAATCATACCGCCTGAACCCATCATAGAACCTAAAGCAATAAGATTATCAAAGTCTATTGGTGTATCAAGGTACTTTGCAGGAATACATCCACCCGACGGTCCGCCTGTTTGGACAGCTTTGAACTGCTTGTTGTTTCTTATTCCTCCGCCTATCTCATAAAGAATTTCTCTTAAGGTTATTCCCATAGGTACTTCAACAAGTCCGACATTGTTTATGGCTCCGGCCAATGCAAAGACTTTTGTTCCGGGGGACTTCTCTGTACCAAGCTTTCTGAACCAATCTGCTCCTTTAAGCAATATAACAGGAATCTGCGCTAAGGTCTCAACATTATTGATTACAGTTGGCTTTTTCCACAAGCCGCTGTTTGCTGGGAAAGGAGGCTTGGATGTAGGTTCTCCTCTCTTACCCTCTATTGAATGGATAAGGGCTGTTTCCTCACCACAGACAAATGCTCCGGCACCGAGTCTTACTTCTATGTCAAAAGAGAAGTTTGTTCCCATAACGTTTTCACCGAGGAAACCATACTCTCTTGCATCATTCAATGCTTTTCTTAATCTCTGAACTGCTAACGGGTACTCAGCTCTTATATAAACATATCCTTTCTGTGCACCTATTGCATAAGCAGCTATAGACATACCTTCAATTACCGAATGG
>JAKQFQ010000128.1 GCA_029558315.1 Bacillota bacterium
GCTAAACCTTTCGAGTGGACATACACCGGTAAACCCTTAAAAATATAGTTTACTTTTTAATTAATTACAACACTAGGGTGGTTCACTTCCGGTCCGGATGAAGAAACAATTGCTAATCTGACCGATGCCATCAATGATGCGTATGCAGAGATCAACGCCATTATCGAATCAATGGTTGATGATTTCTATGGGCAGGATGTTGATTCTATTGTCTCGAAATATGCAGATGTTCTATCTACTCCGTTTGATAACGCTATAGAAAAGGCAAAAGCCCTCCGGGCAGTAAGCAAGGAAATCATTAAGCAGATGGTCCTTGACTGGGCCCAAGCTCAACTCATGTCTCCTGCAATCAAAAGTGTTTTGGATGGATATTACTCCGAGAACAAGGATAAGACTTTCACAAAAGAAAGCCTCACCGGTTTGATGGAAGATTTGGAGGGTGCCACATCAGAATTTTCATCATTTATTGAATCCTTACAGGATGTTTGGGGAACTGAAGATGTTGATTCTTCAGCTACATCGGCCATAAAATCCATAACCCAACCTCAGGCCAATGAACTTATCGGTATTGCTACTGGTATGAGAATAAATCAAACGCAGATGATGAACGATCAAAGAACCCTGGGGCAAGACATGGCGGAGATGGCCCGATTAAACGCAGAGATGTTGGAGGTGGTAAGGGATATTCGGGATAACACAGGAGATATTCGAGATAATACCGGGGATATAAAAACAACACTAAGCCGAATGAGCAACAACAATTCCCTGTATGGAACAGGATTAAATGTATAGTTATGAGAACATATAATTTTGACGGATATGATTTAGACTATTTCGGTGCCAGAGTAACTGAGATTACCGGTCTGGAGGGATTGAAAGCCCGTTCTTTGGATCGTACTACTTGGCCAGGTCAACACGGATCCCAGCCTAACCGTTTGGTGCTCCGGTTCCAGGATCGGGAGATCAGTATGTTTTTGTTCTTTGAATCTATTTCCATGTTGGCAAGACAAAAAGCCTCACAATTCCGGGCCTTGTTGTACCCACATGGCCGGCCGGTACGATTGACTATTGCTGATGATGAAACCGGGGAGGTTCTTTCATATGATCTTGATACTATAAGTGAAGAAATATCGGATTTTGTTTACAATGACATGGCTGAGGTACAATTGAAATTCGTTGAAACAGATCCGATCAAGAATGTCTATATATGCAACAGCTCGTCTGCTTCGATTGCTATAGCATCGAATAACGCCTTACAGATATCCTGGGGAGATAAAATGCTTAGTGAAGATCTGTTTACCGGGACCTACACACATAATTATGAAGACGGAAAAAGCTTGCATTACATCATCGTTTCCGGGGTGATAGAAGAAGCGACTATTACAGGATTGACCTTATTATATACTGTTAGACAATGAAATATATATTGACACATAAGGATAATTCAAAACTCAATCTGCACACCAGAACACCGTATTCTTCCGTGCTGGAAGCTCAGGTTTCTAATGCTTGGCAGGGGTATAATGAATTGACTTTGAAAGTGTCAGTTGAAGAGGTTCCTGGGTGGAAGCATTTTGACAAGATACAGATTGAAGAAATTGATTTTTTCCTGCATGAATGGAACGCCTCAGAACATGTAGACGAGAGAATAAGCACTTATATACTTCATTTCTACGGACCAGAGAAGATGATAATTGAGGCTTCTCCTCTAACTGATATGGACGAGGACGGAGTATCTGTATTCCGGAAACTGACATCAGTAACCGGTGACCTTCCGTTTTTTGGAAACATGATCTGCAACTGTATTAATTACAGACATTATGATCCTCAAACCGGGTTAAGGGTTAAAGAAAATACCGTGAAACTTGGGGCCTATCCGGCAGATACAAAACATTTAAATGTTGATTTTTCTGAAAGCAATGCATTTGCAGGATTAAAAGCTATATGTGAAAAGTTTGGAGTTTCCTATACTCTGGAAAGAAACGCTCAAGAGGATACAGATTACATTCTGAATTTTGGTACCGAGCAGTCAGTATTCCCGGTAACCTTGTCTTATGGCAAGGGTAAAGGATTGTATTCAATAAGGAGAAAAAGCCTCAACACCAAAAACATTAAAACGATCCTCACGGTCTTGGGATCCTCTAGCAATTTGCCGGCTGATTACGGTAAAAATAACCTAGAATTGGATCCTACATTATATCCTGGAAGTATTATTGCCGATGCTACTAAAATCGCAAAATACGGAGCCTGGAATGATATTTATCAGAACGAGGAAATAATGCCTTCCCGCTTAGGGACCATTACGGCAATCGATGAAGCTGACGTACGTTCATTTTTTGATGATACGTTGACTTTTGATCCGACCGGCGGGACAGTAAATATTATGACCGGTCAACTGGCAGGTAATAATTTCACAGTTAAGAGGTACAATGCTGAAACACACAAGATCACCGTTGAACCGCTTACAGATACAAACGGATTTGTCAAGCCTTCAGTTGCACCTTACTTATTCTCTACGGGAGATGAGTACTACATTGTCGGGATCCCGATGCCGGCATCTTATTTAGAAGCAGCACAGGAAGAACTTGCCCAGGCAGGAAACGCAGAGTATGACAAAATTTCTCAGCCTCAAGTGGCTTATGAGGTATCTCTACACGGAAAATTTCTCCGTAAACATGAAGTACGTCCCCGTGTGGGGATGTATCTCCCAATTTCTGATGTTCGCTGGGGAGTGGACAAAGCAATCCTCATAATAAAAGTTAAGCGGGATCTTCTCAAACAGGATGATTGGGAGTATGAATGTGAGATTTCGGATGATCCTGGAGAAAGCCTTGCTGTAAGTCTGTATAAGCAAATACAGCAAACAGGCATCAACAATCAAAAGCAGGAAAAAAATCAGATTTCATATATAGCTGCATTAAGATCTTTTGCTGAAGAAAAGGCTTCAGAATCATTGATGGCATCTGAATCCTACGCAGTAGCACAGGCAGAGGCTGCAAGAATCGCAGCACAAGCGTATGCAGACG
>JAKQFQ010000134.1 GCA_029558315.1 Bacillota bacterium
TACACCTGCTCCTAACTGGAATGGTCAGGAAGATATTACCTTTACACTTAGTGACAATATGGGACGTGCCATTGACACAGAAATACTCCCTGTGTATGTGTTTGCTGTCAATGATGCCCCCTATCTGATTCAGTCTATGCCTTTGGTAATCTTTGACGAAGATACGATTTTTAATGGTTACAGTTTGTTAACGGTGTTTGGTGATGAGGATTTACCTTATGGTGACAATCTGACTTTTACCGCAGAAGGGACTCCTGAATTTGTGGTGAATATCGCTGATGACCTATTCACAATCTCCGCACCTGCAAACTGGTTTGGAATCGGTGCTGTTACTTTTACTGCGACTGATAATGCGTCTGAGCAAATATCCACAGTACTTCCTGTAAGAGTGGAAGGTGTTCCGGATGCCCCTGTTATCAATAGTTGGGCACCTGTTGACTTACAGGTAAATATCAATGCCGGAGTAACCGTGTCATTTATGGTAACAGCAACAGATGAAGATTCGGATGAACTTTCTTACAGCTGGTCTGTAACTAGCGAAACGATCACCGTAACGGCTCCTGTTTTTAATTGGACCTTCCAAAATCCTGGTACTTACTATGTTCAGGTCAATGTAACAGATCAGATTTTAACGGACTCCAAAATGTGGACGGTCAATGTGGAACCTTCTGCAACTGATACAAATCCAGTTCTGTTAAAAACCAGTCTTCTGCCAAATTATCCTAATCCATTCAATCCTTCGACTTGTATTTCTTATCAACTGGGAAAATCATCTCATGTCAATCTGGAGATATTCAATTCAAAGGGTCAACTCATAAAAAGTCTGGTGAATCATGCACAACACAAAGGGACTTATCAGATTGAATGGGATGGGACAGATTCTCTTGGTCAAGCTGTCGCTTCCGGGATCTATCTCTATCGTTTACAGGCAGGCACTTATCAGAAGATTAACAAGATGATGCTGATTAAATAAAATGATCTATTTATAAAAAAGGGAGTTTTGTCATAT
>JAKQFQ010000141.1 GCA_029558315.1 Bacillota bacterium
GGTCTGATTTTCGGTTGCGGTTTGATCTGCCTCACCAGCAGTCGCATCTTCTTCAATTTGTGTCTCGAACATAATCTGACCTCTTGGGTGACGCAACATTTCACGCCACCTTGTACCTATACTAGTAATTTATAGTATATATAAGTATAATATAATCTATTATTTTAACGTAAAAAGGATAATCCCTTTATTCTTTAATGCACAAAACCATAAAGGGTCCTGCATAGCGAAACCTTTTTGGCAGACAGATATGATGTTCGGACCAAATGCTGAATAAGACGCAGGTCAAAATCATTCTGATCCTATTGGATAACAAAGGGCATCCCGAATGGGAATTGGCTGAGCACCTTAACATAGCAGACAGCAACCTGAATCCAGTCCTCAAAAAGCTGGAGGATATGAAATCAATATGCATAGGAAGCATTACACTATCCCACAGGCAGCACGCGAGGAAAGGTATCTACGGCGCGATTCCGTATTTCCGAGCCAGGACATCAATGATTTCAGGATCTTGATACGCGAAATTGCCACGTCCCGCAGACCTTATGATACGGGATTTTTATTGAAAATCATTGATAATAGTAAATATTTAAAATCTATGAAAGAGAAGTATAATGAAGAACTGAAAGATATAATTAATGATGAATTAAAAAAGAGCAATACGCCTCTTGCTGACGTCTTCTTTGTCGACAAGATCATGCCAGAACTTGAGGAGGAATTGTTCTATGCTGCCAATTTGGAGCTACCTCCATCCGAAATCAAGGAATGGCATAAGAAATACTTGCGACTTGCCAAAGCTGAGAATCACTCTGATTCGCAGAATGACTGATTAGTGCGTTTAATCCTCTCGCGCATACAGATATGGTTCTGCTGATGCTGGTGAAGTGTGATGGCATGTCCTCTTAGCAGCAAGAATTTGATGATCCTTTAAACGCAAATGAATTCCGCATGGATTCTGAGAGAGGGCAATAGATACTGCTCTAATTGCCGAATATATATTTATACTCGGTTCTTCGTTCGATATATAGAGTGGCGAACTGGCAATAAAACGCAAAATCGCATACAAGAGATATTGAGGAGTGCGGGGAAAGGGATTCGAACCCTTGAACTCCTGCGAGAATAGATCTTGAGTCTATCACCGTTGGCCTGGCTTGGTTATCCCCGCAATCCGATCCGCAATCTGGCAGA
>JAKQFQ010000153.1 GCA_029558315.1 Bacillota bacterium
GGAGGAAACAGCATGAAGAATAATCACGAGATTTCCTTAGAAAGAACTTTCGCACCTGAAGTAAAATCTATTCCGCAGCTATTGTTGGAAATATTTGGCACGAATCCATATTATGCACAAGCACGTACAGTTGCTGGAGAAATAACATATGCACCAGTTAAGCAGCCATTAACGGAGCAGATTTTACAGCAACATTTAGATGGCAATGTAACTTTAGGGGCATATCAATTAGATGCTGAAAATAATGTCAACTTTATTGCCTGGGACATTGATAGCAAAACTAAAACAGATGCAAGAAAATATGCAGAGCAAATAATTCAGCAACTTAAGGACATTCCCTATGCTGTGGAATATTCTGGAGGTAAAGGTTATCACATCATAATATTTCTATCGACACCAATGAAAGCGCAACGAGCAAAACAAGTTGCAGAATTCATTCGAGATTCAACAGGAATACCGAAGACGGGAGCGTCACACGTTGAAGTTTTCCCAAAGCAGGCAGAGTTAAAGAAAAGTGTACCTTATGGAAATTTGCTGAAAATTCCACTGGGAGTGCATCCGAAAACACATAACTGGTCTAAATTCATAGATCCTGAAAATGGATGGGAAGCGGGTGAAGCATTAGATCCCATTGTTATCTTGCAGCATAGAGCCGATCCTAAAGAAGTCGAAAAATTACTTCGTGCTGAGGACAGAGATCCGCAAAGGCTCATTGCCGAGCTTATTGCACCTTATTGGACAGAAGGTGAGCGCCATAACTTATCTTTTTACTTAGCAGGATATCTGGCACATTTGGGATGGGGCATGCAAGCTGCTGAAGAGGTTATTCAGGAAATTGCAGTTTTAGCAGGAGATCCTGAACCGATAAATCGTATAAATGCAACCAGAGACACTTTCAGAGCAGTTTCAGAGGGTAAAACGATCAAAGGTTATTCAGGCTTAAACGAGCTTTTACCTGGTGCAGTTCTCAGGACTCTAACAGAATATGCAACTAAAGTTATAACTCCAACTTTTGTAAAGCAGATAGACAATATTAGATTGCAAAAAGGTGCAAATTTCGAGAAGATCCGAGCAGTCGCTAATGTTATATGGATGGATTTGCACGAAAGAGGAGAGGTAGTCCAAACAACTGATGGAACTTGTTATTGGTATAATTCATCGGATCATCTTTTAACAGATTTGTATTCTGTCCAATGGCAGGCTATCTTGCATGCCGAATATGGCATAAATCCTGCAGAATCTTTTGGAAATCAGGTAACTGAATCACTTCGTTTGCGAGCAATATCTGAAGCCAGAAGCGTAACTGTCCAGAATAGATCTTTGTGGACGGAAGACACTTTGTATATAAATTTGGGATCTCCCGAAGTGTACATATTGGACGGTAAAACAATCAAGACAGCTTATAATGGTGAATGCGGTTATCTGTTCAAAACGGACATGAATTTTCAAAATCCGATAGAACCTAATTTATCAAGCGAGTTAAATATTTGGGATGAACTTGTGCATGACATTAGTTTTCTGACCTCGTCCGATGCACCAGCTACTCCTGAAGAGCAACAGGAGCTTTTAAAGGCTTGGATTCTTGCATTTTTCTTCCAGGAGCTAATGCCCACAAAACCCTTACTGCTGGCGCTTGGTGCACCAGGCAGTGGAAAAACAACTGCTGCAAGAAGAATCCTAAAAGTTCTTGAATCATCTGAATCTGAAGTCCTCGAGATTGCAAATGATAAACCCGATAGTCTGAGAGCATCTATTGCATCTCACAGGCTGCTGGTATTAGATAATCTTGAAAAGACTAATGCTAAGTGGCTCGTTGACACGCTTAATCGGCTCTCCACAGGCACAAATATTGAACTAAGGCAATTATACAAAACTAACGAAACTTATGTTCTTAGACCGAATTGTTTTGTAATAATGACTGCTGTAAATATGCCGTTCTCTGAAGAAACTTTATTTACCAGAATTCTGCCATTAGAATTGCAGCAAATAGATTCACCGCTTCCAGAATACTACATCCAGAAGCGATTGATCGAGAATTTGAACGATTTGTGGGGCGATCTTCTCTTAAAATTAAATATCGTGGTCAAAGCACTCCTTGAAAACAAAACAAATGTCCCTCCAATTTCCAGTCGGTTAGCAGATTTCACAGTATTCTGCAAAAGAATTTCTAAAAGCGGTGTTTTAGACGAGAATATTCTAATGCACGGTTTGCGATCTCTGGTGGATCGACAAAGAATTGTTCTAACAGAATCCAGTCCATTCGTGTATGTCCTGGATGAATGGCTCGAAAGCGGAGATGCTGAAATTGGAAAATCACATACTATTCAGCAATTTTTCGGAATGATGAAAGCGCTTGCCCAAACCAGAAAATTAGAATGGAGATGGTCAAGCGCTTCTGCATTCGAAAGACATCTTATGGCTCTGGCACCGCAATTAACGAAATTATATGGTGCTGAATTTCAGGAAGCCAAAGATGCATCTGGTAAATCGGTTACAAAAATAAAATTTATCCGTTTATAAATCTCGGAGCTCCTTAGCAGCTTTCACATCTTTCGCTTGCGGTGTCAAAGAATAGGTTGTCTGATTCATCATACTTGCAGCGAAGAAAACGCTCAGAAGCTTGAACCATGTTATAGGTTCAGAAACTTCTATGACACCATAATAGGCAAGTAAATAAACCGCAACCGATGCCGCTAACAGCATTCCAAGCATGATTCCAGACTTAACTTCAGGTTTGAGCGCAGCATACCAAGTG
>JAKQFQ010000155.1 GCA_029558315.1 Bacillota bacterium
TAGGTGAAAGTACTGCCAGATCATCTATTCCGTCTCCGTTGTAATCAAGAGCTGCCACTCCATATCCAAAAATACTTCCGACATGCTCCCCGTCAAAGCGCTTCATCAGACTGATATGATTAACAGACCAGAGCATCTGAAGGCTGAGACAGAGTGTAATAAAAATTATCTTTTTCATTTTTTACCTTCTTTTTATTTTGTAATGCAAGCTACCAGCTTGCGAATAAACTGTAACGTAAGCTACCAGCTTGCGACCAAGATTTTCTTTGACAAGCAGGTTGCTTGCCGTACAACTAACTACCAGCTTGTTTTATCTTTTTCCATTACTTTAGCAGCGTAACCTTCCTGCTGGCGATAATCTGATCATTAGCCTTTAACTGGCATAGATAGATGCCTGATGGCATATTGTTTGCCTGCCAAAGTACTTTGCCTTTTTTTATCTGACCGCCATTGAGTTTGATACTATCGACTTTTTGACCTTTCAGATTAAAAATGTCAATTTTCAGACTCTTCTCTTTCCCTGCGTTTTTGAGTTCAAAGTATATATTAGGATTAAAGGGGTTTGGATAAGCCTTGAAGCTTAATCCGGAGGCAGGCGGAATACTGTCATCTACAGATACTGTCGTCTCTGTTAAGTTTGCATTCCCGGCATAGACATAGGCAGTGCCCGGACTGTATGGAGATCCCCCAGGATCACATGCACTTACTGCAATATCATCATAACCGTCACAATTCAGATCACCTGTTGATGTTGTGCGTCCAAAAAAAGTATATGGGTTCACATAAACAGGAGGATCGATAATCAGATCTGTACTGGAATTTGGGTAAGGATCGCCAAGACTGATACAGAAACGACCATAATGATTGAACATATTATCATCTCCGAAAATCAAATCCTCATAGCCATCTCCGTTCAAATCTCCGTGAGAAAAGCCTAAACATCCTGATGCAGGACTGTCGAGTATCAGACTGGGCTGGCTGAAATTAAAATTTCCACCAAACCAAACTTTAGGATTAAAACGTCCTCCCCATACTCCGACAAAGTCATCTACTCCATCTCCGTTCATATCTCCACAGTATGAACCACTATCGTCACCCGCGTATATAAGCTGTTCATCTGTAATCAAAGTATCAATCACTGTATTGCCATAGATAACGGCATTAATGTGTCTATTCATCTCATTGTGTCGATAGGTGATTAAAAAATCATCAAAGGCATCGTTGTTTATATTTCCGATACCTCTCATTTTTGGATATAGATACCACTCACTCTGCAGATTGAGATTGCATAATAATTCTACATGAGGAGATACCGGATCGCCATAGAGGATATAATACTCGGCATCATACAGAATTGGAAGTGACCAAGAAGTGAAGTATCTTATTACTCTGGTAAAGCCTACATCTTCACAACCATCTCCATTAATATCTCCCAGATTTTGACAATCTCTTAGAATTTCCCGTGTATCAAGGTTTGGATTATATAGCATATATTGAAAATCAGGGATTGTATCACATTGTGCATTACTGTAAAATACAGTAAGGCCTGATTCATAGGGGGCAGTTGAAGGAGGA
>JAKQFQ010000169.1 GCA_029558315.1 Bacillota bacterium
CTATGAACGGGGCAGGCTTCGGTCTGCCTCGTTCCATTTTACGTGAGGAGGAAACAATGAATGCACAAATTACTTCAAATGATCTGCAAAAGAAGATCCAGGGTTATCTGGAGACTTTAGCGCTAGAGACGGATCTGGCAAGGCAGTCTGATGAGATGCAGAGGTATCTCGATTTCGTGGCACGGTTCCACCAGTACAGCCCGAGCAACATCTTCCTGATCATGCTTACCAAACCCGATGCCACTCACGTCGCGGGTTACCAGGCGTGGAAGAAGATGGGCAGGTATGTGAGGAAAGGTGAGAAAGGTATCCCCATCTTCGCCCCATTGGTCCATAGGGAAGACCCGGACAAGGATGATTCCCCGAAAGTGCTGAGTGGCTTCCGGATTGTGTATGTCTTTGATGTGAGCCAGACAGATGGAGAACCTTTACCGCCAGTTCCTGACTGGAAGAGTCCCGAGAAGAACACGGAGATGAACGAGAAACTGATCCGTTTCGCAGAGAGCAGGGGGATAACAGTCACCTTCAAGGAATTGTCTGGTGAGACGCAGGGGGTATCTAGAGGAGGAGCAATTGAGATTTCACCTAATGCGGGAACGAAGACCCTGATCCACGAGATTGCGCATGAGCTGTTGCACCAAGGAAGATACGTCTCGGATAGTAATGTATGTGAATTAGAAGCCGAAAGTGTTGCATATTGTGTATGCAGATTTCTAGACTTTGCGTCCTTACAATGCCCCAATTATTTAACACTCAACGCAGCGACTGCAGTTTCAATTATTAATCATGTTCAAATAATCCAGAATTGCACCGAAGAGATAATAAGTGCTCTTGTATAAATAGAAATAAGGTTCTATAATTAATAAAATTGACTAACTTAAAATTGTTAAAAGAAAATTATATACGGCCATGATAAAAAACCTAGGAGGTTATTAGAATGCTAAAGTACAGAAATATATTAGGAGCCAAATATGGGCGGTATCGACACTGTAAGATTTATGTTTAGGGATTTTTTGTTGGAGGATTGTCCAAAAGGTTGGAATTGCCTTCCAGTTATAACTTCAGGAAGTCTTATTGGAGGGAAATTTGAATACATGAACGAAATCAAAAATGGAGTGATAGTTAATTATATTTATTACCCCAATAGGAATACTAATACTCCACCGACATTATTTATAAATTGTTCGTCAATACCAAGAATATTTTTTGGCAACAATTACACTTCTTTTCAAAGTTATTCAAGTGTATGGGATTCCGTTCAGAAAGAACTTCAACAGGATTCTCATTCGATAATCCCTCGTGATATTAAATACGCTGAGTTGTCCCGATTAGATATTTTTCGCCATTATGATGTTAGTTTTACGAATATGGAATCCTATTTATCTGTTATATCCAGGGCAATTTATCCAAAAAGAGAACGAGGTCCATATCGCAATTCTAACAATATGAATCACAGGGTTGAGGTCAATAACGGTTACACATTTCATAGTGATCACATAAACACGAACTTCTATGATAAACACTTGCAGTGCGGTGAAGAAAGAGTCAGGGGGCACTTACGTCACGAAATACAACTCTCTAGCGCTAAAGCTATTCGCGACAGGTTTCAAGTAAATGATCCAAGATGTATGGATATAACGCCAGAATTTATTGATTTTTACCTTGACAAAGATTTAGAAGTAATGAGGCTCGACCATTCAATTATTGACCAGAATACTGCAGAAAATATTTTGATTGAAAACTATGGATACAAGAGAGGAACGCGATTGTTAGATCTTTGCGTGTACATGCAAAATCATCCTACCCTTGCTGTCGAACAGATTGTGAAAAATAGAGGACTCAAAGACCGAGATTATTTTACAAAGCAGATGAGATTGATAGACAGTGTTGGAATAACTCCATATTTATTACCTTATGGTCGTGAATTACCAAAATTGTCTGATAGCGTCGTAATTATTAACGAATAAAAGACGGGTTTGTCTTAATGATATAGAACACAAATGAGCAACGAGGAGTAAAAGATGAACATTACGAAATATTACGATTTTGATATAACAACTGGATCCAGTATTCAAGCCGGAGCGTTGTTTGATATTCTTGATGACCTGTCATCAATTGGAAAGAGAAAGATAAATCATGTGATTGATTTGGTGGATGGATCTTTATATCAAGGGAGAAGTAAATCACACAGCAAAGAGGATACTTAATTGCGATTGACCATCAGATTCAATTTATGAAGTTTTTAAGGAGGTAAAGAAATGCACACTAACAACAGGAAACCAAAGAACGCAGCAATTTACATTCGAGTATCTTCCGAGCATCAAGCTGAGAGATCTAGCCCAGAGGAACAGGAGATGGATTGTCTGAAATTAGCTGAAGAAAATGATCTTAATGTGGTCGAGGTTTATCGAGATA
>JAKQFQ010000179.1 GCA_029558315.1 Bacillota bacterium
AGCATTTGCTCCTTTCGATATCTTGGATTTTTAGTCGAGGACATTATATCAAAAAAAAGGGGGGAGTGCTCTTTTTATTATAAACTCCCTGATAATCAAGGTTAAAACAATAAAATAGGTAGTGAAATTTGACACTACCTGGAAATGCCAGAGTGGTGAAAAATGAAAAAAATAAGTAAAAGAATTTTATGTATGGTAATGATTGCTGCAACACTACTGATGTGCAGCTGTGGAGACAAAGAAAACGATGAAGAAGTGCGCATTGGCTCGCTGAAAGGACCAACGACCATTGGACTGATTGCACTGATGGAAAAGAGTGATGCACAAGAAACAGGAAATGCTTATTCATTTACAATGGAAACCCAGTCGGATGTTCTGCTGACAATGATGATGCAGGGGGAACTTGATATTGCGCTGGTGCCGGCCAATGTTGCAGCTGTGCTTTATAACAAAACACAGGGAGGTATTTGCGTAATCGACATCAACACACTTGGCGTACTATACCTGGTTAGTAAGGACACCGCCATTACCGGGATAACTGATTTAAGCGGCAGGACGATCTATTTGACAGGAAAAGGAACAACACCGGATTATGTTCTTCGTTATCTTCTGGAGGAGAACGGGATTTCTACAGAGGATGTAACATTGGAGTATAAATCAGAGGCAACGGAGGTGGCTGCGATTCTGGCTGAAAATCCGGATGCAATTGGTTTGCTGCCACAGCCATTTGCAACTGCAGTGACACAACAGAACAGTGAATTGTCGATCGTAGCAGATCTGAGCGCAGAGTGGGATGCGACGCAAAAAACAGATGGAAGTATGATGGTTACCGGTGTTACGATTGTACGCAGAGAATTCCTGGAAGCAAACGAAGAACTTGTGAAACAGTTCTTACAAGATCATATGGCATCTGCAGAAATGGTTGAAACAGATGTGACAAGTACTGCAGCGGGCGCGGTACAATATGGTATTATGGAGAAGGAAGCCATAGCACAATTGGCAATTCCATACTGCAACGTTGTCTATATGGATGGTACTGCAATGCAAAATGCTTTATCCGGTTATCTGAATGTATTATTCGCAGAAGATCCGACTTCTGTGGGTGGAAGCTTGCCGGCAGAGGATTTCTATTACTTGTCAGAATAATGGGGTGTTTACTTGAAAGAACGATGGAAAAAAATTGGAATCATTGGAATTTGGATATTGCTGTGGCAAATACTTGCTACAGCGATTAACAATGTGTTCTATTTTGCATCGCCAGTCTCAGTGGCAGTGGAATTATGGCATCTTGCTAAAACAACTGAGTTCTGGCTTTCAATCTATCATTCGCTGATCAGAATTCTGGGAGGCTTCTTTATTGCATTTATTCTTGGGATTCTGGTTGCGTTTCTTGCCTGTCGATGCAAAATACTTAAGGAATTGTTAGAGCCATTTGTGAATTTGCTAAAATCAGTACCTGTTGCAGCTGTAGTGGTGGTTCTTTTGATTTGGTTCGGGTCAAGATGGCTGGTACTTTGTGTTACCTTTATGGTTGTTTTTCCGAATGTCTATTTTAGCGTTTGGGAAGGCTTGATGCAGGTTGATGTACAAATGAAAGAAGTGGCGCTGGTGTTTCGAATTCCGTGGTGGAATCGACTATTGTATCTGTATCGCATGGCAGTATGCCCGTATTTACTCAACAGCGTAAGAATTTGTATCGGAATGAGCTTTAAATCAGGTGTTGCGGCTGAAATTATCGGATTACCTGAGAATTCTATGGGAGAAGCTCTTTATGGTGCCAAGATATATCTAAATACAGCAGGCGTATTTGCATGGACAATTGTCATTATTGGACTGAGCACATTCCTTGAAAAAATCCTTGAAAAAGGGCTGAAATGGCTGGGCGAGAAAGAGATAACCCCAAAAGTAAGGAACAGCAGTAAGAGGGAGCGGGAAAATGTAAGCAAAATACAGTTGCACCAAATCTCTAAGAGCTATGGAGAACATTCAATCTTTGCACATTGGGACCAAACATTTGAAGCAGGGAACAGCTACTGTATTGTTGGTGAGAGCGGATGTGGAAAGACAACTTTGTTACGTATCATTGCAGGACTGGATTCTGTCACAGATGGAACCGTAAACCAATACAATTCGATTGGAATGGTATTTCAGGAATCAAGATTGCTTTTAAATATGAGCGCAAAAACCAATCTGCTGTTTGCCGGTTGCAGTTTAGATGTAATTCCTGCGATTAAGGAAGTCCTGCCGGTTGAGGCATGGGAGAAACCGTTGCGGGAATACAGCGGCGGGATGTTACAAAAAATCGCAATTCTTCGTGCGTTGTATTCAGATTCAGGCATTTTGTTAATGGATGAGCCTTTTTCCGGGATGGATGAAGAAAATCGAAAAGTGATGATTCGTTATATTAAAAAACACCAGGAAGGAAGAACGCTTCTTGTGGTAACCCATAACGCTAAAGATGCAATATTATTAGAAGCGGAATTGATAGAGCTAAGGCAGGAGGAAAGAAGTGGAAACCAGAATTGCATTAATCGGAATTATCGTAAGTGATCGCAGACAAATAGGGAGGTTGAATGAACTGCTTTCAGAGCACCAGCAGTATATCCTTGGCCGTATGGGACTTCCACATCAGAATGAAGGAATTTCCTTAATCAGTATCGCGATTGAAGCACCGGAGGATGTGATTAGCACTATATCCGGTCGGATTGGAATGATGGAAGGAATTTCCACTAAGGTAATCTATGCGAAAAAATAACTAGACTTAAACAATGTGACTATGCTATAATCATTTAGTTAGTTTATGCTAGGTACAGTGGATGAGAATGTCATCCAAAAATATGACAGGTCGCGTTAGGAGGAACATTTAGAATGAGTTTACAGGTTGAAAAATTAGAGCATAATATGGCAAAGCTCACGATTGAAGTATCAAACGAGGATTTTGAAAAGGCAGTCGAGAAGGCTTACCAGAAGAATAAGAATAAAATCAGCGTTCCGGGCTTCAGAAAAGGTAAAGTACCCCGTCAGATGATGGAGAAGATGTATGGCAAAGAGGTATTTTTTGAGGACGCAGCGAATATAATTATTCCGGATGCATACGAGAAAGCATATGATGAATGTGAAGAGGAGATTGTTTCTTCACCTAAAATTGATGTTGTTCAGTTAGAAGATGGAAAGCCTTTCATTTTCACTGCAGAAGTTGCGTTGAATCCTGAGATTACACTTGGTAAGTATAAAGGTGTAGAAGTAGCAAAGGTAGAGACTGAAGTTACAGAAGAAGAAATGAATGCTAAGATTGATAAAGACAGAGATGAACAGTCAAGAAGTGTTTCTGTAGAACGTCCTGTTCAGGATGGAGATACGACTGTGATTGATTTTGAAGGCTTTGTTGATGGCGAGGCATTTGAAGGCGGTAAAGGCGAGAATTATTCTCTTACTATTGGATCAGGATCCTTTATTCCTGGATTCGAAGAGCAGCTGATTGGTAAAAAGATCGAGGAGGAATGCGAAGTTAATGTTTCTTTCCCGGAAGATTATCAGGCCAAGGAACTTGCAGGCAAGCCTGCTGTATTTAAGTGCAAGATTCATGAGATTAAAGAGAAGCAGATTCCTGAACTGGATGCAGATTTTGCAGATGATGCAGGATTTGATTCTGTTGAAGCATACAAGGAAGATGTAAAGAAGAAACTCGCAGAGAAAA
Source organism: Bacillota bacterium (assembly GCA_029558315.1). Classification (GTDB taxonomy): domain Bacteria; phylum Bacillota; class Clostridia; order Lachnospirales; family Lachnospiraceae; genus NK4A136. Next base: position 3,698 of record JAKQFQ010000179.1, read on the forward strand.
AAGCAGAGGATGCAAAGACCAAAAAGGAAGATGAAGTAATTGAGGCAATCGTATCAGATGCAACAATGGATATTCCGGCTGCAATGATTGAAACACAGCAGAGACAG
>JAKQFQ010000187.1 GCA_029558315.1 Bacillota bacterium
GATGACGGCGAAGGATTTTAACCTTCTCCTTTGACTGGTAATGGCGACGATTTTCTGACATTTGGTAATCCTCCATTGGAATAATGATTTGTCTCTTATTTCCGATGAGGATTTGTCCAGTTCCATCTGAAGCAGCACACAGTGGTTCAACTGGCGACTAAGGTTTTGACAAATTGCTATCCCACGGACGAACAGTTTATATGGTTTGTTTACGGAGCCCCTTCTCTTGAAGTAAAATTCACATTAGAGTTTGAAATCGAAAAGGCAAATGCAGTTTTGAAATCCCACGAATGGAAACTACTGTGGCAATCTCTAACCCAGAATACAAATGGAGATTTGCAGAGGCAATGGATTCCGGAAACTTTGCATGCATTAGCATCTATGCCAGATAAATGTCCGTCAGTGGAAGTGGTCCCCGCAATTCGACGCATAGGTGATCCCAAAAGCACTGCATCCGATTATAGTGGTGAGGGTATCATCAATCAGCTGGCTCAGTTACAAAATCCTTCAATAAAAAAAAGGGGAGAATGTGCAAAGTTTAAGGCAATTAACACATTCCTTCAAAAAGTTTTAGAAAATGAGAGCGCAAATATCGAGATTCCCTATGAGCGAGATATGATCTTAGTTCATATGGATGAGAAGACGCTTCCATTGCAGTCTTTAGGCACTGGAATTCATGAGGTGCTTATTCTTGCTGCGGCGGCAACCATACTTGATGAAAGCATTGTATGCGTTGAGGAACCAGAACTACACCTGCATCCGGCTTTACAGAGAAAGCTTCTCAGGTACCTGTCTCAAGAGACCAACAATCAGTATCTATTTACAACACACTCGGCGCACTTAATGGAAGCCGTTGAATCGGAAATATTTCATGTCTCTTTGAAACGATCGGGATCAGTTGTTCGTGCAGTAGCGAGAGATAATGAAAAGTCTGATGTGTGCAATGACTTGGGATACAAGGCGTCGGATATTTTACAGGCAAATTGTATTATCTGGGTTGAGGGACCTTCAGATCGCATCTATCTTCAGCAATGGATTAAGGCCAGGAATACAGACTTGGTCGAAGGTGTGCACTTCTCTATCATGTTCTATGGCGGGAGACTATCTTGTCATTTAACAGCTCGAGCCCAGACAGATGGAAACATCGAAAACAATCTGATTTCTGTGAGGAAACTAAACCAGAAAGCAGTGATTATAATTGACAGTGACCGATCAAAATCTCAAGATCGGCTCTCAGATACCAAGAAGCGCCTTCAGATAGAATTCGATAGCGGTCCAGGTTTCGCTTGGGTAACAAAAGGTCGAGAGATTGAGAACTATCTTGATGAGGAGAAATTATGGAATGCTGTTAAGGCTGTGCATCCCTCTGCCAGTAAATGTAAAATGACAGGTCAATGGTCTAACTTGCTTGTTTATAAAACCGGAAATAACGAAGAAAAACGGACTGCTGACAAGGTCAGGGTTGCACGTTTCTATGTTGAACATAATGAGCCTGATTTTAGCCGGTTTGATTTAGAAAAGAATGTAAAGAGGTTAATAGACTTTATTATTCAGTCAAATGGTGGAGAATCTTAATGAACCGGGAGTGGCCGCCATAAAGGGTGCAATTAATGAGGATATGATTCCGCCCCACGGTTTTAGAATATTTGCCTGTGATACGCCATGCATTCGAATCTTTACATGGTATTCCCCAAGCGAGACAC
>JAKQFQ010000195.1 GCA_029558315.1 Bacillota bacterium
GTTTTTAGTATTAATACTGCCCAAGAAAAAAACAAGTGCATCAAAATTAATATCCAGCGTTATATCTTTGATTGAAGGCTTTTTCATTTCACGACGATAAGGGAAATCCTTGCTATTATCTTCAGAGTGAATAACCGCAAAAGTTTTTTTATCGATTCTCCATAAAATGTCTAATAAATAATCGCAGAAATCGTGCCCCTGGACATCAATGATATCTTCTCTTATCTCCAATATCTTTTGCCAAGAATCAACGATTTCTTTTTTTGTGGAATCACTATCCATAACCAAGCTAACATGGAATCGATTTTCTTCATCTAGGATCAAATGAACATCTAAATGAGGAGAAATCTTCCCGAAATAAAAACCCTTATAAGTGGAAAAAATCTCTTCATCGAGTGATAGTAGGTCAAGCGCGAGCAGTTCGTTTTTTATATAACGATAATCCATAATACACTTTTCCCTACTTTTGTTTATTCAAACATTGCCCAATGGTTTTTTTATTAGTAGGATCAATTAACTATTATATTTATTAATTGATTATGAGGGAAAAAGCAAATACTCAATAATCGTTTGTACATTTTTTTGTATCCTTTCGCAGGATTCTTTGAAATCCTTTGAACTTAGCTCGTACAATGCAATATAAGTTGCACTATTAAGATGATTAATCCCAAAATACCTAGATACGATATATGCTACGCTTTCAGCTTCTAATTCACATACTTCTCTATCCAAATTATTCTCGCATTGATGCATCAACTCATGCGCAATCTCATGGATCAGCGTCTTTGTTCCTGCATTAGGAGAGATCTCAATGGCACCACCTTTGGATACTCCCTGTGTCTCGCCATGCAGCTCTTTGAATGTGATTGTTATCCCCCTACTCTCAGCAAAGCGAATCAACTTCTCATTCAACTCAGCATTCTTCTCCGGACTCTTCCAGTCAGGCATTGGAGGTAATGGGTCTCCATCTGTCTGTGAGACATCGAAGACATACACGACCCGGAAGCCACTCAGTACCTTCGGTGAATCTTCTTTGTCGGGGTCTTCCTTGTGGACCATCGGGGCAAAGATGGGAATGCCTTTCTCTCCTTTCCTCACGAATCTGCCCATCTTCTTCCATGCCTGATAACCTGCCACATGGGTGGCATCAGGTCTGGTCAGCATGATCAGGAAGATGTTGCTTGGACTGTATTGGTGGAATTTGGCAACGAAATCGAGGTACCTCTGCATCTCCTCAGACTTCCTCGCCTGATCAGTTTCTAGCGCTAGAACCTCCAAGTACCCCTGGATCTTCTGCTGCAGATCATTGGATGTGATTTGTGCGGTCATTTCTTCCTCCTTATAGAAAAGAGAGCAGGGACAGACCGAAACCTGTCCCTGTTCATAATCCTGGTGATAGTTGTTTTTCAGATGTACAAACCGAAGGGGAGTTCTCCCTGGTCGATCATCTGTTTGACCTTCTTCGCGGTCTCAATTGCGGTCTCGTTACGGGCATCGGTGTACTCCTGCTCAGAAAGTCCAGCGATGATCCCGAAGGCGAAGCAGATCGCCAGACGCTGCAGGGATCGGTGGGTATAGCGCAGTTTCTGCCCAATAATCTGTCCCTCCCTGTACTGTTTCCCTCCCAAATTCAGGTACTCATCAAACAACTTGGTGAAATTGTCCAGCGTCATTGACCTGGCAACGGTATAGATGCTGACGGTCTCGCCGGTTTCCTCCATTATGCCGGTGGTTGAATTCCAACCCATTACTTT
>JAKQFQ010000204.1 GCA_029558315.1 Bacillota bacterium
TCTTCTCCGTTCTCCATCCATTCTTCTCCGATTGCACATCCGGCATACGGAGCAATGTACTGCAGGGGAGCCAGCTCGGAAGCTGTAGAAGCAACAATGGTCGTATAGGCCATAGCCCCAAATTCTTCTAAGGTCTTAACAATGGTAGCTACGGTAGACGCCTTCTGTCCGATTGCTACATAGATACATTTTACGTTCTGACCCTTCTGGTTAATGATAGTATCAATTGCGATTGCTGTCTTACCGGTCTGTCTGTCTCCGATAATCAACTCTCTTTGACCTCTTCCGATGGGTACCATGGAATCGATCGCTTTGATACCTGTCTGAAGCGGTGTATCAACAGATTGTCTTGTGATAACACCGGATGCCACACGTTCAATCTTACGATACTTTGTGGTTGTGATGGGACCTTTACCGTCAATCGGCTGTCCAAGAGAATTCACAACTCGTCCAATCATTGCATCGCCTACAGGTACTTCTACAACTCGTCCTGTGGTCTTAACTGTGTCGCCTTCGTTAATATTTCTTTGGCTACCAAGTAAAACCGCACCAACATTATCCTCTTCGAGGTTGAGTACCATTCCATATACTTCGCCGGGGAACTCAAGAAGTTCTCCCTGCATTGCATTTTGTAAGCCGTGCACACGAGCGATACCGTCGGCAACCTGAATAACTGTACCCACATCGGATACTTCCAGCTTGTCAGCATATCTCTTGATCTGATCCTTAATCACCGAACTTATTTCTTCTGGTCTTAAATTCATGGATCTTTTCGCACCTTTCTTGATTTATTTAACTTATCTGAAGGTCTGCAAGTTCTTTGGTCAGTCCTCCAAGTTTCGTACGTATACTGCTGTCAACAACACGATCTCCAATTCGAATCACTAATCCGCCAATCAGGGATGTATCAACTGCATAATGCATTTCCACCTGACGATAGGATGTTGTGTCTAACAGCTTCTTTTCGATTTCCTGTTTCTGTTGATCCTTTAAGGCTACAGCTGATGTAACATACACAGTACCGATTCCTTTATGCTCTTTTACCTTCGCAATAAAGTAATTCAGAATTCCGTCAATTTCATTGTAACGATCTTTCTGAAGAATCAGAACAAAAAATCCTGTCAGTTCCCTGCTGATCCGATCCTGAAATACCTTCTCGAGAACTTCTATCTTTTCTTCCTTCATGATTTTTGGGTGATTCATCAATCTGAAGAAATCTTCATTCTCATCAAAGATCTTTTTCAGTGTCAGTACTTCTTCATAGAACTGATCCACTTTGTTCTCTTCTACTGCTAATGAAAACAAGGCTTCGCCATAGGTTCCTGAAATTAGCTTAGCCATGTGCTGTCACCTATTTCCTTCAATGTCTCATCGATTAAGCTGTCCTGAATGGTAGTGTCAATATTGGCAGATACCACTTTTCCGGCCATCAAAGATGCTATGGATATCATTTCCTGTTTCACCTCATCCACAACACGTTTCTTTTCAAGTTCTGCTTCCGCATTTGCTCTCTGGATGATGCCTGCTGCTTCTTCTCTTGCTTCTTCGATAATTTTATGTTCATTGGCAAGTGCCTTCTGACGCGCATCGCTTAAGATCTGATCAACTTCTTTATCAATATCCTTAAGCTTGCCTTCATACTCTTCTTTCATTGCAAGTGCAGCTTCTTTGTCACTCTGTGCGGTTGAAATGTCATTCTGAATTCGATTCTTACGATCTTCCAACATTTTTCTTGCCGGATTGAACAGATTGTAGGATAAGATCAAAAACAGCGCAAATACCGCTATCAGTGTTAACACCGAATCGGATAAGAGCTGTAAATCCAGATCGAAAAGACGTTCATATCCTTCCACACCACTTAACAGCATATTAATTCCTATATTCAAGCTTGAAAGCCTCCTTTCCTGAATATTTTATAGAGACTTTCGCTTACGGCAATAACGGTTTAACGAATAACAGAAGCATTGCAACAAGAAGTCCGTAAAGACCTGTGGTCTCTGCTACGGCCTGACCAAGAAGCATGGTAGAAGTAATCTCTCCCTTTGCTCCCGGATTTCTTCCTACTGCTGCAGCAGCATGTCCGGCTGCGATACCCTGTCCAACACCAGGTCCAATACCTGCGATTACTGCGAGACCCGCACCAATTGCGGAACATCCTAAAATAAACTCTTGATTAAACATTATGAAATCCTCCTTAAAATAAATTAAATTATTTACTCATTACCTATTGCATCTGACACATACGTCATTGTCAGCATACAGAATACATACGTCTGGATTGCTCCTGAGAACATATCGAAATATACGTGCAATACAGCCGGCCATACATAAGCAACTGCACTTAACAGGCCATATACCAATGCCATCATGATGGTACCAGACAATACATTGGCAAACAGACGCAACGACAGGGAAATCGGCACGGCGAAATCACCAATTAAATTGATTGGTAACCAGAACGGCCACGGCTCGCATAAACCTTTGATTACACCCTTCACCTTCTGATGTTTAAACTTATTAAACGTAATCAATGCAAAGGTTGTTACACCAAGCGGAAACGTTACGCCATAATCAGCAGTTGGTGGTCGAAGTCCTAACAGACCGGAAATATTACTGATCATGATAAAGATAAACAATGTTCCGATGTAGTTGAGAAATTTCGTTGCATTCTTTCCCATAACATTCTTAATCATGTTATCCAGCATCTCTACACACATTTCAATAATATTTTGAAAGGTTCCCGGTACTTCTGAGGCACTTTTCATCGTTCTCTTTGCACACACGGAGAATATTGTCAGCATAATGATAATAATCAGCAGACACACATGTGTGGTTGTTATCCAGACTTGGGTATCTCCAATATAAAAAGAAAAAACTCCTTTTATCATGAACCCCAGGTCTTCCGAGGATAACAGGATATTTGCTCCCATATTTTCACCTCCTCGTACAAGATTTTATTCTGTTTCTTCCTTACTAATCTTCTCTGTCAGCCGATGGGTAAACGGTTGAAGATAGGCAGAAATCTTAAGTCCCATAACCCCAAGAAACAGTGTCAACGGGCTTGCAAAATTAAGCATCGCCGTTCCCGCCAGAATCAGCAGTACACCGGTATATCTCAGAATCATAGATTGTACTATCTTCTTGTTTGCATTCCGTTCATCATATTCCAGTGCCTGCTTCAGTGTATAGTTCATATGCACTGCCATCAAGCCGGCTACAATGATTCCAATGCCAAGTCCAATGCTGTAATATAGTTTATCTTCCAGGAAAATAAGCAATACCACCTCACACAGAATGCCAAATATGAAGATTCCAAGTAACAGTTCACACAAGGTGCTGTTAAGTTTCCATTTATTTTTCATTCTCATGATCCTTTGGTGTTTCCATTGAACGTTTCGCAAGAATATACACATTACGGAATCCCGCAAGTGCGCCAATAAAAAAGAAAATGACAATCAGGAAAGAGGTTCCAAAAAATCGATCCAGATACATGCCCAGAAAAAAGCACAAAAAAGTGGGAACAAGCATACTAATACCAAATTGAGAGACCAAAGCAAGCATCTTAACTGTTGTTTGCCGGTCTTTCTGCTTCTTCCTACCTCTGGAATTCATATATACTTCTTACCCTCTCTGATGGTGTCTCATTCATTCACCTTTCCTTTGCCTACTTTTCATCTATTGAATTATAACCATTTTCCGCAAATATGTCTAGTGGAAAAAGGTTTTGTTCTCATTATATTATGGCAAGATTTTTTCCTTCATTTTATTTGACATTTTGCATAGCAAAGAATATGATTTTGAGTAATAACACATTGTCTTATTTGATAGCACTTATGGCATTGCCAAAAGGAGATACGAATGACCAAACCGATCCTATATCGCAAGCGTCTGATACCGGAAGAATGTATTCTACTGAAAGATGATATCATTTTAGAATGTAACGAAGATATTATATTAACGAAGTGGAATGCCCTAAAGCCTAAGAAAGACTTGCATCACGGCTATTCCTGCTATTTTTTAAAAGAAGGTTATAAAGTCAGTAAGTTCTACCGTGCCGATGGCTCTTTGCTTTATTGGTATTGTGATATTGTAGATTACGAATATGACGAAAGCACGAATAAGCTAGTCGTCGTTGACCTTCTAACCGATGTTATTATCTACCCTGATCGTTCCGTTAAAGTTGTCGATCTCGATGAAATGGTTACCGCACTTGAAGCCGGCCTTATCACCATTGAACAGTTAAAGCACTCCATCACTCAACTCGACAAACTTCTCCAGATTATCTATCAGGAACGTTTCAGTACACTGACCAAATATATAGAAGATAAAGAATAGAGACGCCATCATGGCGTCTCTTTTATTACTTTTTTTATTACTTTTTCTTATTCCTTTACACTGCCCAAAGTTACACCTGCCATAATACCCGGAGAACAGATGATATAGACAACTAATGGCGGTACTGTCATAAGCAGAAGTACGGTATAAACAACCGGATTACTACTGCCACCGTTGTTACCAACAAGGAGGAGCAGAGAGGTTGCTATAGTCTTTTTCCTAGTGTCCAGGAGAATGATGTTCTGGTAGATTGTATTGTTCCAGCTGGTTGCAAATGTCATAATAATCTGTAACATAATTGCAGGTTTTATGACCGGAAGTATAATACGGTTATAGATGCTCCATTCTCTGCAGCCATCTATTCTTGCAGCTTCTACCATTTCATTTAAATGCTGTGTTCTTAAATACATCCTCATAAAGTATGCCGTTGCCGGAGTTGCCGCACCCATCAAGATTAGAGGAATGCAAGTATCATACATATGCAGGGCGATGACAACTTTCAAAAATCCAACAACTCCCGCAATCGGCGCTAACATCAGGGATGCTACGACACATTTCCATAGAAATGATTTCCCTTTAAACTTATAAAACTCGAATCCATAGGCACATAAGCTGCCAAAATAAGTGGCCAGGAGACAGTTGCCTCCTGTGATAATACAGGAGTAAGCAATCGCAGAATACAAAGTACTACTACTGCCATCTGCATTAGTTCCAAGATTCACATAGTAATCAGCATATCTGTAATTCTCGAAGAAATGTCCTTCCGGCAAAAGCGCTCCGCCATGAATAATACTGTAAGACGTTCTTGTTGAATTTATGAACATTGTGTAGATTGGATACAATGCCATGATACATAATCCAATACAAATCACTGTTCTGAAAATATTAACTGTTACTTTCCACGGATGACGTCTTGTATATTGGAAACATAAACGAATCTTTAATCTAATTGTTGCAAGAGTCTCTCTCCATGGAATAGTTGGCCATACAATAGCGGGAACCGGCTTTTTAGCTATTTTACACATAATTATTGTGTCCAACCTATGTAACAATGTTGCTGCGATAATGGAACAGACAACAACAGCCAGGCAATACATTGCCGATCCTTTAATAAAGGATAGTATGTCAATAAACAGATTATGAATCAAATACAATTCCAGTGATATCTTCCCAAGGAAATCCATGACAGGATTCTTAAAACGAAGCTTCATGCCAATCAATATTATCAACAGCATAAACACAATAACCATCGGAAGCTGAACACCAAGGCAACGGAATTTATCTGCATATCCCATACCGGTCTCAGTCTCTGTATAGTAACTATATTCCTGAAGGAAATAGTTCGTCGTACGGTATAGCAGGACGAATCCTACAGATGCTGCAATTAACCAGAACGCATAGAATCGACGCAAACATTCCATGATTCCATTTTTATGTCTGGCAAACAAAATACCGAGAAAAAATACAAAACTGGTATTAAACCACCATTCCCCCTGGAACCAGAACATACCATGTCCAAGCAGCAAAGATCCAACAGTAAATGCTGCAATTGCAATACCCATAAGCAAAGTTGCAAGCCATTCTTTCTTAACAAATCTAAAAAGTACAAAGAATAAGGTATAGAATAAAGCAATCTCTACAATATACCACATATGGCTGTTAATCAGTAAGAATCCGGTCAACCAGGCAATGATATATCTCCAGGGTTGCATTCCATGTTCGATTATATATACTGCAATAAAAATGATGTTGGGGTCTAAACTAAGTTTAAACTAACCCCATTATTCTTTA
>JAKQFQ010000210.1 GCA_029558315.1 Bacillota bacterium
GTGACATTATCTACATCAATCCATGGACTACCAGCATCTCCCGAAATGATTTGGTCAGGATGTTGGAAGTACCAACTGTCATGGGGACCATTATGAGCATAAGTGACAATCGTTGAAATCGAGGTTCCGCGTCTTCCCGCACGTCCCGCTCTCTGCTGATAGTTTTGCCGCATTGGGGGAACATTTCGAAGGCTAATGGCGGTCAAAGAACCGATATCAATGCCGACTTCCATCGTTGTTGTACAACTCAATACGTCTATTGGGAGTTCATCGTCTGTCAGCAGATTCTGGAATCGCATCTCGTAATTTTCTGTCGTGGACCAGATTTCATCCCGCTGATCTTTGTAAGAGAGTTGTGCTGTATGTTCCTCTGTGTTAATGGTACGAATTGATGCCCCGGACTCCTCATCGATTGCATCAAGAATAGGATCTCTCCAGAACTTGTATCGTTCAAGATCTCCATCACTCATCTCACAGATATCCGGTGAACCACAATGTGCACATTTTCTGAGTAGAGTATATGGGAAAATGTCTGAGCAAGTTCTACAGCGGTGCCACCTGTGTTCTCCCTTGAACTTTAACATGATTTTATCTAAATTGAGGTAGTACTTTCCCTCTTCCTCACCACTTCCGCGACTAAGGAATGTTGTAGATAGTATAGATGCAATCCAATCTATCTGTTCCTGAGTATATTTTTCTTTTAGAATTTTTCTGAGTTTGAATGGTAATTTCTGTAGGTCTTTTTCTTGCACACCGAATTTACCGAATGTACGATTGGCGATATTGAACCGTATTTGGTCCGAAATTTGGTTTCCAATGGCGAATGTATTTGTACAATTGTAATGGGCCCAGGCAGCAAAGAGGGCAATAAACTCTTCTTCAGATATCTTGACGCCATGTTCATTAAGTGATTCAACACATTCTGTAATATCATCCTCGTCAGAGGGCTCTAACCAACCCAGCCCGAGATTTGTCAGAGATCTGAACGGTGAGCAGAGATTTTTCAGGAGTTGCTCGGAAAAGAGTCCTGGCTTATTCTTGAAGTCACGTATAATTCTGTCATATTTTAATTTCTTATTTCGTTTTTCCGCTGCCTCAATATCATTTTTGATAATACCTAGATCTTCGTTAAAGCGTTCCTGATCTCCCCCATAGAACAAATGTAAATGGTTATGATATGCTATCTCTAAAAACGCAGGATAAAGCATATCCAGCGTCACATTTTTTCCTGTATCCTCAGCCCACTGCTGCAAATGGGCGGCGGCTAAAACTAAAACTGCTCTCGCGGCCTGATCATCCGCTATCCGGGTCATATCTTTGGCGAGTACTGCAGCTCT
>JAKQFQ010000242.1 GCA_029558315.1 Bacillota bacterium
TTTTGAATCTGTCTAAAGGGTGGGGTTCAAGAATTGAAAGTGTCCACCCTTATGGGTATATTATAAACCATCCTTTCCATTGGATTAGTTCTTGTTCTATTTATGGGAAATCTTAACCTGTTAACCTCACAGGCCGCTGATGTTTATGGTAAACCCTATACAATTAGCAACATTCTAAGTGATTATCAGTATTTTGTCCGAGGTGACTGGACTGGTACCGGACACACGGTTGGTGCCATCGCAGTCGGTGGTACTGCTAATACCACCTCTACCATTGGTAACGGCGGTAACGCTCCCTCTTACATTAATCATATTGAAAATCTTTCCTTTGCACCTTGCTTTCAAGATTTTCTGTCGGTGGCAGATGGGGGATGTAACTGGATGTATTATAACAGTTGCGAGAATAATGCCCTTTATGTTCAACCGGGTGGAAACGCAATCTGTATCAATGATTCCACTTCTTTCCTTAACTTTGACACTGCATTTACACGTTTAATAAACGAATCAGTGAATCTTAAAGACAATGCCACCTGTATCATTCCAAACGATCTTTCAATCGGTGATAAAACTGACGCTTATGAGCTGCAACAGGACACCATGTTTCTGTATCTCTATTTTCCTGACGGATCTCATAATATCTCCATTCCTTATGAGATTTTCCAGAAGCTAAACATCTCAAATATCGTGATTAACGGTGTTTCTCTTGCAGATGTTACGAACGATGAATATGTTATTTCTATAACCGGTATCAATGACTCCGATATTTCTCTTGATTTTAACGGTGCCCAACCTAACTCAGGAATCATCGGTGTTCGTACAACTGATAACATTGGTTTTGCGCAGGCATTAAAGTCTTCTGAATCCTCAGGTCAAATCTGCAGTTCTGGCATGAAATTCATTTGGAATTTTCCTGACGCAACCGGAACGATTAACTTAGACACACAGAGTGGTCATATTGTTGCTCCACAAGCACATATTGTTGAAAATGAAAAATGTGGTAACTTTGAGGGTAATGTAATCGCAGACAGTGTTGATTTTAATGGTGCGGAAGCACACTTCTATCCATATAATGCAATTAATCCAAACGGTTTCACACCTGCCTCCGTAGAACCTTCCGCAGCTACTACGGTTACAACTCCTGCTTCAACAGCTCCTGCTTCAACAACTCCGGCTTCAACGACTCCGGCTTCGACAACTCCGGCTACAGATCCGGCTTCGACGACTCCGGTTTCAATGAGCCCTTCGATAACACCATCTACTGCACCGTCTGTAGCTCCATCAACAGCTCCGGCTACGACGCCTGCTGCTTCTGGTAATAACAATACAAACAGTGCAAACAACAGCAATAACAACAATAACAGCAGCAACAACAATACAAATAGTAACAATACTTCATCTCAGACACCGGCAGCTTCTACTACAGTAACACCGCCACCTGCTTCAAATGCCAATCCGTCTGGGCTTGAGATTGAAGTCACAACGCCAAGACTTGCTGCCTCTAATGGTTCAGCAGCTGATTCCTCTGCTATAACTACAACGGCCAGTCAAAATACTGTCGTGACAAGCACTACAGTAACTACTTCTGCTCAAACCGGAGAATCCACCACAATCTTTTGGTTATTATCCGCATTTGTCCTATTCTCTGGAGTTGCATGCCTAATCAGTTTTGTTCACGGAAAACATAAAGTATAATTCCATACCACTATACTTCGTAAACCATCATAGAGACTAAAAAACAGCATCCATCAATGCTGTTTTTTAATTCTGCTATCCAAGTAACGAATAGTCACCTTTCTTTTTAATCAATTCAACATAGTCTGCCACGGTTTCCAATGGCTCTTTTGTTTCAATTCCTCCTCCAAGCATAATCGTATTATGAACATCTGAACCTGAAGTAATTGGAAGATGATATTGGTTCGCGTACTCAATTGCTTTTGTGTTAGCTTCCGGTTGAACATGATGCTGACTCATCGGACTACTGTGTGTCGCATTGATTCCTTCCACCCCATGTACATATTCCGGAAATAATCGGATTTTCTTGATATACTCAGCTTTTCGAAAGGGATGCGCCTGAATGATTAAGCCGTTAGCCTGCGTAATCATTTGATACTGTTCCAAAATAGAAGCATCACGAATCTCCGGATGCGTGAGTAACCATTGCTTATCTGGTCCATAGATCAGGAATTCAGTCCCGTCATAATCTGCTTCCCAGCCAAAGAACACCTTCAATCCAATCTCATCACCAGTACTTTTGGCCTGCTCATATCCTTTGGCAAATAACTCAACCCAGTCTTCCCAATTCAGTGTTCTCGCCACGGCAGTATTTCCGTAATAAAAATGATCCGTAACCATAATTCCACTATAACCGGCTTCTTTACATGCAATTGCCATCATTTTACCAGAAGCAGCTGCGCAGGCACTTCCTTGCGAAGTGTGTAAATGTGTCTCATAACGATATGTTTGTACTGGCATGTCCTCATCATCTCTCTATCTTTTTTAAATGCTTTTGTATTGTTCCGCATAGTTGCTTTGCATTTACAGGCTTGCACAGATGATCATCCATTCCGGCCTCGCGCGACAATGTTCTATCTTCGATAAATCCATCCGCAGTCAGCGCCAGGATTGGTATCCTCTTTGCATCCGATCGGTCCATACTTCTGATTGCTCTTGTTGCATCATACCCATTCATAATAGGCATTCGAATATCCATTAGAATAAGGTCAATACTATCAACAGCACTTGCTTCAAACATTTCTAATGCTTCTTTTCCATTCCAGGCTTCTCTAATCAGCATTTGTTCACGTCGAAGCATTCTTGTTAACACTATCATATTCATTTCATTGTCTTCCACAATCAGAACCGTCTTTCCGGCTAACGGAACACCTTCCAGCTTCTCACCTACACGCTCTCGGTATTCCTCAATCTGTGCATCTGTTGCAATCGTGGCATGCAGACTGATTGTCACGGTAGTACCCAGCCCTTCCTTGCTTGAAATATCCAACGTACCTCCCATCAGATCCACAATTTTCTTAACTATTGGTAAGCCCAGCCCAGCTCCTTCGTATGCATGCTCCGTCTTCTTCTCCCGTTCAAATGGCAGAAACATTTTCTGTTGGAACTCTTCACTCATTCCACACCCTGTATCACTAATTTCCATCTTCCAATATAATTTATTCTTTATAACCTCATTGTCATACAGCCTAAAGGAAATGCTTCCGCCCTCCGGCGTATATTTTACGGCATTAGACAGGACATTGAAAAATATCTGAGTAAAGCGAATTTTATCTGCATATATAGCAAAGTCGGTCTTTCCATAGTCGCAGATAAATGATATCTTTTTCTCATGACATAAGGTCTCAAAAATACAGTCAATATAACTGACAAATTCAGCAAATTCATACACATCCGGCAATAATTCCATCTGTCCGTTTTCAATGGAAGACATATCGAGTACATCATTAAGCAATCCCAGCAGAAATGTGCTGGCAATGTCTATCTTATCCAGATCCTCTAATACATCCCCCTCACCAATTCCCAGAAAATCATCTCTGGTCAGTTGCAACATATTCAAAATTGCATTCAATGGAGTTCGAATATCATGACTCATTGTTGAAAGGAATTCAGACTTCGCAATACTTGCTGCTTTCTCTTTCATTAACTGCTCTGTCAAATCCGTCTGTAATCGATAGGAACGCATGAAAAATTCTGTAATATCAATTCGAACAATTATAAGTTCCTTTTTGGTTTCATCTTTATAGCAATAATCCCAACGGAAACGATGCAGTCTGCCGCCATATATCATAGAATGTGAGAAAATAACCTTCTCTTCTTTCTTTAACGATAATAATATATTTTCCAGAATGAAATCGTTTGCAGCATCCTCCTCATCATCTTGAACAAGAAAATCTCTCAAAAGCACATCAATATGCTTCCTATAAGGAAACACTTCACCATTTCGTCCCGGTAATTCCTCCACTAGGTTCTTTACCACGATTAAATTTTTCGTTTCAATATCCAAAACGTATACCGATGTAAACTCAATGTCATATAGTTTTCTCTGTATTGCTTCCAAGTTCTTTTCGTTCATCTCTGCCCCCATTTTCTCGCTCCTTTTTTGTAGTTACTATTTTGCTATTCCCATTATTACTTCCATTGCTTCTTCAAATTCAAACTCGTCTAAATATTGGTATATCTTCTCGTATCTTTCCACTTCCTGACGATTTCCCTGTACTCTTTCAAGCATAACTGACAGCAATGTCATTGCTGCCTTTCTGTCATAATTCATAATCATATGTACAACTTCAGACTCCTGCTTTTTCAGCGTATCATCTTTTATCTTTGTAACCTTCAATTGCTTATGTTGCTCCATGACCATCGGTGGTTCTTCTGGTTGTTCCTTATCACTCTGCTCTGTCAGCAAGTTGCTGTTAAGCAGCTCCGTAATTCCCTGAATGATCAGATCCATTTCTGTAATCAGAATATCATAGTCACCGATTATGTACTCCATATTTTTCTCTTTGCCGCTCTGCTCCTGACGCCATGCGATTTCAGCAAGATTATTGGCACCAATTGCTTTTGCATTGCTTTTTAATGCATGTATCTCGATTGTATAATTTTCAATATCATTATCATTGATCAGCTGTTCTAAATGCTTTCTTCTGCCTTTATCATATTTAACATAAGCTGCTAAAGCCACTTTATATTTATCTGCTCTTCCCGCAAGATAACGCAACCCATCCTTTACATTGATTCCATATTTCACGAGAAATTCTTCTATCAACATTCTATCATTTTCTGCTTTCGCATCCTGCATTACGAAGACATTCTTTGCTTTATCTGACTTAGTTTTCGTATTTGCTATGATTGTAATCATATCTGCCGGTAAATACTTAACCAGAGTTCGCTCAAGTTCTTCAATGTCGATTGGCTTAGATAAATAATCACAAAATCCTTTTTCAATGTACATCTTTAGTGCACCCGATAAGGCATTGGCAGTAAGTGCAATCATTGGTGTCTTACGCAGCTTTCTGTCTTCAATACTTCGCAGCTTCTGAAGTGTCTCTATTCCATCCATTCCAGGCATACGATGATCCAACAATACCAGATCATAGGAATAAGAACGGAACAGTTCTACTGCCTTAAATCCACGGTCAACAGCAGTAACCTGAATCTCGGTATCTTTTAGCAAGCCGGTAATAACCTCCAGATTCATTTCATTATCATCAACAACCAACACTCTGGCCTGTGGTGCAATAAAGCTTGCTCCGCTCTCAAGATAATTCTCTCCTAAGCGTTTATACTCCCGTTCATAATTTCCTATCGGAGTTGAGTCCACAACTTTCTGAATCACTTCAAATGAAAATTCTGAACCTTTACCATATATGCTCTTAACCTCAAGCGAACTTCCCATCATCTGCAAATACTTCATGGTAATGCTCATACCCAAGCCAGTACCCTGAATCCCATAATTGCTCTTTTCATCCAGCCGTGTAAAAGATTCACTCAGTTTGCTAATTTCTTCCTCCCGTATTCCAATTCCGGTATCAGCTACACTGATTCTCAATGCCGCTGCTTCTGGCTGAATCAACTGAATCTTTAAAGTTATCTGACCTTTCTTCGTATATTTCACTGCATTACCTAACAGATTAATCAGAATCTGCTGTAGCTTCATTCCGTCTCCATAAAGCATTTTGGGAATTGTCTCATCAATCTGTGTCTTAAATTCCAGGTCTTTGCCATCTAATTTAATTTTCACCATACTTACAACATCATTCAGTAAATGAACAACACTATACTCTGTTTCCATGAGCTTCATCTTGCCGGCCTCTATCTTGGAATAATCCAAAATATCATTTACAATAGATAACAATATTGCACCCGCGTTTTTAATCTTCACAGCATAGCCCTTCGCTGTGGATAAATCTTTTTCTCGCAATATCAGCTCATTCATACCCAGCACAGCCGTGATAGGAGTTCTAATCTCATGAGACATATTTGCCAGAAATTCACTCTTAATCTCACTCGTCTGTAATGCAATCTGCGTTTGCTTCTCCCAATCCATCCAGGACTTGATGTTTCCAACCCACATAACCATAACCATAAAAACTCCGCCCATATAAAGAAACATATTCGTTATCTCAGAATCAACTCCGATCACGAAAATTGTTGCAACCTTCAGCAATGCACAACAGGTCAGAACAAGAAGACCAATCATAGCTTCAGCCATCTCACACCAATATCCCCGATACAGATCGATCAGCATAGTAGCAATGGTATAGCAGCTTGCAATTAGGATCAGAAAATGCGTAGATTTTTGTGAAACAGCCATATCAACAATTCCCAGAATATCCAGCAACAACATCATCATCGCATTCGCTGTCATCAAGTAACAAATCGCATATATACCTTTTTGATAACGCTTCTGTTGCCTTCCATTGATGAATTTCATACATGGAATCACAAAACTTGCCATGAGAAGATAGCTCATTTTATCTGCCATGAAGACATCACTTAGATAAAATTGCCTCATTCTGGAATTAAACAGCGCCCAGAATCCAATCATAATAGCAAAGCATCCCAGATAGATAACATTTGTTTTTCTTTTTCCTCTTATGTAGATAAATATATAAAAGATAACCCATAAAATTCCGATTACAATAAAGATAAGTCCAAAGTAAAGGTCTCCTCCAAAGTTCTTTAATAAATAACCATAAAATTGTGATTGTGTTCCAATCATAACTTCACGAATTGTACATTCAAAAGATTCATAATAACTCGAGTACACTATTTCAATCTTTTTTCCACTGTCCTCCGGACATAGCGGAACCATAATTGTGACACTTGCTGAGGTTAGACCAAATAATCTTGTCTCTATATTGCTATAATTCTCAACCAGTCTACCCTCTATCCAGACCTGCATATCCTGATGATATCCACTGACGAATATATATTCTCCTTCTGAAACACCTTCGGGAATCGTATTGGTCATATGAACACCATCTGTTCTATGATTCGTCACCTTGATCGGTAAGACCATGGAATTGGAAATATTGCTATCCATGAACTCGCTATAATCCTGTTTCCAACCGGTATTAAAAGTTCTTATCCCGTCTTCAAAATAGGATTGCTTATCTCTGCTGGAATATGTGATAATCAGAAATGTCAATACAACAAAAAGGCCAAGAATAATATCGGCCCATTTTTGATTCTTCTTTTCTGATTGTAATCTCTTTTCTGTATTCATATTCCATGTTTCCTCATGAAACTATTCTGCTGCTTCCTTGGATAAGCCCGGCAATGTTTTTACCCATGCAATCTCTTCTTCAGAATAATGAAAGCGTCTTTGCTTCTCCTCAATCACGCCACCATCCTGCATGCATCCTGCATACATACGGAACATTCCGCCACGTTTAAACGCTCCATGTAAAAGCTTGTCTTTTTCCCTCGTATCAGGAATTTGAACCAGATGCGAAGCAAAACGTAATACCAGCGTTTTCTCTTTTACTGCTTTTTTATTGCCCAGATAGTATCTGCATAGTGCAAGATCAGAACAGTCAAAATCAAGTTTGTATTTCTTCACAAATTCCTTCGTGATCTTCTCTTCATAGTTAATCGATATTTTTATAATCTTATATAAGTCCTTCGTACAGGGAAGAACTTCTTTCGGAACATCAAAGGCCAGACAAAACAATAATTTGGTTGTAAAAAATACCTCCTTTGAAGCAAATGCTTCCTCTGTTACCTTTAAGACAAGCCCTCTCTTGGTGTAATTAAAATGTCTTTTTCCATTTTGCAACTGGCGTATCGCACCAGTAATGCATTCTTTATTTTCCTTTTGTATCAGAACCTCATATAAACGTAATATCGTATCTACATTTACCACACGTAAAAACATTTTGAATAAGGCTTTATTCAACATAATTTCACGATACAATTCCGCTTCCAATTGATACGCTTCAATAAAATAAGCAGCAATATTCATTCGTCTACCGGAACAGTTCTCCAGCCAATTGAGAATCACTTCTCTCTTTGGCAGCAATTCCTGCGGCAATCCAAAGGAGGTATAAGTCTGCATTTTATACTCGGAAGGGACACTGGAATTCTGTATCATCAGAACATACGGTTCCATCTGCGCTTCATATGCCCCCTGAAAGCTTTTCTTCTCCGTATACACGCGCGAAAGTATACTGAACAGCTTCTTGTCATAGCCTTCTGTTGCCATCTTCGCTGCAGTTTCCAGCAATTCCATTGTGGACATATATGATGTCAGTTTACGAATCTGTGCAGTTCCCGGAACTCCACCATCTTCTGTAATGTCCTTCTCTTTTTCCGTGAATTCTTCTCCCATCTTGTACCCATCCTTCCGTAGTAAATATATTCAGCATTCTTCAAGTATACAAGCTATTTATTTATCTTTGTTCTCTGTTTGATAAACCATCTTTTCAAAATCATCAATTGGCATCGGTTTGGCAAATATAAAGCCCTGAATCAAATCACATCCCGCTTTGTTCAGGAACACAACCTGTTCCTTCTTCTCAATTCCTTCTGCAACAATTCGCATATTCAGGTCTCTTGCCATTTCAATTGTGTCTCTGACAATGGTCTCGCCCCTTGCCATATCGACAGAGTCTCTAAAGAACTCACAATCCAGTTTAATTACATCCAGCGGCAAATCTTTTAAAGAATTCAGCGAAGAATATCCGGAGCCAAAATCGTCCATTGATACTTCAAATCCTGCTGCCTGCAACCTGTGAATTGTGTTAATCAATACTTCTTTATTATCAAAAAACGCACTTTCTGTCAGTTCCAGTTCTATACAATTGTGTGGAAGCTGATAGCAGTCTACTGTTGTGATAATATCATCTACCAATTCAGGTACAAGCAAATGAACACGGGAGATATTTACAGAAATCGTTATCAGTTCTCTGCCTTCATCCAGCCATTTACGTTGTGCCCTGCAGACTGCATCCAACATATAATTATCCAGTTTCATAATGAAACCATTTTTCTCAAACAACGGAATAAACTGTCCTGGGGAAATGAATCCAAACTTCGAAGACTTCCATCGAACCAGAGCCTCTGCCCCACCAACCTTAGAACCATCCGCAAGATATTTGGGCTGCAAATATGCAACGAATTCTCTCTTTTTGAGGGCTTCCTCCATGGCATTCTCAAGTTCTTTCTCTCTTCGCATTTCTTCCCATTGCTTTTCATCAAAGCTCGCCATGATTCCATTACTTTCGTTCGCCACGCGTTCACTCGCTATATTGGCAAAGTTCACCATACGAACAATTTCCTGTTTATAATCCTGTACTCGATAAATTCCATAACGGAATTTTACTGATTTTTCGCTAAATATTGTCTGAAGGTTACTATCCATGTTACGAATCCGTTCTCTTAAAAGCTCCGGTGTATCACAAATCCATAAGAGAAGAAAAATATCATCCCGATCTTTTGCAACCAGTTCGTATCGCTTGGTTTCTTTCTTTAATACATTCCCCAATTGAATAAGTAAATCACGGCTGGAAGCCTCCCCATAAAAATCATTGAACACCTTAAAGCGAACAATATCCACTACAATAAATGCATAATTACGTTGTTTTCTCCGCTTCAGTAATTTCTTTGCTTCCAATTCAAATCGCGTACGATTAATCATCTTCGTTAATGAATCAAAATAAGCGACTTTTAATAATCGTCTGTAATCATCTGCCCTTGCAATCGCCTGCAAAATTGATATTATCCACATGATCAGCAAAACAGCAACATATATAATAATCAGATAAATTGTCTGCTGCATTGTTCTTCCGGAGACGGTAAGTGCTTTTCCGAATAAGAGAATATAATTGCTTCCATCCGCCAGCGTAATCTTTTTCTCATAATAAATAATCTCATCTGTTACAAATTCAAAGGATTCCATATCCTCCAGAAAAGAAACATGTGAGACATCATCCATATCTATTTCAATCTCGTCTTCATTAGGATATTCTTCTGATTCAAAGTATGCCTCAATCTCTTCTGGTGACATCTCATCCAGAACGTCCTCTTGCTGGTTCGACTCCACTTGAATCAACATATTATCACTATTAAAGATTCGTTCTGCCACAGAATAGAATTCCAGTTCTTCATAAAAATCCTCATTACTGTTATAGAATTTTTTTATTGGAATTGACTGATATCGCACAAAATTTCCATAGATAACCCTTTTATCCTGACTCAGAAGATACACTGTTACATTACCACCAAGAGCAGTCTCCCTCTTATCTTCTACACATTCATAAAAAGCCGGCAAATCATCCTTTGTCAGTTTCTCCGTCTCCAACCACATCAGCATCTGGTCTAACGTTGCATCATAGGCAGCCATATCTCTATTCAAATTATTCTCCATAACCCTTAAGATGAAAAACGCACCTTCAATTACAGTAAATAAAACTGCCATTGCAATTGCAATTCCAAATACCGGATTATGATTTTTCTTAATTTTCATAACATTATCCATTCCACACGATAAACCTAGATTATTCACAGCGATGCCGTGAAAGTAGCTGAAAGCCACGTAGTTGCTGTGTTTTTACTTAATATTGCTTTTCACTTATTAAGTGAATAAAAAAAGAGCATCCAAATGTGGTAAAATTAAGGTGTCGAATCTTAATAAAAATACCCCAAGGAGCCCTTTATGAGTATTGTAAACACCTTATCTCTTGAAAGCAATAGACAG
>JAKQFQ010000243.1 GCA_029558315.1 Bacillota bacterium
CGGCAAGGTATGATAAGTATAAGAACGAAGGAGGAGATCCGTTTGTCTTTGCGAATCCCAAAAGGGTTGATTTTGACGATATGGTTAAAACGGTTAATGCCCAATTAAAGGGAGCACAGACTGATTACACTGATCCTGCAACTGGGAAAATAACGAGAATGCAAAAAACAAGTGATGCTGATATTCGTGGTGCGGTAATTACGTCACTTGCTGATCCTGAAAACAGAAGGGCTGCCGAAGAGCGTTATGCTCAAATACCAGAAGAAGATAGAGGTGCGTTTAAATCACTATCTGATTATATGTTTCATGTCGTTAAGCTTGGAGAGGAATATTCAGCATTAAACGCAGGATATGACGAAATCTATCAGTATAATGCCAGAAAGGCAATTGATCAGGAATACAAAACAGCTCAGTCCAATAGGCAGTATCTCACAAACGTGTACGAGCCTCTTGCAAGAGGAGAGAATGTTAGACCACATGATGCATTGATCGCATTTAGTTCTTTTGGAGGGAAAAACAATACTGTGCTATTTGGAGATGAATCTGGGAAAGGTAGGACATTTAAGGCGTATGGGAAAGATAATACTATAAGCGATCTAACCATAAAAGGATCTGCAAAGGCAATAGGATCTGCGGGAATGAAGACAATCGGTGGCGTTCCATATGTTGGGACAACAATTCAGGTTCTCGTGAATCCAAAAGAAGCATCACAAGAGTTTTTGGATAAAAAAGAAAATATTGATACTTCTCAGTTAAGTGCAAGAGAACAAAGAAAGCTAAGAAAGCAAAACGATGAGAACAACATACTTGAGGAAGCCACGAATCAATATATGATTCAGGATTTGACTGATCATGGATTCGTTTTGTCATATGAAATGAGAGAACAGATATTGCCAACAGGAGGAACGAATAAAGGATCTGTATATGTTGGGACAGTATGGGAGCCGGCTGATTTAAGCGAGGCATCGAGAAAGTCATATGACATGAACTTTGGTGTTTCTAATTCTGATGTCATAGACAACTCTCAGTCTTATTCAGAAGATCAAAACATAATCGATGCAATAAGAGGAGGGAATATTCCAGTTCTCAATACTATTATTGAATCATCACTGGGATGGCAAAAGGTTGATGACGACAACGAAAATCAGTTCTCTAAATACGATGTTCCCGGCACCGATAACACATTCTATTTTAAGAAGAATAACTCAACTGGGCAGATTGAGATAAGCTATAAATAAGATCATTATCTATCTATTA
>JAKQFQ010000256.1 GCA_029558315.1 Bacillota bacterium
ACAACTACTCAAAAACTTGCCGCAGGGATTTTATGCCCATTTTTAAGGTAAATGAGATTCGTTCAAGTTGCATGGATCAAATTTAAAGGTTCATGGCGCAGTTTTTAGTTCAAATACTGCTCCGTGAATAATTCAGGATAAGGATAAATAATCGACAAAAAACTTGTTTATCATAGATAAATTTCAAAAAATCCCCATTTTTTGTGGAAATATTTCAAAAACCTCCGAAAAACCGCGATATTTGTCGCGGTTTTGTCGCGGTTGGTGTGATACTATTATAACTGTCAAAGGATAGAAAGTGTCCGGAAACAAAATGGGGATAAAAATATATTCAGAGATTATACCGGGAGAGGGTAAGTGTTGCACTTATTGGTTTGTTTCTGAGAACATGCAGTGAGTAAGAAGTGTCGCGTTCTATGCGGCGCTTTTTATATTTTGCAGACGGTTCGTAAATTGGGGGCTGCGTTATATTAATGCATGCAGGGATAACGTGAGTGTTGTTGCCATAGAATAGAAGAAAGGAAGCTAAGGAGCAGTGGATGTTAAACTATCTGTGGGGCGGAATGTTAATCTTAGGAGTCATCTATGGTGCTTTAACCGGAAACATCTGTGAGGTGAGTGATGCAATGCTCAATTCTGCAGGAGAAGCAATTGAATTATGTTTTACCATGGGAGGGGTTATGGCATTCTGGGTGGGAATCATGAAGATTGCAGAAAATGCAGGAATTCTGAAGGGATTGACCAACGTAATCCGACCGGTCATACATTACTTATTTCCTATGGTTCCAGAAGGACATCGTGCACAGGATTATATTGCAGCCAATGTGATTGCCAATATACTGGGACTTGGGTGGGCGGCAACACCAGCCGGACTAAAAGCCATGGAGGCCTTAGGAGAACTCAAGGAAGAACGAAACGAGGTGGACAGGGAAGAAGCAAGTGTAGAAATGTGCGATTTCCTCATCTTAAATATTTCTTCATTGCAATTAATACCGGTTACAATCATTGCTTACCGCAGTAAGTATGGAAGCCCGGAACCGACGGCAATTATAGCACCTGCAATCATTGCTACCCTGATAAGTACATTGACTGCTGTGTTGTTCTTAAGAATCAGAGGAAGGATTGGCAATAGACGCAATTAAACCAAGAATTACTTGTATCACAAGACAAAGTTGGCTATAATAAGGAAACAATAGAGCAGACATTGGGTAGGAATGCCAGATGGTATGATCAGAACGATGAATGGAAAGGACAGGTTTGTCAAATGAAAACAAAAGTATATATTGATGGAAGTGAAGGAACAACCGGATTACGAATTAATGAAAGATTTCAAAATCGTGATGATATTGAACTTCTGGTAATCAATCCGGAACTTCGTAAGGATACAGAAGAGCGTAAGAAAATGATTAATGCATCAGACATTACATTTCTCTGCCTGCCGGATGCTGCAGCTCGTGAGGCTGTTGAACTGGTAGAAAATGAAAATGTAGTTATTATAGATTCCTCTACAGCACATCGTACATTGGACGGATGGGCGTATGGTTTTCCGGAATTATCCAAAGAGAAGCGTGATGCAATTATACATGGTAAGAGAATTGCGGTTCCGGGGTGTCATGCGACAGGATTTATCTCATTGGCTTATCCTTTGGTGAAGGAAGGAATTCTTCCAAAAGACTATCCGGTAGCAAGCTTTTCTGTCACTGGTTTTAGCGGTGGCGGCAAGAAGATGATTGCACAGTATCAGGATGCAGAGCGTAGTATGGAATATGATTCACCGAGAGAATATGCGTTGTCTCAGCAACATAAACATTTACCGGAAATGCAGAAGATTACCGGTTTGGATCGTGCACCGTTGTTCTCACCAATTGTTGCAGACTATTACAATGGGATGCTGGTTACACTTCCGCTCTATTCCTCATTGTTGAATAAGCTGCATGCACCACAGGAGATTCACGAATTCTATTCTGAATATTATAAGAAGGAAGCCTTTATTAAGGTAATGCCTCTTGGCGCAGAAGCACAGAATAGTAATTTCCTTGCAGGTAATAGTTGTGCCGGCTGGGATGGTTTGCAGATTTTCATCACCGGTAATGATGACAGAATCCTTATTTCCTCACAATTTGATAATCTTGGCAAGGGAGCGTCCGGTGCCGCAATTGAGTGTATGAACCTGGTACTTGGATGTGAACCTGCGACTGGATTAAATTTATAATAATTTCCATAAAATCAGAATTATGAAACGTATCTTAATTATGAAAGGTACGTTTCTTTTTATTATACGACGTTTTGGTGAGTGTGCCGACGCTGAATGGAGGAGAATGATGAAAAACAGAATGAACAGGATTACAATTGCATTGGGAATTAGCCTTGTATTAGGACTTACTGCTTGTGGTAATCAAGCTATAGAAGAGACAGGGGCTTCCTGTGAACAGGAAGAAAGGGAACAGGAAGATGATTTTGATGAAATAGATCTTGAGAAAGTTGCATATAACGAGGAAAGTATGGTAGATGGTTATCAGAATTATTCCATTAGTCTGTTCCAAAAATGTGTTGCTGAATCAAATGAGAATTCCAATGTGATGATATCTCCGACATCGGTCATGATGGCGCTGGAACTAGTAGAGGCTGGTGCGGTGGGGGATACCAGTCATCAGATCACAGAAATGATCTGTCCGGGAGCCTCACATGAGGAAGTACAGTCCTTTGCTGCGGATATGAGAGAACAGATGAACACAACCGAGACGGTGCAGATGAGTGTGGCTAATTCACTATGGATTAACGAAGACCGGATTGCAGATAGAATGAATGACAGTTATGTATCTTATGTAGAGAATACCTTTGGTGCGCTTGCAACAACAGTTCCGTTTGATGAGGCAGCAACGACAGAGGTTAATAACTGGGTAAGTGAAAACACCAATGGAATGATAGACCAGATTGTAGATCGCCTTTCAGAGGATGCATGCCTATTGCTTGTAAATGCGATTGCATTTGAGGGCGAGTGGGAGCAGCCATATGAGGAACATCAGATTGAGGATGGAGAATTTAGTAATTCTGATGGTTCTGTCAGCGACGTAACAATGCTCAACGGGAATTCTGATGTTTACTATGAAACAGAGAATGCAACCGGTTTTATTCAGTATTATTCCGGTCAGGAATATGCATTTGTTGCAATGCTGCCCAAGGAGAATCAATCAGCCAATGAATTTGCGGCTTTCCTGACCGCAGATAGTTATCAGGAATTTATTGATAGCGCCAGTTATGATTATATGGTAGTAACACAAATGCCGGAATTTAAGAGCGAATTTGATATGGAAATGAATAATGTTTTGTGTAATGAAATGGGTATAACAGATGCATTTAATCCTGAAACAGCCAATTTCTCTGGTATTGCGGATATAAGTGAGGGCAATCTGTATATCAACCGTGTGCTTCACAAAACGTTTATCGAGCTTGACCGTAATGGAACGAGAGCAGCAGCAGTAACTGCAATTGAAATGAAAGAAAACTGCTGTGTGGTAGAAGAATCGGTGATAAAAGAAGTCATTTTGGACAGACCATTTGCTTATGCGATTGTAGATACAGAAACAATGACCCCGATTTTCATTGGAACAATGAACGTTATTGAAGAATAAAAGTAGCCGGAATAGTTACAGGAAATACCGCATAGATTCTACAAAGAGACTGTGCGGTGTTTTTTATGGGTGTATTTTTAAGCAAAATCTCAATTCTGATTATCCCAATAATGGTATTTTGTGTTGTTGCATACGCAGTTGTCAAGAAAGGAAACGTCTATGATGATTTTGTTGAGGGCGCGTGGGATGGAATTCGGACCGTTGTTCAAATCTTACCAACACTCATTGGCCTTATGGTAGCAGTTGGTGTTCTTCGGGCTTCAGGCTTTCTTGATTTCCTTGGATTAATCTGCAGCAAATTATTGGGAAACCAATGGCTTCCGGGAGAGGCTATTCCGGTAACTATTGTAAAGTTATTTTCTTCCTCGGCAGCAACCGGTCTTGCATTGGATCTCTTTAAAAAGTACGGAACAGACTCTTTCATGGGGCGATTTGTCAGTATCTCAATGAGTTCTACAGAAACCATTTTCTATACGATGTCTGTTTACTTTATTGCTGCTAAGGTCACAAAAACCAGATACACACTTATAGGAGCATTGCTTGCAACAATGGCAGGTATTGTTGCTAGCGCGGTACTGGCAGCAAAAATGTAGAAAATATAAAAAATTAAATTTTACAATAAAATATGATAGTATAAAACGTATCTATGATATCAGCATAGAACAAGGAGGAAATACAATATGAAAAAAAGAAAGAATCAACTGGCAATGCTGCTTGGATTTGGATTATGTATAGGAACGACAGCATGTGCTTCGAATGGAAGCAGCGAAGAAACTTTAACTGCCGAAACGACAGAAATGCAATATAGTAGTGAGGATATCGCCAACATAGAATATGATGAAAGTCTGATGTTAACAGGGTATCAGAATTTCTCCATGCAATTATTTGGAGAATGCAGCAGTGCTGCAAATGCAGAAGAGAATGTTATGATATCTCCGACTTCTGTTATGATGGCATTGGAAATGGTAGATGCAGGAGCAAATGGAGCTACAGAGGAGCAGATTACACAGATGCTTTGTCCTGGTGCCCAAAATGAAGAATTACAGGCTTATACAAAGGATTATGCAGAACAATTGCAGGAATCTGAAGATGTGACAATGCATATAGCCAATTCTGTATGGATCAATCAGGCTACGCTTGCCAGCCAGATAAACAATGACTATGTTGAATATCTGGAAGATAATTTCGGTGCTCTTGCAAAGGCAGTTCCCTTTGATAATGATACAGTGGAAGAAATGAATGAATGGGTCATGGATAATACAGATAATATGATTGACAAGATTGTAGATCGATTGTCAGAGGATGCTGCCCTGATGCTGATTAATGCAATCTCATTTGAAGCCAAATGGGAAGAGCCTTATGAGGAATATCAGATTGATGATGGTGAATTTACGAACGCGGATGGAACGACTGCAGATGTGACAATGCTTAACGGCAGTAGTAAAGCTTATTATGAAAGTGATGATGCAACCGGATTTATCCAGTATTATGCCGGTGGGGAATATGCATTTGTTGCTATTCTTCCAAAGGAAGAGGGTTCAGCCAATGAGTATGCAGCGAATATGACGGCTCAGAGTTATAATGAATTCATGGAGAGTGTAAGCTATGACTATGATGTTGAAACACAGATGCCGGAATTTAAAAGCGAATATGAAATCGTAATGAATGACATTTTATGTAATCAGTTCGGTATGAGAGATGCATTTGATCCTGAAAAAGCTGACTTTACCAATATAGCAATGCTAGACGAAGGTAATTTGTATATCAGCACTGTATTACACAAAACATATATTGAATTGGATCGTAACGGCACCAGGGCAGCAGCGGTTACAGCAATTCAGTTGGATTCTTGCAGTGCAGATATGCCCAGAGAGATCAAGTCAGTCATTCTGGACAGGCCATTTGTTTATGCAATCATTCATACCTCAAACAATCAGCCTGTCTTTATCGGAACAATGAATACGATTGCGGAATAGGAGTTTTTCTATGAATTTGAATGGAGAGTGGAACAGAGAAGAATTTATCCGACGAGAAGAGAATATCAGTCACCAGGCACTGGAAACAGAATTTGCGTTCTATCTTGCAGTAAAGGCGGGCAACCTGAAGGTTGTTGAGGACAATTGCAATCATGGAGAATTTGTGAAGGCTGCTCATTCAGTCTCGCTTTCCAGGCAATCCATACAGAACCTGCGTTATCATTTTATTATCACCACCGCGATGATTACACGGTTCTGCACAGAGACCAGCTATGCGCAGTCAAGTGAAAATTTAGACAA
>JAKQFQ010000264.1 GCA_029558315.1 Bacillota bacterium
AAGGGAATCAATACTACTGCTGACCTTGTAAGAATGTCACAGGCAGGAATCAAAGATGCTGAGAAAGTCGCTAAGATTATAAGTGATAATCCGGACATAATAAAAGCAGTAGATAACATACCCCCACAGGAAGTGGAGGACTACTATGGTATGATTGGATATCTAGATGAGGTCAATAGGAGTGATCCAAAATTTATCAAAGCAGAGGCGCAGCTAAAGGCTCCTAAAGTGAATCAGTTTAAGACTCTGACAAAACCGACCGTTGACACTGTTTATAATTCGCAGTATAATACAGCTGAAGACATATATAAGCAATTATCAAAATATTATTCGGATGCCGATAAGGAGGCGTTGAACTATGCCCAAGGAGCAATCGCAGACACAATCCGATCAGAAGCCGACAGTCTATCCGGAGTCTCAGGAAAAGTGGATTGGAACGGACAAGGAAAAACAATTGGACTCAACATATCACAAAATCTCATCGACACCGGAAAAGTAAATTTAACCGGGCATGAGATAAAAGATACGCGCCATCTTGCAGGGCTTACTCAAGTATTTAGAGACCCCCGTTATGAGACATTGCGTGTCATTTACACCAACGGAAACAAGATTGTTGGGACAGATGCCGTTACATCTAGGCTGCCAAGTAGCGCAAAAGCATTTATTGAAAAAGACTTTAATACAGCAGTAAAGAACATAAAGAACCGTATGCGGAGAATGAACGCAGACGGTTTTTATTTATTGCACAATCATCCATCGGGCACAGTAACGCCAAGCCAAGAAGATATTAATATGACAGCGCAATTTATGAATGGCATTCCAGGATTTCAAAAACATATTATTATTAATTCAGACAAATACACAGAGATATTCAGGAATGTGGGCGGTGACTTAGTTGGCAACGAAGATTTAGTGCTTGGACTTGGAGAAGATTTACTGCTAAAGCCGTCAATAGGGCATCCGATGTTAGGAGAGACTATCGGTTCATCTGATAAACTAGCAGCTATGGCGAAACAGATGCAAACAGCAGACAATATGTCAGTGGCATTTTTTACCGATGCTAAGAATAAAATAAGAGCCATAATGGAAGTTAATAATGGGCTGTTCGATTCGCCCTTAGAAGCGAGAAATTTCCTAAGAGCGAGAGCGAGAGAATACGGAGGAAATAACGTACTTATTGCAATTAATGAAAATATGGATGCAAGTAAGATAAACAAATTAGTACTCGACGGTGATGTGCTGGATGCCTATGACCCTAAAATGAAAAGATCATTAAGAGATTTCATCAATCCAAGAAACACCGGTGACACTTTCATGGGTATAGACCTAAATACCGCATATAAAGAAACCCCTCCCAAGCCTTTTGCAGAAGAAAAAATAGTGGGGCAAACCCTAAAACCCAATAAGTCTATATTATCCGCACTTGATGCAAAAGTAAATAAACCATATGCAGAACCTATAAGACCTATATTAGACCTTCCTAAAACGCCCGTAGAAGCACCAAAAGTAAGCGGAGGTATAAATACTCCACCCATACAAAATAAACCGCTTACAGGGGCATTAAAAGCGTCAGATGGGACATTGCCAAAGAGAAAATTTGGAGATACACCTAAGGGCGATATCCTAGAAGGAATGAAGGAAAGAGGATTCAGTAAAAATATCCGTACTGACACTGCTATGCCAGATGATATAAGGATAGACTTTGATGATAGTCCGTTAGCGTATAAGCAAGTAGGTAACCCAGAAACGCTGTCAAAGGCTGAAAACATAATGAAAAACGGTCAATCGCAAGCTATGTCACAGTATTATGAATTACTCAGCAAGAATAAGCCTGAATCTGTGCCATTGGCGAAACTTATCGCAAAGAACGCAGAAGCCGCAGGGGATATTGACACAGCGAGAAGGGTATTGGCTGATGCCGCAGAAAAACTGACAGAAGCAGGGCAATTCTCACAAGCGGCAAAGATACTGAGAGAATCAGACCCTGAAACCTTCCTTATGACGGTTGATAAGCAGCTGAGGAAACTGAACGAACAAGGCTTGAAACAGTACGGTAAGAAATGGGCTGATATTGACCTATTGCCT
>JAKQFQ010000265.1 GCA_029558315.1 Bacillota bacterium
GACTTTGCCAAGGAAACAACATCCTATGGACTGGGACTTAGGGTGATCAAGGACAACAAGATGGGATTTGCCCATACCACAGACATATCCTCACTAGAGAAAACAGTGGAAAACGCAGTGTACAATGCAAGATGTAATGAATCAGATAAGAATTTTTGTTTAGCCCACAAATCAAAATATCCACAGATAACTGATGTGTACGATAAAAGGATAAGCCAATTGGGAATTGAAGAAACTATAGATTTTGCTAAAACAATGATACAGACAGCACTGGATGAACGATGCCAACCAACTTCGGGAGGGGCATCAGCAGGCTGCTTTAAAACCATCATCACAAATTCAGAGGGAGTTTATTCAGAGGATACGTCCACATATTTTTCAGGATATATATCAGTAAACATTCCGGACGGTGAGGGAGTATCAACTGCTAATGAATCCGATGCATCAAGATATTTTGATATTAAACCGGATGAAATCTCCAGAAAAGCCTGTAAATGGGCTCGAGATTCAAGAGGAGGTAAATCTGTCGAAACGGCAGATTTGAATGTTTTACTCGATTATGATGCTGCAGCTTCCCTCATCCATACCATGGCCAATGCATTCAATGCAGACAATGTACAAAGAGGCAGGTCGATTTACGCAGACAAAGTAGGTACACAGGTTCTGTCGCCCTACCTCAACATATACGATGATGGTACCTTAAAGAAGGGATTGAACAGTTCCACTACTGATGGTGAAGGAGTACCCAGTCAAAAAACCATATTAGTGGAAGATGGAATATTAAAAAGTTTCATCTATGACCTGTACACCTCCAGAAAATCAGAAGTTCAAAGTACTGGAAATGGTATCAGATCTTCCTTTGCAGACACACCCTCCGTAGGTTTCAGTAATGTCATAATGGATTTTGCCGAACTTAAGGAGTTATCAGAAATTAAAAATGGAGTAGTTGTTAAAGATTTACTCGGTGCACACACTGCCAACCCAATATCTGGTGATTTCTCTGTAGAGGCTATGAATGCATTTAAGATAGATAATGGGGAGATTTCACATCCTATAAAGAAGGCCATGCTGTCTGGTAATATTTTTGAATCCTTTCAGGAGGCATGGGCAGCA
>JAKQFQ010000272.1 GCA_029558315.1 Bacillota bacterium
CTGGTCTTGCCGATAGAGGCGTAATCAATTCTTCTGCTTTTGGATCCGCAATGACAGACGTGAACCAGTCTCTTTCCCAGACCCTTGGGAACCAGTTGACTCAGCTTGAAATGGCATACCCACAGATGGCGATGCAACTCAGAAATGAAGACAGATCAGCATTGAGTTCTGCCTATGGAGCAGGGACGCAAAACCTTGGAACATATTCTGGGGCTGCGAATCAGACATTTAGTAACTGGTCAAATGCGCAAGGTGGATTGATGTCTGGTCTTATGGATACAATCACACCGATCTTTGAAGAATATGACAATACAATGGATATATTGAACTGGATGCTTAAACACGGCCTTGATCCACGGTCAATGTCGCAGCTTGAGCAGCAGCAGGCACTTGCACTTATGAGGCAGCAAACTATCGAAGCAGCGAGGCTTGCAGCCATTAAAAAACAGATTGAGCAAGGGGGTCCTGATGAATGGAATAAATACAGATGGTAATTGTCCGCAAACGGATTCCAATATAAATATAAATATAAATGGACAGGAACTTGGTAGGAGGATAACATGCAACCAGTAATCAGGTCAAATGCAGGGAGCAACGGTTCTATTACAAATATCCTGTCAAGAATCATGAGTATGCAGGGAACTTCTCCAAGAGTTCCTCAACTGATAGATATTTACGAGCCTTTGAGATACGGAGGGATAACAAGCGTAAGCGAAAGCCCATCCGAAATAGCATCAAGAGAATGGTCCGCACAAAGGAAAGCAGACTTTGAAGCAGAAGAACAGTCTTACTCTGAATTCATGGCTGGCCTTGCCGATTATTTTTCAGGGGAATCTTCTTCAGATGGATCAAAAGAATCTCAGTCCGCTGGTCTTCTTTCTGGCCTTGGAGGCATCATTAATTCATCTCCTTTTCATCAAAAGAATGCAGAAGAAGAGATGTCAAGCACAGAAGAGCCTCAATCAAAAAGCAAAAAAGGTTCTCTCCTTGGCATTTTTTCAGACGAAGACTTGGAAGAGTATAAATCAGAATCGGATACACCTTCTTTTTGGGATTTTGCAAAGGCATACCTTGATTTTGGAGGA
>JAKQFQ010000279.1 GCA_029558315.1 Bacillota bacterium
ATGGGTCACAATATTAGGACGGTTGTAATCTGTCCATTTCAGATTCCCATGCTTGTCATAGCACTCAAAGTTCCATACAGAATGGATCCCAATTCCATCTAAACCATGTTTTGTGGATTCAATATTCCCTTCGGACTTATCACCAAATTTGAATTTACCAGACATTGTTTATCTCCTATATTGAAATTGTTATTGCATCTTTTGCTACTGTATCTACATAAGGCGTTAGTGTACACGCTCCATTGACTCTTATTACGATTTCATCCAGAAACAGATCATGACCATGTCCATCGTATTCCATAGTTACGGATCCAGTAATATTAGTAGATACATCTGTTGTTCCGTAATTTGTCCTATAAACCGTTCCATCTGCTGCCCCTCCGGCTACTTGGAGAACAGCAAACTGTCCAGATTCTCCCTCTACTTCCGTATGACATGAAAAAGGCTGCGTGAGTTCATCATATCCCCATCCTCCTGTCTTAACGTCATAAACCAGAAAGACATTGGGAACAGTTGCCGTAGAGCCTGAAACAAGACCAATCCTGATGACTTGATACATGGAATCAAAATCAATCCAATGTTCTTTCTCATATCCCCTTCTGATGCATTTATCATCTTTCGGATCAAAGTATTCCTGGATATTATCACTGATCATAATGATGGTCTTTCCATCTGTCATGAAGACTCCATATCTTGAAAGAAACACAGCAACTGTTCTTCGGACAATCTTTTCATTCGGGTCAACATTTGGGACATCTTCCACGACTACTGCGGACTTAGCGGAGAATGTTCCAAGCACTGTTGAAAGGACTCTTTTCCCAAAGGTCTCTGGAGAGTATCCTTCAATCAAAGTAAGACATCCTCCATCCTTCCCCTTTTCCTCCTGCCATACCAATAGTTCATTGTAGAACCTCTTGATACAGACTACCTTGTTTGCCCTTCCATCTCCTACGTCCTGAATGGCAGCGCCTGAACCTGTAATCATCATTGGATTAGCAGCATTTGATATGGCTACATATCCTGGAATCTTCTCAAAGGCATATACCCCTCTTTGCTTGAATGAAGATAAAGCATAGCAATCCCCCCAATCATTCATACTGAACGATGGCATGATCTCTACAGAAATAACCATATCATCCGTAAGTGTCTGATTGAACGAAAGTTCATACCAATAACTGAAATATTGCGAACTATTAAACATCGTTGGCTGCTCATCGGTTGGTGCTGTAAATGTAACCCAACCATCTGATGCAAGAGACTTAGAACTAACAGAGGTATAATCATTGATACTCAAAGATGAGAACTCCGTTCCATTCCAGTATTTAGCTGTCATGGTTGTTGATGCAGTCTCATTAGGAACATCTCCTATGGAAATATAGAACCCAATAGCAGGGTCTGTAGAGTTGAAATATATCTTATCGCTTGATGTAATTCCCCCAATCTCGATTGAATCACTAGCGAAATACTTATAGGTGGCTGAACTATTCTCATAGACATAAGCCTCAACTGATTCCAATGGAATCCCATCCCAAAGACTCTGCATGACCTGCCAGTTCGAATTGTAGGTTACTTCACTAACCTCAACTTCAGAATCTAACCCTCCAGAAGAAAGAGATAACCTATACCAATATCCATTGGCTCCAAACATATACTTCGGAAGATGGTCTGATGTCATGGTCCATGTCATGGTTTGGCCTGTGGTAGCTAATGTGGCCCCAGCAGAGGCTGTATTGTCTGTGAAAGAACTTACCTCTGCCCATGAACCCTTCCAGTAATGTAATTGGGCAACAGCCGCACTTCCATTAGGCTTTGTGATTGTCCATGTGAAAGTATTTGCCGGTGTTTCTGTCATGATGAAGATACAATTATGGGCTGCCAAAGTAGACAAGGAATCAAGAATGGCTACAGAAGTAGCATCTCCATCTGAAACATTAAGAGAATAATCATTTCCTAACTTGGGAATATCAGGTATGGCTGCCGCTCCCTTATAAACAATAAAGTTTGTAACATATTCTGTATTTCCAGAATTCAAATAAGGATAACCAGTGCCATCAGCATATAATAGAATATCATCTATAACAGCCCATGAAGCAGGGAGCATAGTTCCTGTAGTGTTATAGACACTTGTTCCAAATGTTGTCCCTACAGTAGGAGGGTTATTAGTTGCCTCAAGAACATCTCCATCAGACATCTGGGCATAGAATTTTATCTGGCTCTGCTTTCCTTTTGAGAACCCATATAAAGACATAACCTTATTGGTGCTATCAGCAGAAGTATTCAGCTTGGCACAGCCTTTTCTTTTGATAAATCCAGGCCTCAATGGTCTCATATTAACAACTGAACTTAACCCTCCAAGAGGCAACTGGTAAATTTCCCTTACAATATCCATCCCGCCTGTGAGGGGTTGATAGTCTAATTCAGGAATAAGTTTTACTTGTTCTCCATTAATCATAATGCACCAAATGAATTAATCATGGTTTCATAATTGATTTCGCCAGTATTCGTTCCGGCGTAACTTTTCATTGACTGTACGATATTCGACAGATTCAACTGAAGGTCTACAGGAGTTACCTTAAAAGGAGCCTTTGGATGCTGTTTGATTTGAATAATGGCTCTTTCTTCAAGAGGTCCATGAAAAATCTCTGGCAGTTCAGATACAATTCCATAGTATTTGGAAGCAGCCCCTGTTTGGGCAGCTAACGTACAAACCCTTGCAGACGTATAATCTGTAATTGTATCTACCCAATTATCAGTTATATTCTCAATAGTCATGTTGTTGTAATAGTCGGTTATTCCTCTGGCTGTAGAAGCAAGGGTAAGTGAAAGAGCGCCACCAGCAGAAGATGCCCCCATTGTTATCTCTCTCAATCTTTTGTAATACCATATCTTCCCTGTCTCAGAGATATTGTCCATGTCTATACGAATAGAACTTCCATATCTGTAATATGAATATCTATCCCCATCATAGACGCCAGGATGCCTTTCAAGCATATCAATTTTAGAAAGGGGGATTCCATCAGCATTCTCAATATCTTTGATCTTGAAGCAATCTGACGGCACAGAAGCTATGCTATTTGTAAAAGTCAGATTAGCCGATGTCAGAAACATATCAGGATTCTGTTCAAATAAAATAGAAAAGATATAAAATTGCGCCTTATTAATGGTGTCAATGATGTATGAATTAGCAAAGGCTCCTGTGGTGTCTGTCCCATTTACAAGAGCCGTACTATGTTCATTGATGGCATAACGGATATTCTGAAGAATACTATAACAATTTCCTGCATAGTTCATATTGCACCTGCCCTAGAAAATAACATATTAAAAACTACATTCTTGTCATTAACCTTTGCTACAACATTCGTATCACCAGCTTTTGCTACTTCGTCTTCTTTCATAATATATGACTGAAATCCATACATGGATAGATAACTTCTTAACGTCTTTTGGGAAGCATTTGCATTTCTCAACGCAAATTCATTGATCTCACAAATGATATATTCGATGTCTGAATCTACGATAGTGTTAATGGCACCTTTGAGAATGGATAATTCTGAACCTTCTGCATCCAAAAGAATTAACTTCAGGCGGTCAATGCCTGATGGGAATAATGAATCAATCGTTTCTACTATAGTATTTTGCAAAATATGATCTTCTTTGCTTTTAATATTATCTTTATTTAATGATATATCCCATAAGGCATGGCCACCATCGTTATCTGTATTGACATATAGGATTGCACTGGCCTTTCTATCTCCTAATGCCACGTTGAATAATTCTACATTTCGACCTTTGACTTTAGATTTCAGAATGGAAAAGTTGGTGGCTTCTGGTTCAAATGCATACACCTTGCATCCAAGATTCAAACAATGTTCTGCAAAGTATCCCCGATGTGCTCCTGCAATTAATACAGAATCACCTTCTTCAAGAACAGCATTCATAACTCTAATTGTCTCAGGCTCATAAATCATTTCTTTGTATCCTTCTGTTTTAACAATGCAGTCACCAATGCCGTAAGGTCAGACACCTGTTTCTTCAATTCAAGAACTTCAGCGTTGTTTGTGCTTTCCTGCCCAACTGTTTTCTGGGCATAGGGCGTGGTTAATTCAATTCCAAGTTCTTCTGCATATTTCTTTATTATTCCAGTTGGGCTAATATAACCAAGATTCATATTCTTCCTGGCTTCATTAGTAACATTGAAATCCATTACAGTCTTTCTCTTGAAATCTTCGTTTCTCTTTCTTCCTTTGGCAGCAACTTCTTCTTCATTGGCTCCATAGGCAAGATAACATAATCCTCTGGGTCCAAATGCATTCAATACATGGTTAGCTGCATTGGCTGCCAGGTTTTGCTTCTGGCCAGGTTTCAAAGTGAACGAAACTCCTGCATACTGCATGTCAAAATCTTCATTGGTAGGATTAAAAATCACCATCCCTACCTGTTCCTGAAACATAAAATTGATTGGGTCTGTCATAATTATTACCTCTCCTTTTATTTTAACTTCCGATATGATTACTCACATAAGAAATTAATGGCTTCATCTACTACATGATCAGGGCTTGGAAGATACTCTTCAATAGAATGCCCTGGCTTAAACTTTCCAATCTGCCAATCTCCCATCTTCCATCCTATTGTTGAGGTTGGTGTGGTTACATGGTCATCATCAATAATTTTATTAAAGATAGCCTTGGCGTTATGATACTTTGTCCCTTTACGATAAGGAAGGATTCTATCTGGATGTTTACAGGTCGGGATCAAGATAATCTTTGTATCGAAAGCCCCAGCTATGTGTACGGGAACAGAGTCGTTTGTTATTAACAACTGGCAATTTGCTATCAGAGCAATCAATCCCTTCAGTGAAATCTTGTCCCTGAAGTCGATGTCCACATTCGTCGTAGTCTTTACATATCCATGCCCTTCGTTTACGTCTTTCCCTATAAGAGCTACTTTGCATCCTGCTTCCTTTAGTTTTGCTATGGTTTCGTCCCACCATTTCACGGGGAATGTTTTTGTTTCCCATCCCAATCCTGCATGAACTAATACAAGATCACTTAGGCTAGGACATATCTTTTTAACTTCTTCCAAGTCTTCATTGGAATACCGTAATTGGATTTCTTTCTCATTATCTGTCAACTGTCTTCCCATCATGGCCATCGAAATCCAATCCACAGGATGAGCCAATGAATGGGGAACCAAAGCATGAAACTGATTATGAGCGACAAAGTGGGTATTCATTTCATAGACAGCATCAAATTCTTCCTTTGGATATGAATCACTGATATGGATTCCTTCTATGTGAGAATACAATTCTGGGTTTCTGGTCATGACATAAATGTCTGCATCAGGATACGCTGTCTCTCTTATGAATCTGATTACAGGTTCTGCACAGATTACGTCTCCTAAGCCTCCAAATGACCATATAAACAACTTTCTTTTAAAAAGGTACTCAGGGTTAGCCTTCCACATTTCGATGTCTCTGGAGGCAGATTTGAGAGCCGCGCCCTCTCCAAACTGGAAATCAAATCCTGCATAATGAACCAGATAACTATTCAGTCTGGTCATTCCTGTTAATCTATCGAGAATATTCATACGATTATAGTCATAGTGCAGATGGAATATCTTGACTCCAGATTGCATTATTCTCATGTTTAAATAGGTTTGTTCTCCAAAGGCGTTTCTTAAATGTTTAATGTCTCCATTAATCTTGAAGATATGCCGGTGCTGCCTGGATACAACCATAACTCCTGTATTGTAATAGTCGGCCCCATTCCAGTTTGGCAAATCAACATTGTAAACTTTCTTTACCTCATGGATACACATGGCTCTAGGAGTATAGAACCCTTCATTGAATATACCAAACTGATCTTCAGGAACAAGGTCAAATAGAGAAGGAGCATCTGGCCGAATAAGAATGTCTGCGTCTATAAAAGCAATTCTATCATACTTCTTGTGAAGGAAATCATAGATAGCAAACTTAGTCCAATGAGGA
>JAKQFQ010000282.1 GCA_029558315.1 Bacillota bacterium
GCTGCTTGCGCTGGAGTGTCCAGTCACCGTATGCATGCGCATTGACCCTAAGCGCGTGGCGGCCTGATCCAGTTGCTCGGTGCTCATACCCAGCGACATCAGCATTTTATAAGCACCAATCAATTGCTTTCTGTCTTGCTCAGACAGATAACTTAATACATTAGGCGTATTATTTGTGGCCTTGTCGGATGTGCTACTGGAAGTACTGGATTTCTCTTTAACGTAGTACCCATTTACACCAAAATGGAGATCTGGGCTGGCCTTGCCTGCTGCTGCCGTATTTTCATTGATTGCCCGGCCTGTTTCCGCAGAAAAATCAATCACCACTCTTTCCAGAAATTTAAAATCTACAGCATGAACAGAATTCTGCCATGGATCCAAAGCATATCTTAAAAACCCACCATCAACTTCGGTAGAAGACAATGCTGAATCTGATTTGATACGCTCAGCAGTATA
The DNA here is from genome assembly GCA_029558315.1 of Bacillota bacterium. Classification (GTDB taxonomy): domain Bacteria; phylum Bacillota; class Clostridia; order Lachnospirales; family Lachnospiraceae; genus NK4A136. The sequence continues at coordinate 457 of JAKQFQ010000282.1, forward strand.
GTAATCACTCTCATTGAATGCATAAACAATTTCTTTGCCATCTGTAGTAAAAATATTACCCGGACCAATTGCGCTAAGGCCAGGACCATTTGTAGCATACAGCATTCTATATGCAGCCATATCAGTAGCCAGATTATCTACCTGAGCCAGATCAATATTCTTTTCTTGTGCATAGGTATACGCCTTCTCAAGAAATTTGCGATCTGAGCTTGAGAGAAAATCATAAGAATTACCGGTCAACATATTAGTGGTAACAGAGGACAATACTTTTGGTGCAGAGGCAGAAGGATCATTAATTCGCCACAACCGGCTCAGCATGACTGCTTTACCACTCAAAGTGACTTGAGCGCTTGATGCATTTTGATTTTTTAATGAAGCGTCAGTAGATACGGTAGAAGAAGCTATAGCAGCATTCTTTGCTTGGTAGACGCTATTGCTTGCGCCCAGGTAAGAAATATTGCTCATGTATTATACCTTCTCAGGATGTAACCAATTTTCGTGATGGCTGATGTAATATACCCTCCGAATAACCCAACTCATCATGGACACATTATTCGGAGGACATGG
>JAKQFQ010000337.1 GCA_029558315.1 Bacillota bacterium
AAATACGTTAATCTAGAACTTATCGAGAAAGGAAATGCAATGCAATACCTGAAGGAATATAGAAACGACGATGTAAAAAGTTGGTCGAGTAGTTCTGATGCGTTGCTCTAATATTTGATTCGGTTATAAGCATACGGATGATTTGTAAGATTTTAAGGATTGCTTGTTGATGACGTTTGTGTCGTTTTATCTCAATAAATGGTGGAATATATGTTTATATGTTGAATTTTTCTGCAATATTCTGGGATAAAGCTTATTTTTGTATTTATAAATGAAAATATTGCGATGAAAGAGCTTATACATGATTCATATAGATTATTAATAATAGCTATTTTATGTTTGGGAGCAGGTGTGTCTGTTAAAGCACAGGTGTCTCATGGCGGCATGCCTTATCCTGACCTTTTGCCTGAAAATAGTAAGATGTTGAAGTCGTCTTCTGTTTCTTCAGCTGTGCCGTTTATTGAGATGCCTCCGTTTAATCGTGATTCTCTTCTTAGGGAAGATTCTTTGGAGGGAAATATGAAATCGGCCCGTCGTTTTGCAAACAAATTCTTTGTCTCTATAGATAAGAATAATTCTGGTATAACCAGACATTTACCAGACGGAACATCTGTTTGGCGTGTGGGAATTGCCTCTAAGGGTGCCTACTCATTGAATGTGTTATTCTCTGAGTTTGATATTCCTGATCAGGCTAAAGTGTTTATTTACTCTCCTGACAGATCGACAATTTTAGGTTCGTTTACTTCCCAAAACAGACAGAAAAGTGGTGTTTTGCCGGTAGCTCCCATTGATGGAGATTCTATTGTCATTGAGTACATAGAACCTGCCAACTCGGATTTCCATGGAAAGTTGAAAATTAGTGAGGTGAACCATGATTACTTAGGGTTGAGGATAGTGATGCCTGCATTTAAAGTCTCATACGAATGCGAGAAGGATGTGGTTTGTGCCAATTCTCATCAAGAACAAAGACGTAGTGTTTGTCTGATAATTGTTGATGGCGATGCTTATTGCTCAGGAACTCTTATCAACAACACTTCTGAAGATGGAACACCTTATGTGCTGACAGCTTCGCATTGCTTGTTTGCTGATCATGCTAATCCACCAGCAGATGAAAGTATGGCAGAATCAAGTGTGTTCTTCTTCAATTATGAAAATCCTTATTGTTATTCGGATGTTCAAGTTCAAGGTACCTTGGAGCAAAGTGTTGCAGGAGCCACTGTAACGGGTTGTAATGAGCAGCGTGACATGCTTCTTTTGAAGTTGAGCGAGATGCCTCCAATCGATTTTATGCCCTATTATTCAGGTTGGAATCTTACAACTGAAATACCAACTCCAGTTTATGCAATGCATCATCCTGCAGGTGATATGAAAAAGATATCCTATGAATATGACATGCCCTATACCTATTCTTTCTATTTGCAAGTGTTTAAAATGAATTCGCATTGGAGAATAGATAATTGGGAAGAAGGTATAACAGAGGGAGGTTCTTCTGGTTCTGGACTTTTTGATGCCGATGGTAGATTGATTGGAGCTTTGTCTGGTGGTAATTCAGTCTGTTCTGAAACAGGTCCTGATTATTTCTATAAGATAAATCAGGCATGGACCGGAAATGTTGTAGAAAAAATGAATCTTAAGCCTTGGTTAGATCCTCAAGGTACAGAGAAGTTGGTTATGAATGGTTTGAACCCTTACGAATATCCATGCGTTCGTCTTTCTAACATTAAGGAAGGAGAGTCTCCTTCTACTGCTCCATCAGACAATTTTGCTGCAGGAAGCAATAGTTACGGTTATCGCTCTTTTGCTGAGAAATTTAGCCTGAATGGAAATTCCATGCTTTATGGCGTCTATTTTATTCCTTATGTAGGCAAGTATTCTCAGACTTATCCGGTTAGTCTAAAGATATATGAGGGAGAAGATGTTCCTGAAACTCTTCTGCACGAACAGGCCTTGAGAATTTTAAACTCTTATTATGTAAAGGATTCAGATAAGTTTTCCAGTTCTTTTTTGAATAATTGGAGTGAAAAGGAAAACTATATCAGATTGGATGCTCCTGTTACTATCCATAAAAATCTATTTGTTGTATTTGAATTGCCAGTTGATGATACCGATCCTTTTGCGTTGATTTGTGTGAATTCAAGATCATCTGTTGAGGAGAATACTGCATATTTTTTGGATAATGGAGCATGGAAACCGTTTACTCAGAATCCTCTATTGAATAAACCTTCTTCACTATATGTGGATGCGGTTTTGCAGAATTTGCAA
>JAKQFQ010000339.1 GCA_029558315.1 Bacillota bacterium
CACTTTATCTGTAAATATATTCCTCTTAAACAATGGGCTTTTGATGATTCTCATTCCCCTCAGTATCAAACATTCAAAATCGATGAACTTCCTAAAATCATTTCCTATCAGCAGGAATGGAACTGGAAGGACCTTATCTCCAGATAGGTCACACCGATATTCTGTTCCATCAAAAGCTGCGCGATCCGCTGACTTTGATCTGACACAACAAAGATGAGTTTCGCTTCGTCACGCCCATATAGCACCACATCTAATAAGCTGGCAGTTACGAATACCGCGATGCCTGCACAAATGACATGATCCATCGATTCTACCACTGCCGCAGACGCAATCACAATTAATAGATCCAGCATCAGAAACAGGGTTCCTGTCTTTAGATGTGGATACTTAATCCGCAGCACTTTCACAATAATATCCAGTCCGCCTGTGGTCGCACCGGTACGAAGAATTGCTCCAAGCGCCACTGCGCACAGACTCCCACCGGTTACTGCTGCAAGAATGGGATTCTTTGTCAATGTCGGCAGATGACTTGCCATATTGGTAAATGTTGATACCCAAAACAGAACATAGAGGGAATCCATCGTAAAATGAAATCCAAATTTCCACAGACTCAGAAGCAGAATTGGAATATTGAGTACAAGAATCAAGGTTCCTGTCTCTACGTTAATAATACGATTCAGAATAATTGCAACCCCTGTCACACCACCAGGTGCAAGATTATTGGGGTCAATCACACACGCCACTGCCAGCGCATACAACGCTGCCAATGGAATCATCACCAGATATCTCATCACTTTACATGCCAGGAATTCTTTAATATCGCGAAGTTTCATATAAAAAGGATGCCCTGACAGCCTTCTTTATATGCATGTCATGACATCCCTTATTGCGTTTTTATCTATCATATTTATTGGACTTGAAGCCACCTTATTTAATTCAATAAGTAATTAGATTAAAGTTCTCACTATCTTCGGAAGATATCCTTCCTTTTCCAATCGTTTCATGATTTCTTCTTTATGGTCGGTGCCAAATGCCTCAACTGTGATTCTAAGTTCTACAGCAGCACTTCGATTCGTTGATACGAACTGATTATGCTCAAGCTTAATTACATTTCCACTCTCCTCTGCGATGACACCGGATACCTTACACAGTTCACCTGGCTTATCCGGAAGCAATACCGATACGGTAAAGATTCTGTCTCTGAAGATTAGACCTTGCTGTACAACAGAACTCATGGTAATTACATCCATATTACCACCGCTTAAAATTGAGACAATCTTCTTATCCAATACATCCAGATGTTTCAATGCTGCAACAGACAATAGTCCTGAATTCTCAACAATCATCTTATGATTCTCTACCATATCAAGGAATGCAACAATCAGTTCTTCATCCTCAACGGTAATGATATCATCCAGATTTTTCTGGATATAAGGGAAAATCTTACTTCCCGGAGTCTTTACTGCGGTACCATCTGCAATAGTATTAACTTTATGAAGTGTAGTAACCTTACCAGCCTTTATGGATGCTTTCATACAAGCTGCTCCAGCAGGTTCAACACCGATTACCTTAATCTTAGGATTCAGAAGCTTTGCAAGCGTAGATACACCTGTTGCCAGTCCGCCACCTCCGATGGGAACCAAGATATAATCTACCAGTGGAAGTTCCTTTACAATTTCCATTGCGATGGTTCCCTGACCTGTCGCAACTGTCAGATCATCAAACGGATGAATGAAGGTATATCCATGCTCCTTGGCAAGTTCATACGCATGTGCACACGCCTCGTCATAGACATCACCAAAAAGTACAACCTCTGCGCCAAAGCTCTTGGTACGATTGACTTTCATCAAAGGTGTTGTTGTCGGCATAACAATGGTAGCTTTCATATTGTTACATTTCGCAGCATAAGCAACGCCCTGCGCATGGTTACCTGCTGATGCGGTAATGACGCCCTTGGCTTTTTCCTCCTCTGTCAGCGTGCTTGATTTATAATAAGCGCCTCGAACCTTGTATGCTCCGGTAAACTGCATGTTCTCCGGTTTCAAATATACTTTATTGCCGGTAGCCTGGCTTAAGTAGTCACTATAGACTAACTTAGTCTCCAGTGTTACCTGCTTCACTACTTCTGAAGCTTCTTCAAATTTTTCCAGTGTCAGCATTTTTTCTTCCATAGCCGCTCCAATCTTTAACCGTTTTCTTTAACCGTCATCATACTCCGATTTGTTTCGCATGGCAACATCCAGTATATCGAATATTTAATTCAGGCATTATTACAAGATGATACCGTGAATTATTTCATCATGCCAATTCAATCATATCCGTTGTGTTAAGCCTCATTCTCGGCATCAGCTTCCTCATCATCAAGCTTTACATCGAATAAAGCATCCACAAAACGATTGGAATCAAATTTCTCCAAATCTTCTACCTTTTCTCCTACGCCAATATATTTTACCGGGATTCCAAGCTCTGCCTGAATTGCAATTGCAATACCACCTTTGGCAGTTCCATCCATCTTGGTTAATACAATTCCTGTTAGATTAGCCGTTTCACCAAATTCCTTTGCCTGCTGTAATGCATTCTGCCCCGTGGTACCATCTAAGACAATAAGATTCTCTCTGTGCGCATTGGGGAATTCCTTATCAATAATGCGGTTCATCTTCTTTAACTCATCCATCAGGTTCTTTTTATTATGAAGTCTTCCTGCCGTATCGCAAAGTAACACATCAACCTTTCTTGCTTTTGCAGCATTCACCGCATCAAAAATAACACTTGCAGGATCAGCACCTTCTACTCCGCCAATCATTTCTACGCCTGCCCGATTGGACCATTCTTTTAACTGGTCATTCGCCGCAGCACGAAAGGTATCGGCAGCAGCCAGTAAAACATGTTTCCCCTGTCCTTTAAGTTTTGAAGCTAATTTACCAATGGTAGTCGTCTTTCCAACACCATTGACGCCAATGACAAATACGATTGATTGCTGATGTTCAAATTCATAAGCAGTCTCGCCTACCTGCATCTGTTCCTTGATGCTCTGAATCAAGAGTTCCTTACAATCCATCGGATTAGTAATGTGATTTTCTTTTACTTGCTGCTTCAAACGTTCAATGATACCTTCAGTCGCATGTACACCAGTATCTCCCATGATCAGGATCTCCTCAAGTTCTTCATAGAACTCCTCATCAATCTTGGAAAATCCACTAAAAACAGCATCAAAGCCGGATACAATATTGTTTCTTGTCTTTGTAAGGCCATCCTTTAATCTTTGGAAGAAACCTTTCTTCTCTTTCTTTTCTTCTTCGCTTATATCTTCCTGCTCGGCTTCTTTATCGAAGTCTTTCTTCATTTCATCCATTCCGGCCTCCCATTATCGTTAATTATCCAGATCCTTATCAATCAGATTCACACTGACAAGTGCCGAAACACCCTTCTCCTGCATCGTAATTCCATAAAGTCGGTCTGCCTTTTCCATCGTACCTCTTCGATGGGTAATGACAATAAACTGCGTGTATTTCGTCAGTTTGTGCAGATAGCTTGCAAATCTTCCAACATTACTCTCATCCAGTGCAGCTTCTATCTCATCCAGCAGACAGAACGGTGATGGCTTCAGATTTTGAATGGCAAATAGTAACGCAATCGCTGCCAGCGACTTCTCGCCACCGGATAACTGCATCATATTCTGCAATTTCTTTCCAGGGGGCTGTGCAATGATACGGATTCCGGCTTCCAAAATATCCTCATCCTCCATCAATTCCAGTGTTCCCTTACCGCCACCAAACATTTCTTTAAATACGCGATCAAATTCCCGATTAATCTCGGCAAATTTTTCTGTGAACTGCTTTCTCATAGCAGTATCGAGTTCTTCAATAATGCCAAGGAGCGTTCCTTCCGCCTCCACCAGATCATCATGCTGTGTTTTAAGGAATTCATATCGTTCCATCAGCACTCTGTAATCTTCTATTGCGTTAACATTAACATCGCCCAGTCTTTTGATCTTATCCTTGACTTCAGCCACACTTCGCTTCAGGAAGGTAATATCGTTAAGTGTCTCATCTCGAAGTGTCATCGCATCGCGAAGCGTCAATTCATATTCTGCCCACATATAACCGGTATGACCATCGATTGCTTCTGTCAGCTTCTCCTTCTGGGCATTCAGTCGAAAGACTTCTTTATCCAATCCGCTGATCTTATCCTGAATTTCTTCACGGCTTGTGAAAAATTGTTTCTGTTTTGCAGAGAGTTCTTCCTTTCTGGCTATCATCTCTTTTAGATTCGTCTCCGAATCTTCCTGTGTTGTAAAGGAAGCTTCAATCGTCTGTGTGATCTTTTGGATATTTTCTTCCTTCTCCTTCACATCAGATTCATTTTTCTCCATTGCAGCAAGCACTTCCTGACGTTCCTCTTCGCAGCGATTCAGTTCCATTGTGATACGATCTACATTCTGCTGTTCAAATTCCTGCTTTTGAAGAACCTTTTCGACCTCAACATCCTGTTCCGTTACATGTCCGGACTGTTCAGACTCTTCCATTCGCATTTCTTCTAACTGTTGCTGATTGATATTGATGCGTTCCTCGATCTCTTTCTCTATTCTGGAAGAGGTTTCCAGTTCAGACTCCATCTGATTCTGTTTTTCCTTGATATCCTTAATCTGATTCTCAATTTCTTCCTGTTCCGCCTTCAGATCGCCAACACCTTTTAGCGTCTCATCGATTCTCTCCTGTGCCTTAATCACATTCAGTCTGGCAGTATTCTGCTTGATGAACTGCTGTTGAATCTCATATTTAACATCCTCAATTTCTACACGAAGAGAATTTCTTTCATGCTTAATCTTCTCAATCTGATCCAGTATTGTGCTAATCTGTTCCAGATACTTCTTGACCTTTTTCTCCAGTTCATCCAGCTCACGTCTTCTTCCAAGAAGATTAGAGCTGTTCTTAAATGCTCCACCACTGATAGCACCACCTGGTACCAGCAGCTCTCCATCAAGTGTTACCATACGAACGCCATAATCATATTTCTTGGCAATTTTTAAAGCATTGTCAATGTTGTCAATTACAACAATCCTTCCAAGCATTGCCTTGGCAACATTGCTGTACTGTACTTCTGTTGTTACGATCTCATTGGCCATGCCGACTACACCGTTTTCTTTTAATACCTCCGGTGTTTTAAATTCCTGTGGATTCGTAATACTTGTCAGCGGCAGGAAGGTTGCCCGTCCAAATTTATTGGACTTTAAGTAACCAATCATTTTTTTAGCGGTTACTTCATCCTCGGTAACAATATTCTGAATATTGCCACCAAGCGCAATCTCTATCGCAGTCTCGTACTTCTTCTCCACCTTGATAATATCCGCAACAACGCCAATAATACCGGCAACTTCTTCTTTCTTTTCCATGATCTTACGAATACTGTTGCCATATCCTTCGTAACGTTCCGTCAGATTTGTCACGGATTCAAGCTTTGCCTGATCCTGATGGTACAGTACCTGAGTATCTCGAAGCTTCTGATCCAGAGAGGCCAGTTCCTCATGAATCTCCCCTGCACGTTCCTCTTTCTTCTTCTGCTGATAATTCAGCTCCTCAATCTGTTTATTAACGCTTTCAAATTCCTTTTCCAACGTTACAATAATTTCCTGCTGTTCCTCCTCATTGGTCTTTGCCTGCAGGAATCTTGAGTTAAGTTCTGAACGTCTGATGTTCACCTGCTCCAACATGGTATCATAACGTTCCTTCTTGGAACGAATGGTTGCTCTTTCATTCAGGTTCGCAATAATCTGGTTCTTATCATTTTCAATGCCATCATTGATTTCTTCCATACGGCTCTGGATTGCAATCAGTGCAGATTTGGCCTCGTTACGCTTAGATTCAATTTTGCTAAGAACCGCATCCACCTGTGCCTTGCTTTCTTCAATCTTTGCACATTCCTGATTCTTTTCTTTAGCATTCAGATCCAAAGAAGCCATTCTTGTCTTAAAATGTTCCACATTGCTCTTTGCAGAGTTAATCTGTTCCTTTAAGACATTAATCTCACCTTCCAGTTTTGTTCTCACTGAGCTTGTATTACTAAGCGAATTTCTTGTCTCTTCAATGCTCTGTTCCAGCTGCGCGATGGTGGTCTCTATCTGCTCATATTCCACGCGGATTGCTTCAAAATGATCCCTGTGTTCCTTCAGATCATTGTCTGCAATCTGAAGCTTACCCTCAACATCAGAAAGACCGGCAGTGCTTCTCTCATTTTCCAACAGAAAATAATTTACATCCAGGCGCTTCAGCTCTTCTTTCTGCTTCAGATATTCTTTGGCCTTCTCCGATTGTTTCTCCAACGGACCAACCTGCTTCTCCAGTTCCGATAAAATATCATTCACACGCACAAGATTTTGTTTTTCTTCCTCTAACTTCTTCTGTGCGGTTGCTTTTCTCTTTTTAAACTTTACGATTCCGGCAGCCTCATCAAACAGCTCTCTTCTTTCTTCCGGCTTACCATTTAAGATCTTATCAATCTGTCCCTGTCCGATTATGGAATAACCCTCTTTACCAATGCCTGTATCATAAAACAGTTCATTGACATCCTTTAATCGACACATATTCCCATTCAGCAAATATTCACTTTCACCGGAACGATAGATTTTACGCGCAACAGTTACTTCCTCATAATCAATCGCAAGCTGACGGTCTGAATTATCCAGAGTGATTGCAACATAAGCATAACCGAGCGGCTTACGCTGCTCTGTTCCCGAGAAAATAACGTCCTGCATGGAAGCACCACGAAGCTGCTTGATTCTCTGTTCTCCGAGAACCCAGCGTACTGCGTCTGCAACATTGGACTTACCACTTCCATTCGGTCCGACAATTCCAGTGATTCCATTATGAAATTCAAATTTAATCTTATTTGCAAAGGACTTAAATCCCTGTACTTCGATACTTTTTAAGTACATTGTGTCATCCGTGCCTTTCTATTTATTTCTTATGGAAAGTACTGCTTCATAGGCAGCGGCTTTCTCAGCGGTCTTCTTGTTTCTTCCATTGCCGGTACCATATGGTGTTCCGTCAATGAAAACCTGCACTTCAAATACCTTATCATGTTCCGGTCCCGCTTCACCAGTTACCTCATAACTGATGTTTCCGAGATTTTTCGCCTGAACAATTTCCTGCAGAACAGATTTGGAATCTGACTGGGTTCTTTTCTGTTCGCAATCTGACAATACATGCTTATGGATAAATGCTTTAACCGGCTCCATACCACCATCCAGATACATTGCCCCAAGTACTGCTTCAAAGGCATCGGAAGTAACTGATGCTTTCAGCCTGCCACCATTGGCATCCTCACCTTTGCCCAACAGAATCAGATCTCCTAAACCGATATTGGCAGCACATTCTGCAAGCGCCGGTTCACAGACCAGACTCGCTCTTAATTTAGACATGTCGCCCTCCGGCATCTCATTGTATCGCTGAAAAATGTAATCACTGGATACCAGTTCAAGTACTGCATCTCCAAGAAATTCCAATCTTTCATTGCAATTATACTTATTAATCTTACGCTCATTTGCATAGGAGCTGTGTGTCAATGCTTCTTTTACCAGTTCTCTATTATTGAACTTATATTGAATCACACGTTCCAACACTTCTATACTCTTCTCTTGATTCATAATATTCTCCCACAAAAAAGCCCTTTAGAGGGCTTCTTCATTTCTTGCTTCCTTAATCAGATTTAAAGCATCCGCAACTGTTTCAATTGAATTCAGATCTGCGACCTTAAGTCGAATATGGAGTTGTTCTTCCACACATTGCAAAATCTGTGCAAGGTCAATGGAATCAGCTCCTAATTCTCCGGCAAACGTAGATTCTTCCCTGATCTCTTTTTCATATACCTGTAATATTCTGGCAATAGATTCCTTAAGTATCTCAAGTTCCATCTTATTCGCTTCCTAACGCTATCTGTTCACGTATTTTATCATTTATTTTTTGTGCTTTAAATGTTCTGCACTGTATCAGAGAATTCTTTACTTCTGCCGCTTTCGCATTACCATGCGTCTTAACAACCAAACCATTTAAACCAAGCAATGGTGCTCCACCATATTCATCTGTATTAAATGTCTTCAAAGTCCGTTTCAGTGCAGGTTTTACAAGCGCCGCTCCTATTTTACTCAAAAGATTACTTAATAATCCCTTTTTAATCGTCCGAATCAATACAGACGCGGTACCTTCATACAGTTTCAATATGACATTGCCGACAAATGCCTCACATACAATAACATCTGCAGCTCCGGCCGGAATCTCTCTTGCCTCGATTCCACCAATAAAGTTAATATCCTCACAGGCTTTTAGCAAAGGATAGGTCTCCTTCACCAGCGCATTTCCTTTCTCTTCCTCAGCTCCTATATTCACAATTGCAACGCGTGGTTTCTCAATTCCAAGTGCATTCTCACAATAGATGCTTCCCATCTTTGCAAATTGAACCAGCTGATTGGCTCTTGCATCTACGTTGGCTCCACAGTCTATCAATAAAGCACAGCCTGTCTCAGTAGGAATAATTGGCGCAAGAGGTGCTCTCTCCACACCTTTGATTCTTCCAACAATCAATTGTCCTCCAACCAGAATTGCACCACTGCTTCCAGCAGAGACAAATGCATCACATGTCCCGTCTTTCACCAAATACAATGCTTTCACAATAGAAGATTCTTTTTTTCTTCGAATTGCCATTACCGGTGGCTCCGCTGTTTCGATAATCTCTTCTGCATTAACTATTTTTATTCGGCTCTCATCATATTGATAATTGGATAACTCTTTCTTAAGAATCTCTTCTTTACCAACCAAATACACGAGAATATCTTCAGCTTCCTTCAAAGCCTCCAAAGCGCCTTTGATGATCTCTACCGGTGCATTATCTCCACCCATAGCATCTAAAGCTACCTTTACCATCTCACTCATGAAAACATCTACCTCTCCAATTATTCTATTTGCCCAAAATAACGCAATATTAATCATACTAAAATAGTGGCAAAAAATCAAGTTTTTTCCACTATGTAAAAAGGCTTCCCCATCTGGGAAAGCCTTAATCTCATTCATTAGTCAACAGCAATGATTTCTTTTTTGTTATACGCTCCACAAGCTTTACATACTCTGTGAGGTACCATCAAAGCTCCGCATTTGCTGCACTTTACTAAAGTCGGAGCACTCATTTTCCAGTTCGCTCTTCTTTTATCTCTTCTTCCTTTGGAAGATTTATTCTTAGGACAAATTGACATTGTAATACACCTCCTGTCGTTCTACTCTTTTCCATTCAACACTTATGATATTATACCCATCCCATAAATGTTTGTCAATAAGATATTTGAAATTTCTTGTCTAATTAACACCACCATTGGGATCATACGGTTGTTGTGTTGGTGTTGGCTGCGTCGGCTGTCCATACATCTGTTGCTGTGTCGGATCTACCGGCGGTTCATAATATTGTTGTGGCTGTGTCGGTGCCTGTACTTGTGAAGGCTGTACTGTCGGCATCGGCGGTGTCATCTGACTATAATACTGCTGTGACTGATCCATCGGCGGCACCTGTTGCATTGGCTGCATAGGTTGTCCATTATACTGCTGCGTCGGCGGCATCGGCTGACCATAATATAGCTGTGACTGCTGTAATTCCTGCTGTTGCTTTTTCTTAGATGATTTTACAATCAGCACAATGACTACGATTAATACCACCAGCAAAACAACTGCACCTAGCAGCATTATAATAAATACAGTGCTAATTTTCTCAACATCGTCATCATCCATTATATCAATATCAGCAGTGTCTTCATAATCATCTGTGTCATCATATTCGCTATCGTCATTTGCGTTATTTCCCGGCTTATCTGACGAAGTGATGCTATCAGAAGCCTGTGTTGTCGCACCAGTTCCCGGGCGCGTGTCGATTAGTCCTACTGCATATCTGATATTATCTGCATATACATCAAATCTCGGATTTTCAATTGGGTTATTTAGTCCAACCTCTGTTAAAGTATCTTGAAATGGCTCCTGGAACTCACGGTCAACAAGATCCAGATAAATCTCAATTCCACTCTGACGATCATCTAATATCTGATCATATACCTCTTCTACCGCTGCAACCGATACCGAATAGCTCACATAATACAATGGTGACTGGAATGTGTGCGGTACTTCCACCCATTCTGTAATCTCATCTGATTCTCCATAGCCATACATTCCAGTATAATAGGAATTATACAAATCCTCATCACCATATTCTATACAGCAATCATAGTACATCCGATTTAATTCCGCCAAGGTCAAATCATCCGAGCTGGTATAAACCATATACTGGAATTCATCCTCTTTCACACCTTCTACAGCTGCATAAGCCAGATTGAACAATGTATATGTCTTCATTACATCGCTATACTCACCATAGATATCATCATAATAATCAAGGAAAAGCATTTCCAGACCTTGTGAATGAATCTCTGCAAGATCAAGATCGCTTGTATCATAATACCAGGTATCTTCCGAAGCATAGTACATTTCATTGTAATGACCAAACTCATGAATCAGTGAACCCATATCTGATATTGTACCATCTGCACAGTTAAACAAAAACGGGGCATTATAGCCTGTAAGTGTTGTTGTATAAGCACCCGGTGCTTTGGTATCGCTAACAACAATATCATACATCTCATGATCTAACATATACTGATAGGACACCATCAAGTCATCTGATATTTCCGGCAGATACTCTTCCAATGTAGCGAGACAATCTTCAGGTTCCATGTCAGTGTCCCACATAGCCTCATACTGTGAATAATAATCATCAAAGAGCAAACTGTAAAGTTCATCTTCCAGTGGTGCCATGTAAGTAATTACCTGTTCACGATAGTCTTCCAATTCTTCGTATGTATAATCACGCCCATATAATTTATCATAAGCATAATCCACATAATTATCATAGCCATAGCTTGTTGCAATCTGTTTTCTTATATCAACCAGTTGCAGGAAGAGCTCTCCCATTGCTTCATTTCTTTGTGCCCCAATATCGGCAATACCTGCCAGGTACTGATCCATATCTATCGTACTATTGCCATAGGCTTCCTCCAGTTCCGCTTCAGAATACTGGGTTCCATCAATTGTAGTAAAATAATCTGCAATACTTAAGGTATCATACTGTAAGGATAAATCCGTTTCCTGCGCTGATAACTCTTTTTGTTCATCTGTCATTGGAACATAATCCAGAATATCCTGCCATTCGTCATCATCATCAATTCTATTCTTCAAAACATCCGAGCAGGGTGAAACTGCAATTGTATGATAGCTTTGCATAATCTGATCCGACACTTCAACAGCAAGTTCATCGCAGAATTTAACTTCTTCATCATAATCATCATTATTAACATCCTGCGTGGAATAAACCTGTACCAATGAATAATTTCCTATCAGCTCATTGTAATAATCTTCCATTGCAATGATTACAGTCTCAACATCCGAAGAATTAGCGGCATCTGAAGCAAGATCCTCAAGACCTGCAATAATTGCAGTGAAATCATCCAGGTTCATACGACTATATTCCAACTCACCAAAAGTAAGATCTGTATGTTCAACCCGATCTGTAAGATAACCACTGTTTGCAGCATAAGTGCAAACACTTGGTATTAAAACAGCAATCGTTATCATCAGTGCCAATACACGAATGCTCCATCTGCTGTTTTTTCTCTTTGTAATTCTTTTCTTCATTTTCTCCTCCATTATATGTTTTCTTACATGCATTAACTCGCTCTGCCTATTCCTCAATATTCTGTGCCTGAACAGCAGTCAGTGCCACAACTCCGACGATATCTTCCCAACAACATCCTCTTGATAAATCGTTAACCGGTCTGGCAATTCCCTGTAGCATTGGGCCATATGCTTCCGCACCGGCCAAACGTTCTACTAATTTATAACTAATATTGCCGCAATCCAGATTCGGGAAAATCAAGACATTGGCCTTACCGGCAATCTGACTATCCGGTGCTTTTGCTTTAGCTACCTTTGGAACAATTGCTGCATCCGTCTGCAATTCTCCATCCAGCACCAGATTTGGATACTGTTCATGCGCAATACGCGTTGCCTCTATCACCTTATCTACTAAAGGATGCTTTGCACTTCCCTTGGTGGAATGTGATAATAATGCAATGATTGGATTGGCTCCAACCAATGTCCTGAAACTCTGTGCTGAAGAATCTGCAATTGCTGCCAGTTCCTCAGCGGTAGGATCCTGATTGAGCCCACAATCCGAGAAAAGAAACGTTCCATTCTCACCATATGGGCAATTCGCAACATCAATGATAAAGAAACCAGATACCAGCTTGGTTCCTGGTGCTGTACGCAGAATCTGCAAAGAGGGGCGTAAAACATCCGCTGTCGGATGACAACAGCCTGCAACCATACCATCAGCATCGCCTGCTTTTACCATAACAACACCAAAGGTAAGATAGTCATTTAGAAGAATCTCTCTTGCCTTCTCCGGTGTCATTCCCTTGTCTTTTCTTGTCTGATAGAGTAACTCAATATAATTATCCAATCGTTCTGTTGTTTCCGGATCTACAACTTCAACCATGCTTAAGTCAATTTCCAGCCACTCAGCACCGTCACGAATCTTTTCTTCCTTGCCAACCATAATGATGTTGGCTATGTTCTCCTCAATTACATGAGATGCTGCAATCAAAGTTCTTTTATCTGCGGTCTCCGGCAAAACAATCGTTTTCTTATCTGCTCGGGCTTTATCTTTAATAATATCAATGTATGACATAACATACTCTCCTTTCGTAACGCCACATGAGTTCCCCATCTTCATGTCGTACACGATTTTCATTATATAATATTTTCATTTTGTATTCAACAAATTTGCTTGATGAAACTAGATTTATTTGGTTTTTTAGTTTCTTGTGCTTTTATCGTGTCCATGCTACAGTAATAACAGTTCTATCGTATCAATGAAAAGGAGACATCATGAAAGTCTGTGGAATCATCGCTGAATTCAATCCATTACACAAGGGGCACCACTTCTTAATACAAAAGGCCAGAGAACAATTTCAGGCCGATTACATTATCGTTATTATGAGCGGTGACCATGTACAGCGTGGTGAACCCGCGATCGCTGATAAATATCTTCGTACGCAGGCTGCTCTTCAATCCGGTGCCGATCTTGTGTTAGAGCTACCGGTATGTTTTGCAACCGGCAGTGCTCAATACTTCTCCCGCGGAGCCGTCGCTGCTCTCTTAGCTACCGGAGTAATTGATTTTCTGCTTTTTGGAAGTGAATCCGGCGATTTATCCATGCTGCATTCTTTTAGTGCAGTGGATGTCTCTTTACGTACAGGGGAACAGTTGCTTCCCAATAATCAACTGGGGATTGAGTACTTACGTGCATACGAATATCTAGACCCAACCTCTCAAAAAGGTGTTTCCTTTCAGACAATTGCACGAATCGGTTCCGGTCACCACGATCAGTCAATTTGCAATGGATACTGCAGCGCAACATATTTACGCAGCCTTTTACAGAATAATGATATTACTCAGATTAACAATGTAGTTCCTCAATTCTATCTTGAGACATTATACGATTATTATTCCAGTCATCATAAGATGACCTTAAATTCTTATCAATCGTCCCTTTATTATGCACTTCTTGTCAACAAAGTAAACGGCTATACCGATTTTTTTGATGTGTATCCTGATCTTTCAGACAAAATCGCCAAACAATTGTCAGATTATACGAATCCCATTGATTATTGTACATTACTCAAATCAAAAGACATTACTCTGACTCATATTCGTCGTGCTTTATTACACATTCTGCTTGGAATACGCACATCCTTAGTTGAAATTTTGATTTCCAAGTATTCCTATTGCGCGTATCTGCGCATTCTGGGCATGAACACTCTGGCATCACCGCTTCTTCATGCTGTCAAATCCAATGCCAGCTGCCCTCTTTTGTCCAAGCTTGCCGATGCCAGAAAATCATTGGCAGAAGATAGCCTTGCCCTTTTGCAACAGGATATTTTTGCATCTGAATTATATCAATATACCTCCAGCATTAGTAAAAAAGCCTGCATTCATAACGAATACAGGCAAAATATTGTTACCATTCAAAGATGTGATTAGTTTTTAAAGCTGTGAATTGGCGCAGGAATTCTTCCTCCACGATTAACAAATTCATCACAGGCAAATGAATTCACTGCCATGATTGGCGCATATCCTAACAGTCCGCCAAATTCTACAATATCTCCAACCTTCTTCCCAATTACCGGAATAATTCTGACCGCAGTTGTCTTCTGATTAATCATACCAATTGCCATCTCATCAGCAATGATTCCAGATAAAGTTGTATCCTTCACATCTCCCGGAACCGCAATCATGTCAAGGCCAACGGAACAGACACAAGTCATTGCTTCTAATTTTTCAATTGTCAACGCGCCGACTTCTACGGCATTTATCATTCCCTGATCCTCACTTACCGGAATAAATGCACCACTCAGTCCGCCAACATAGGAGGATGCCATGACACCACCCTTCTTAACCTGATCATTAAGTAAGGCAAGTGCTGCTGTTGTTCCGGGAGCACCAGGATATTCCACTCCTATTTCATGAAGAATATCTGCGACACTGTCTCCAACTGCCGGAGTCGGTGCTAACGAAAGATCAATTATTCCAAAAGGAATTCCTAATTTTTCAGAAGCTTCTTTAGCAACCAGC
>JAKQFQ010000342.1 GCA_029558315.1 Bacillota bacterium
AATAGGCATCGTACATCAGAATCATCCATAAGGATATGGCCATAAACAAAGCTACTGCTGCTTTATTTATTTTAATGCCTATAATCTTTGTTTCAGGGATCCTGCTCATTGCGTTGGAGGATAAGATTAAAATTAATAAAGCAGCAGTAGCTTTGTTTATGGCCATATCCTTATGGATGATTCTGATGTACGATGCCTATTCAATTTTTGTAGAGAGGAATAGTCCGTTGTTTCAGGAATTTCTTACTAAAAATCCTGAGATAGCTTTAAAACCAATCACAGATCAGTTTATCGATTTTATTACGAACCGATCTATTGTTTATCATTTAGGAAATGTATCTGAGACTCTGTTCTTCGTAATGTGTTCAATGCTGATTGTAGACATTGTAGACAAACATGGTGGTTTTAAATCGATGACAAGCTATCTTACCACCACTCATAAACGAAGATTGTTATGGACTATCAGTTTCTCTACGTTCTTCTTTTCTGCGCTTCTTGATAATCTGGCAGCTGCCATTGTGTTGCTTGCGGTACTAAGAAAGCTGGTTCCTGACAGAACTGACAGATTGAAATATGCCTGCATGGTCATTATTGCTGCAAATGCGGGAGGATCCTGGTCTCCAATCGGCGATGTAACAACCATCTTATTGTGGGTGGGTAAGAATATTACTGCCAGTCATCAAATTACTCACCTATTCATTCCTGCTCTGATTAACATGTTGGTACCTCTTATAATTGCCCATTTCTGGTTGTTTAAAAAGGACGCAATATTAAGGGCTAAAAGTATAGAAGAAAAGGACGAGTATCCTCAAATTCCTATTCGTGCGAGACGTACAATATTTGTTATCGGCGTCTTATCTCTTGCTCTTGTTCCCGTGTTTCAGATGTTAACCGGCTTACCTCCTTTTTTAGGTGTGCTGTTGGGGCTGGTTATACTTTGGGTTTACACAGATATTATGTATAGCCGCCTAAATCAGATTGATGAGACTGATAAGCTTCGTATTTCAAGCTTATTGCCAAACATAGACCTTTCTACGATATTCTTTTTTCTGGGGATTCTGATGTCTGTAGGAGCGTTGGAGACTTCCGGACAACTGGGGCTGATGTCTGCATATCTGGATCAGCATGTGCACGAGCCGTTGCTAATTAGCTTTTTGATAGGTCTTCTGTCTTCCGGAGTGGATAACGTAGCCCTTGTTGCGGCAACAATAGGTATGTACCCCGTTGTACAACAAACAAGTGAATTGACTCCTTATATGATGTCATTCATATGCGATGGAGATTTC
>JAKQFQ010000344.1 GCA_029558315.1 Bacillota bacterium
AATAGGCATAAGAAAAGCACTGGGAGCCAAAAATAAGGATATTATGCTCCAGTTCCTCACAGAATCAATTATACTGTGCCTCATCGGGGGAATAATAGGAATGACCCTGGGAATAACCTTGGGATTGGTTGTCGGAAAGATGATCAACATTCCTCTGGGGATATCACCCTCGGTAATACTTCTGGCTTTTGCCTTCTCCTCAGCGGTAGGTATATTCTTCGGACTGTATCCGGCAAATAAAGCCGCAAAGCTTGATCCTATAGAAGCTCTGAGATATGAATAAAAAAACAAGGGGACGTTTCACCTATCTCACTTGTGAGACACGCGAAACGTCCCCCTGTCTCGCCCTATTGGTATTACCTAATTTGTATCTATTTCAAGCTCTTCTGTTATCAGCTTCTGTCCATTCAAATCCTTAATCTTGGATCTTCCGCCGGAAGTAATCTTTATCGTAAGTACTTCATCATTGTCAAGTTCATTCGCAAGAGAAATTGTAACAGATTTTTCATCAAAGCTCACTTTATCATTTGAACTCTTGTAGTATCCCGCTCCGGAAAACTCAAAATCGCTTACAGCAAGGCTGTCTATATCAAGTTCCCGGGTAAACATCAAGGTTATTCTGTCATTATCTTCATTTATATAAGATGCCGCTACCGCAAGCTCCTCCGGATCATTATCCGCGCCGCTGAACTGCAGCTTCCTGTTTTCTGATTCTACGGTAAGATTCTGCATATCTGCCACTGAGCTGCTAATTGTAAGCTCATACTCATGATCCGTATCAAGAGCAGTATATCTGCTGTTCAAAAATAATGTCACCGTCTTTTTATCATCAGAAAGTATTGCATTGGCAATTATATAACTTGCCGAACCGCTTCCCGATACACGCCTGATTGAGAAAGAGCTTGTCGAAACACTCTTTATAGGTTCATTGAAGGCAAACTGCAATGTATAGGTGTCAAGGACCGTTATATCAGTTTCTATAAAAGGAGCCTCATTAGCAGCTGATGTTCCGTCAAATTCAAAGTAATTGCTTGTTGAGCCGCTTCCCACAATTACCGAGTTCAGCCCTGCGGCATCCTTTACCCCGGATCTTACATACAGCTTGTACTCGTTATCACTGAGCTTAGTGCTGTTGCTCAAATATAATATTACTGTATCAGTAATTTCCTGAGCGCTTTTCACTGAAACATCGCTTATGTTTATACTGTTTTTAATATCAAACTGGCTTCTGCTGATTCCCTTAACAGGCTCGCTGAAGATAACCTCTACGGCGGTACTGTTTAATGCGGCAACACTCAGGACCTCAGGGGCAGTATTAGGCGTACCTGTGCCGGCAAAGAGCTTTATATTTGCATCATTTTTGTTATTCAGCCTGTCTATTCCCGTAACTTCCACCTCATATATATTTCCGGGCTCGAACAGTTCGGGATTCTTGGAGGAATTGCTTTCATACTGCACTCTGACGTTTTTCTTATCGCCTACAAAATATATATAGCTGGTCAAAGAGGATGGCAGCTTGTAGCTGTACTCATCGGGAACGCTTACTTTAACCCTCATATCCTCCAGTTCCTCTGCAGTCAAGTCATCATTGAATATCAGATCTACAGTATTCACATTGACATTCACTGCTGTCTCCAGGCTGAGTGTATTGCCGCCGCCCGCGCTGCTGCCGCCTATGCCGACGAACTTCTTTGTGCAAACCTTACTGTCACTGCTTATTATGTTCCCAAACATATCTTTGACATTCTCTACTGTTACCGAGTACATCTTGCCGTTGCTGTGATTTGCAGTAAGCAGAGTCACAACTCTGCCGGTGGAATCCAAGGATGCTTTGGCGGCATATCCAAGCTCGCTGTCCAGGATATAGTTGAAGACGTCTTCAGCCGTTGACTTATCTACCCTCTTATTGAAAGTGAGTACCAGCTGTCCGCCTTCACTCTTGGCCGTATATGTCAATTCTCTTGTATCAGCCGGCATACCTCCGAACTTTCCCGTATAGATACTCATCATATTTCCCCATAAATCGTATACCTGCATTATCGTTACGGTATAAAGCTCCCGCAGGGTCTGATTTGAAGTTATCAGGGTAACTACCTTGCCGTTGTCGTCCAGTATTGCTTCTGTAACCTTTAATCCTTTGTCTATCATATAATTATCTGCATTCTCAGCCGATTCCTTGTTCACTTTTTTGCTAAAGGTTATCCTGACCTCGTTGTTTGAAACAGCCATTATGGTTAATGTCGGCTTAGTATTGTCACCTACAAAACCATAGTTCTTTCTGTACATTAAATTTCCCCAATTGTCGGCAACATTCTCTATAGTAAGGTCATACCTGGTCCCCGACTGCTGCTCAGTCGTTGAAAGTGTTACGACTTTTCCGGTATCGTCAAGCTTCGCATCAGCTACTGAAACACCATTATCTATAGAATAGTTATTTGTGTTCTCGGCACTAATTTTGTCTATCCTTTCATCAAAAACAACTGTCAATGTAGTACTGTTCTCCGATCTGACGGACACAACCGACGGACTTCTCAAATCTTTCTGAGTGATATCAAAGGGAATCCTGTATCTGTCCATGCTGTTGCCTGACACGTCACATACGCCTTGTACCGTGAGCCTGTAAAAACCTGAGGCAGACATATTGGTTGTCTTCAATATCACCATCTTTCTGCTTTCTGAAAGCTCTGCACTCAATACTTCAACATCATTTCCCGCACTTTCCACCATGTAATTTGAAAGATTCTCTGCTGTTTCTCTGCTTACTTCTTCACTAAATGTAAGCAGTATTTCACTCCTGCCCGTTATCTCATGCCTAACGGCAGGCTTTACAGTATCCTTTGGCATAGCGACATACTTTTTCTTATATCCCTTAACCACAAAATTATCAGTCGGGACAAGTGTGTTTATTTCAAGCTCATAAGCCTCAAAGGGATGTGCCTCGGTAGTTATTATAGTAGCTCTTTTACCCTGCGAGTCCGCAGAAAGTACCGAAAGCCTGGAATTACTGTCTACTTGTGAAATTTCAGTATCTGCCTTTTGAAGTAAAATCTCCCGGTCGAATTCCAGCTCGATCCTATTGTTTGACACTGCATCGAAGCTAATAACATTGGCGTCTTTGGTATCAAGAGTAAAACCTGCCGCTGTCGCTTTTGAAGAAGTTATTATATTCTGCTCCACCATTACGGTAATTAACTTATTGTCGGAATCCTTTGGTTTGGTATTCAATGCTCCGTATATTCCCTTTGCAACATCATCCACCGTAAAGTTCTTAATCTTTGCTATATCATCCGCTTTCTTCACCAAACCGATACTCTCTGCAAATTCCAAGGTCTCCGCATATGTAAAATCCAAGTCCTGCTTATATCCCAAGGTCTCCAGCATAACCTTATAGAAGGCTTGTCCGTCTATTTTATTAGCAGGAGCAAAGGTTCCGTCGGGATACCCTCCCCAGCCTAAGTCGGGATGGCTCTTGGCATAAGCCATATAATTCTTTGCCCAGCCAACCGTATCAGCATCCTTGAAGTTCTTTTCTCCTTCGTATCCGGAAGCTTCATTATAAAGCCCCTTTAGTCTTAATACTATAATAAATGCCTGAATCCTGGTGGGTGTCGTAGATAGATATTCCGGTGTGACCCCGTAGGCGTCTGCACCTATAAGAACGCCTAAATCCTTACATGCACTTGCTTCCTTGCTAATACTTTCAGCAGACGCAGTTACCCCACCAAACTGTGCCAGAATCAGTACTATTGTCAACAGTAAGGCTGTAAATCTCTTACCCATGATTTTCCTCCTTAGCTCTAAACAGATTTTCTCTCTTAACATAAATTCTACAACAGCTTTGCTAATCCTGCAAATATTATTAATAGTATGCGGGTAATTGAAACTTTTCGGAAAGTTATACGTATAAATAGATGTGGGAGCTTAAATTATATGACGCAAATAATTACATAATTGTTCCATCTTTATCAGGCCGCCGTAAGTCTGCCGCAAAATTGCCTGATTTTGGCCGGGGAGGAATGGATGGTATAAATTGAAAACACTGCATCTTTGCAGTATAATATAACTACCGTATAAACTTAACCGTATTAGGAGGATAAAAATGAAAAGGTGTATAGTATTATTACTCATATTAGCAAATATCCTGTCAATAACAGCAGTCTCGGCTGATTCAAATCAAATACGCAGAATCACATTGGATGAAGCTCAGAAATTGGCCTTGGAAAACAGCATAAAGTATCAGCTGCAGGACAGTTACATCAATGATGCGCTCCAGAACTACTACGATATACAGGATGCAAATGATAAAGCAAGCGGCCGTCCTTCATCCGGAATGATGAATTACTTCAATAAGACAATAACTCCTGAAATATCGCTGGAAAGTGCCGCAAACTCAGTAAGATTATCAAGATTTGAGAAGGAAGATATAAAGAGAGCATCCGACTACAATGTAAAAATAGCTTTTCTGAATATTAAAAAGGCTCATCTGAAGCTGATAAACAACGAAAATGATACAAAAACAAAATTAAAAGACCTTGAAACCGCAAAGCTAAAATATAATTTTGAATTAATAACAAAGAATGAACTTAATCAATTTGAAAAAGCATATAATGACTCGATAGCAAACCAAAAAGTAGCAAATGAGGATTTAAAGACTAAATACCAAACACTTAACAGATATTTAGGAAGAGCAATCGATGACTATAATATCCAAATAGTATATGAGATAAACAAAATATCCCTTGACGATATAGACTTGGACAAAATAAGAGAAGCCAATATCAAAAACAATAAAAGCTTCTACACTCTGGAGCAGAATCTCAAGCTTGCTCAAAGAAAGTATGACTTGACAAAAGAAAGGTACGAGCATTTTGAAAAACTGGGAGTTCAGAACTCCCGGCAGGATATGCTTGATGCCTACAATGATGCTGAAAGAGATTATGAAAATGCCAGAAAG
>JAKQFQ010000348.1 GCA_029558315.1 Bacillota bacterium
AATTTCTTGCTGCTGCATGAGTAATTTGTGTCAATATACATCTTGCATGGAACGACCCTCGTTTCGTTATGCTTCCTGTCCGATGTTATCAGCCGACTGGTAAACATTGGGAGCTATAATTAATCATCCTGCAAGCTTCTCACCAGATGGATAATCGGTAATATCACCAATTTCTGCAATTAGAGTGGCAGCCCTAATTACCCCAATTTTTGTAAATAACAGCAGAACTCCCATTTCTCATGGATAGAACTTATTAGCAAAATGTAATGCAGAGCTCTTTAAGAGGAGTTGTGGTTCATCAAGGTATCTAATGATATCTTATAAAACTACAATCTTGTGGAAACGACCTTTTGGTTATGCAACAACCTCTGAAGTCGTAATAATAGGCAGTGGGCAGATGAATAACCTGACAGGCTATTTTCCTATCCGTGCAAAAGACAGAATTAAGCCTGCGAACGCAATTCAGGGATTCATTTTTTGACATGGTGAACCCAAAAAATCTTACCAAACTCATCTGTCCAACCTACTTTTGTCCGGACAACTTATTGCTCTTTCATTAATTAAGTTTGCTGCTGATAAGCTCAGGGTTCTTCTTATCAAATTAAAAGAACAGAGAACATATAATCGATTTACGAATGCGAAACAAAAAAAAAGATTCTGAATAATTATTCAGAAAAAATTATAGAGTCAGGGTTTAGAACTTAAATCCTGATTCGTAGGTAAAGGTCTTCTGGAAGTTCTTGATTCCGCCGGTGACGGATGCTGAATCCTTCCAGTTGTTGGTTGCAGATGGGACCTGCTGCTTTCCACGTGCTTCCATGATGGAGCCGCCGAACATGGTCTTTACAGTTCCGTCTGCAAAGCCGCTGCCGGAGTTGCTGTCAGGGGTGACTGCAATCTGGTAGGAAAGTGCTGCTGGGATGCTGCCTTCATTTGCAACAGCGCGTGCTGCACCCTTGGTGGAAATCTGTGCACTGTTGATGTTAATCAGTTCGCTCTTTGCCT
>JAKQFQ010000355.1 GCA_029558315.1 Bacillota bacterium
TCCTATTGTTCCTTCATTTCCTCGATCAAATGCCCAAGTAACGGATCAACATTTAACAGCTCTTTCATTTGGAAAAGTGCTTGCTCCTTACCTGCATTTGCAGACATCGCTTTCTGATTCTTTCGTACTGCACGAATCAGAATGTTCTTGGGGGTATGTTCCATATCAATGAATTCCAAAATCTGTGTATCATATCCAAGTAACTCGAGACAATCTGCCCGATAAGCATCTGTCAATAAAGCAGACATTCTCTCCTTGATAATTCCGTATTTCAACACCGGCTGCAGTTCCTGACAATGAATCTGTCGGTTCATTTCGTGCTGGCAACAGGGTACTGCCATGATGACCTTGGCATCCCAAGAGACTGCCTTTGCAATCGCGTAGTCTGTCGCTGTATCACAGGCATGTAATGACACCACCATGTCCACCTGATCCGTATTCTCGTAATCCCTGATATCTCCCTGAAGGAAACGAAGACCCTCATAACCAAGTCGATCTTTCAGACGATTACAGGTATCTATTACATCCTGCTTCAGATCCAATCCCACGATCTCGACGTTCCATTTCTTCTTCAAGTGTAAGTAATAATATAATGCAAATGTCAGATAGGATTTGCCGCATCCAAAGTCGATGATTCGAATCGTATCCTCCTCGGATAGTGTTGGCAAAATGTCTTCAATAAATTCCAGATAACGATTAATCTGCTTGAATTTATCGTATCGCGCCTTGGCAACCTTTCCATCCGGCATCTGCACACCCAGTGCAACAAGAAAATCTACAGGGACACCGTCTTCCAGCAGATATTTTTTGGTTCTGTCATGATTCAGATTCTGCGATGCGACGGCGTTTTCTTTTGTATTCTTCTTCTTAATGGTAACGGTTCCTTTTTTATTGCATAAAATGGTAATTCTCTGATTGGCACATTCCGCTTCCAACTGGCCAAATGCGCCGTCCATATAAGATATGATGCCCTCTGTCATCTCATGCGCATCATAATTTTCATGAAGAACCTTCGTCCCAACGTACCGGGACTCCTGATATCTTACCTTCTCCTTAATCTTTACCGGGCGAATAACCACCTTCGTCAATTCCTCCTTCTGTAAAGGTTTGCTGATAATGATTCTATATAAATTACGGTTGATAAGACCGCTCACCGCATCTCTTAACTTGTCCATTCTAGTCTCCTGCGTTTCCCTACTAACATTCGCCGTTCGTGTCTTTCACTCGCTTTTCGTGTTTTTCATTCGCTTCTCGTGTTTTTCATTCGCTTCTCGTGTTTTTCACTCGCTTCTCGTGTTTTTCATTCGTCGTTCGTGCTCGACATTCACCGTTTATGTCTTTCACTCGCCGTTCCCCAATCGCGTGCTTGCACGCCCTTGGCTCTCTTGCGCTCATTATTCCATAAACTTCGTTCGGCAGTCATTATTATATCATGCATGAATGTGGTTTTCCATGATTAAATGGGGGGATTGGGCGAATATGCAAAGATACTATTAGCCATATTCCTGCCAAGAATTTGATTAAGCATCTCTTCTTGTGTTCATAAACTCCTCTTTTTTCTCTGAAAATGACTAGCCGATAGCATATTAGAGT
This sequence comes from Bacillota bacterium, assembly GCA_029558315.1. Taxonomy (GTDB): domain Bacteria; phylum Bacillota; class Clostridia; order Lachnospirales; family Lachnospiraceae; genus NK4A136. The sequence continues at coordinate 1,594 of JAKQFQ010000355.1, forward strand.
AAATCAGAACATTTTTCTCTGACTTACTCTCTTCCGCTTCTATAAAGATTCCTATATCGGCAAAAAAGAGCATGACAGATTTTTTTGTACTCTCTTACTCTCACTCTCATGAACTTAGAGAGCAAGGAGCAGAATTTGTGCACATCTTGCTCTCTGGAACTGGTTATATATGATTCTAGTCGGATTAAGAGAGTATATGAAATTTTTTCTTCTTTTCTTACTCTCAAATAGACTTTTCGTATACTCCTAACCTGGATACACGGCTAGTAATCCAGTTATATCTGTATTCCGGATACACGGCTATTATTCCAGTAATACCTGTAAACTGGAGACATCCGCAGTTGTTACATTAAAATATATTCAACATTTCCTAATAGAATCTCAAGATACCGCGTCCATTGTTATGTCGTCTCTTATAGATTTCATAAAATAGAATAATCAGAATCATTTGCTCCATGCAATCATCATCATGAACCGGTGGAACTGGCCGGTTAGGGTAACTGCCATTGTTATCGTTTATTCCGTTGCTGCCGTTTATTCCATTACTGCCGTTCATTCCGTTGCTGCCGTTAAAACCATTACTGCCGTTTATACCATCGTCTCCATTAATCCCATTGTCGCTGTTCATACCGTTATTACGATTAAATCCAAAGTTGGCATTTCTATCATTGTTGTCGTTGAGTCCAATGCTATCGTTGCTACCATTATTTCTGCCACGAATACTGATGCTGTCATTCACTCCATCCCGATTGCTATAGATTCCAGTACTCTCATCTTCCTTTCGAATCATGTCCGCAATCTCTCTTGCCAATTGGTACAGGATAAATCGATCAGGATACTCATCATAGATTAAGCTTCCTTCATAGTCCATCTTATCCAGAATGTCCGAAACTTTCTTCTGGTATCTTCTCGCCTCTGTTGGATACAGCTGCTGTAAATACTCCAAGTCACGCATCATGACATCTTCCTCCTCGTATGCCATCGGCATCGGATATGTCATGTAAAACGGCAATACTCTATGTCCTTTCATAAAATACCACACCGCTCCCTGATATTCTTTGTGTTATCTTATGATTTGATGTGGCGATGTGTTCACAATGATTTCAGATAAATGTTAACCATTTAACTATTTGACATAGTTAATCAATGTCATTTAGTTAACCAATTTCAAATTAAAATCCAGTGGTTTTCTTTCAGAGAGAGCCACTGTTTTTTTTCGTCAAAAACTTAAAAAATATTACGAAAATAGTTGACAAGATAGCCAAAATATGTTGCGCGAGC
>JAKQFQ010000390.1 GCA_029558315.1 Bacillota bacterium
AAGGAACAATTTTACCTAATGCCTGAATACACTGGCGTACTATAATAGGCTTTTCATCATATAAGATCTTAAGATAGTCATCTATTGCCCCGTCAATTTTATTCTCCCTGTCCCATTTCACATTATCAGCCATAAGCATTAACCCTATACTTCTATGATATGAATTGGAGCTTTTTAATTTCTCACAGAACACATACCAGAAGGGATATACATCATCATAGTATTCAGAACGGTATTGCAATAGAAGTAATGTGTGGTATCTCAACTTATCATCCTTTTCGGCCAGCCATTCCATTAGCTGTGATATTTCTTCCTTCTGCAATGTTTTGGAGAATTCCGGCAGGTCTTCTTTTTCTAATGCCAATAATCTTTCAATGCTAATCATTATTTCTTCACCTTCCTATATAATAAAACACATCGTCATGTGTTGATATGCGGCTTTTTGAATTTATTCCAACCAACAAAGCTTTTCTGCATAATCCTTGACAAAATATCGCTTGCCTCTTGCAACTACCGTATGCCCTTCCGTTTCCAGCAATGCCTTTTGCAGTTCTATACCCCCGGGATATTTTTCGTTCAGCTCTCCTCCCTTTTTCAAGGTACGCCAATAGGGGGTTATGTCTTTCCCTCCCCCGTTCTCCCTCTCCCGGGATGCGTTTGCAGCAATGTTGATAAAAATTCCCGCGGTAAGCTGGCAGGTGAAGTCTGCCCCATGCTTTTTTGCAAGATAAGCTCTGATTTCATCTGAAGTAATAAGCTTTCCCTCAGGGATCTTTTTCATCACCTCATCGTACTCAAGAGGCGCCGCTATAAGCATGTTCCCGCAGCCAAAGCGCCTGGCCATCTTATTATCATAACCTATGGATTCTATTTTAGGCAGATCCCCTGAATTATTCAGCTTCTCGTTATAAGTTTTTCTTGCCATAAATATACCTCCCCTTTTTCTTTTCACTTTATAATGTTTCTATCCATTCTTCAGCAGACAAAACTTTACTAAACCGCATCGCCTGTGTTATCAATACAGCCTTATGCAATTCCTCCGCCGCTATTTTCCCTGCATAATTGGAAATATCAAGTGTTCCGATTGCATCAAACAAAAATTCTACTTTAAAGCCAAGATGCAATCCTTGTCTCGCAGTTGTATCACAACACATCTGTGCCATATATCCGCAAATTGTGATAGTATCAATATTCCTTTCCCTTAGCCATTTCTCCAAATCTGTATTTGTGAAACTGCCGGGAAGATTCTTTTCTACATAATGGCTATATTTGATTGCCTTAATTTGGGGATGCAGTTCCCATTCCTTACTTCCCCTAACAAATGTCAATGATTCTTTTTGCGGCGCTGTGTGTTGTATAATGACAATATCAATATTATTGCTGTTGGCCGCTTCCGCTGCTTTCAAAATGTTCTCCAGACTGTCAGAAGGATATGTAACAGGTAATTTGCCTGTAAAATACTCATTCTGAACATCAATAACCAATAATGCTCTTTTCATCACTTTCATAATTCCCTTCTAATAGTTCTATTTGCACCATTCTGCAGCATACTGTCCAAGAAGGTTTATCATTCTTTCTAAAACCCCTTCAGAACCCATGCCCGGTACTGTATAAAAACTCACTTTTTCTTATATCTGCCGCTCTCTCCAAAGAAAGTGATATCTGCATATCCAGCATAAATCTTCCCGTAATGTTTTACTCCCCCGGGGATAAAATATCTGTCCCCCTTTTGGTATACCTTCCTGATTCCGCCTATTGTCAAATCAATCCTGCCTTCCAGAACGACAGCCCACTGGCTGCCGTGAGAATGCTCCGGCAAATCAATGTCCTTATCAAACTCCATGA
>JAKQFQ010000391.1 GCA_029558315.1 Bacillota bacterium
TCCTATCTTAGACAAATCCACCGCATCCGTCACACAGTTTTCCAGAACATAACCCACCATCCCATCATACTGAACCATCGTATATCCACCGGAGGATTGTCCAAGTAAAACAACATTTGCCCCAATAGGTAAAGTCGTAAGCTTCTCACTACTTTGCGTTGGATCCCGACGCATATTCGCTCTTGCAGAAATCTGATAACTTACATTATTAGGGTCTGCCGCACTGTTCGGTGTAATCGTCGCCTCAACGCTTGATTGCGTTGTCTGTGGAACAGCAGTTGCCACTGCTGCTGTAACCGTCTGTGATTGTGCTAAACTTTGCTGTGCAGCCTGTTGTGCCTCAACCGCCTGCGAAGCTGTTGTTGTTTGCACTGTTGATGCTGTTGCATTTGCTGCTGTCTGTGGTGCAATCGCTGCTACAGCAGCAGAAGAATTTTCCTGTCTTTGCGCCATAGCCGCTGATATATTCTGAGAGTTCATTCCGATTCCGGAGGACGATGTATTGGACGATCCCGTACTTGAGCCAACGCCTGATGAGCCCATAACAATCGGCTGCGCCGCCGCTGCATTAACGGCCTGTGTTACAACTACTGTACTCTCTATACTGGCCGCTCCTGCTTCTGTTCCATCAGCCAGTTCAACGCACCTTCCATACACATATCCGTCTTGTCCCTGATAATTAATATGAATATAGCCGTTTTCACCTGCATCCAGATATGTAATCTGACTTCCACCAGAAATAGTAAGCATTTTCGTTCCCTCGGCCGATGGAGCTGCTCGCATAACGGCATTTGTCAGAACATTACCTGTCATTATTACCGTGCCTGGCGCACTAACCGTTTCTTCCACTTCAGTCCGACTGGCTGAGTTTCCTGTATGTGGTGCTACCAAAAAAGTGCTGTTGGTATCGGGCTGGCTATATTCAATAACAGTAGCTGGAATTGTCGGAATATGAGTGGTTACCGGCTCCGCTGAATTCTGAACTTCTAAAGGTTCCGTTCCTGCTTCAGCTTTTTTTATACAACCGGAATAAATATATCCTTCCATTCCTTCATAAGAAACATAATTATACTCAGCGTTTTCATCGCCAAGTAACATAACAAAAGCACCACCAGGTATTGTCACTATCCATCCACCTTCAATCGAAGGGGCATCTCTTAAATTAGATCTGGTTAGTACTTCATATAGTTTATTCTCTGTTGTCTCTTCATGATTATTTGCAGCCACTGTACTTTGATTACCAAATAACACAATCAAAGCGATCAGGATTGCACCGCATCTTCTCATTACTGAGTTCATAATATCATACCGCCGATGTTCTTTTTTCTAAACAAGTTTTCATGTAAGTATTATTAATGATATAAGGGATTTTCGCTTATGTCAACCGCTAGATATCGCGCAAAAAACCCAGAACGATTGACATATTTAGTGTTCTTTTGAAGCCTTTCTGATTTCCTTGATGCAAAGATAGAATCCGGCATTCTTTCCCATCTCTACATATACACGCTCCCCAACCTTATGTCCTCGTATAGATTTTCCAATTGGAGCCTCAATACTAACGCAATTATTCAAGGAGTCAGATGCAACCGTTGTTACCAGCCGCAAACTTTCTGTCTCATGATCTTCTTCGAATTCGACTATAATTTCATCTCCAATTCCAACCTCATCCGGTGCCGTTTGAGCCTCAACAATTGTAGCCGTTCTAATCATACGATCCAGGTATCGGATTCTTCCTTCATTTCGATTTTTCTCTCTTTTAGCAGCATAGTATTCAAAATTATCACTCAAATCACCTTGGGCTCTTGCTTCTTTGACTGCTTCGAGTAATTCCTTCCTCACTACCAGTTTGCGATGTTCAATCTCCGCTTCCATCTTATCGATATCCTGCTGTGTTAATTGATGCCCCATTTTCCTGCCCCATTTCCATACATTCTATAATGTACTACATTTATATAGAAGAAAACGCAACAGAGAGTTCTCCATTGCGTATCATATAAACCTATTCTGTCTCATTAACCTTTATTCAAAGCATCCCGAGATCTCATCAATTGCTTTTTGTTCATCCGCGCCTTCAGCAATCAGTTCAAAGCTGGTTCCCTTATTCAGCTGAAGAATTGTCATTCCCATAATGCTCTTCATATTAATCTTCTTATTACTATCTGCAATATAAAGCATAGATTCATAATGACAAGCCGACTGTACAAGATACGGAATAATATCTGCACCAAATTCTTTTTCCACACTAATCGTTTTCTTAACCATTTTCCCTACCCATTTCTTTGCTGCTGTCTTCCATTCTCAGAAGCTCTATCTTTTGTTGCCTATTGCATCTTATCATTATTTTCTAATATGTGCAACCATTTCTATGCCTTTGTTTGCTTTGCCAGATATGCTGCTCTCTCAAGCGCAAGATCAATATGTGGACAGAAATTCTCTTCTCCTACCTTTTCAAGGAATCCAGCTTTCTCGAGCACCTTCATTGGCTGTTCATTTACATGGGAAAAAACAATCTGAATATGGTTCTTATTGCAGACATCCAAAACCTTTTCCAATACAAGAACGCCAGTAGCATCTATTGCAGGAACACTTCTCATTCGTATCACGAGAACGTCTTCTTCTGTATCCATTACAACTGACATGAATTTCTCTGAAGCAGCAAAGAACAGTGGACCATTAATCTCGAATACCTTTGTATTCTCCGGTACTTTTTTCAAACTGATATTGTCCGTATCACTTTCCTCTTCCGATTCCTCTTCATAGATCCAGCCATGAACATTCGTAACCTCAGCCATACGTTTCATGAACAGTAATGATGCAAGAACGAAACCAACACCGATAGCAACCACCAGATCAAATACCACGGTTAATACCAAAGTAAGTAACAGAATCAACACATCACTCTTTGGAGAAGCCTTAATATGGTGCGCTACCGTTCTCCAACCACTCATATTATAAGCTACCATGAATAAGATTGCTGCAATTGTCGGCATCGGAATCAATGCTGCATTCGGCATCAGAAAGGCAACAATAAGCAATAAGACAATAGCGTGTACCATTCCGGCAACCGGTGTTCTTCCACCATTCTTCACATTTGCTGCGGTTCTTGCTATTGCGCCTGTTGCAGGAATTCCTCCAAACAAAGCAGACATCACATTACCAGCTCCCTGAGCAACCAGTTCCATATTGGATCTATGTTTTGAACCAATCATACCATCCGAGACAACGCAAGACAGCAATGACTCAATTGCTGCAAGGATTGCAATCGTAAAAGCATCCGGCAGCATTTCCTTCATTTTCAGCAAAGAGAGCTGTGGCATTGTAAAATGCGGAAGGGTCGCTGTAATCACATAATTTGCGGTTCCATCTGCCTTTAATCCAATTGTACTTACAGGGAGCTGGAAAATTTTTACCATAGCAGCTCCAACAAGAACCGCAATCAAGGATGCCGGTATCATTTGTAATTTTTTAGGCCAGAAAACAAGAATTAGTAATGAAATTCCTCCAACCATAAGCGCCATCCAGTTCACACTTGAAAAGCAGAGAATAATCTCTTTTATTTTATCTATCGTCTCTAATGGAGAATTAACAAATGTCAATCCAAAGAAATCTTTAATCTGTCCAACCACGATCGTTACCGCAATACCAAAGGTAAATCCCGTTGTTATTGTTGTTGGTATGTACTGAATCAAACTCCCCATTTTCAGAAGTCCCATCAAGAGCAGTATAATACCGGCCATGATTGTTGCAATCACTAAGCCTTCCATACCATTGACCTGAACAATGCCTGCAACAATGGTAGCAAATGCCGCTGTGGGTCCTGCAATCTGAACACGACTACCACCCAAAAAAGAAATGACAAATCCAGCTACAATCGCTGTATATAGTCCTTCCTGCGGTTCAACACCAGATGCCAGTGCCAATGCAATTGATAAGGGCAATGCAATAATAGCAACAATTATTCCAGAAACAATGTCTTTTGCAAATTGTTGTTTTGTATAAGTTTTCATTACCGAAAATAACTTTGGTTTTAATTTTTCCACGACTTTCAACCTCTTAATAACATATTATCTGACTGCAAACATTTTTAAGGATAGTACGCAATGCACAATTCGTCAAGGTTTTCTTGTGCATTTTCTATAGCAGGAGATTTTTTAACGAAAGCTTCGTAGCATCCCACACTGTAGTCTTCACATACCGATGCAAAATAAAAAGTCCAGTATCTACTGGACTCTTTAAGAAGCGATAGACGGGACTCGAACCCGCGAGCTCAACCTTGGCAAGGTCGTGTGCTACCAACTGCACCACTATCGCATCTTCTTGTCTATGAGTTATGTCTCACAGACAAGTAATAATATACTATATCGTTTTTCGTTTGTCAATTACTTTTTTTATTTTCTACTGCATCTTTAACGAATAAATTCTTATCAGGGATTCATCTATTCTTTCCTCTGAAATAGTCCCACTATTAACGGCATCCAATACAGCCTGATACGCTTCCTCAAAATTGGCCGGACGAAGAATCATATCCGCTCCAGCCTGTATTGCAAGAACAGCTGCCTCTCCGGCGCCATAGCTATCAGTAATTGCTTTCTTATCCATATAATCCGTAATTACAATTCCATTAAAACCAAGTTCTCCTCGAAGTTCATCTGTAATCATGACAGACGACAAGGAAGACGAGATTGCCTCACCGGATGCATTCGAAGCAACGATATGGGATACCATAATCATCTGTGCACCCTCTTCTATTCCAGCCATAAAAGGAAGGAATTCACACGCGCGCATATCTTCTAACGTTCGCTCCGTAGTCGCTGTTCCGTTTAACGGATTGACTTCCGACTCGCCTTGGCCCGGAAAAGCTGTAAGACACGTAATAACTCCCTGTTCCTTCTGTCCGTCTACAGCAAGACGAATCATTGAAGTTACTATATCAGCATCACTATTAAAAGAACGTTCCTGTAAATATCCGTCTGCATTGGTTGCAACATCACATACCGGTCCCAAATTAACATCAATACCATACTCATTTAAATAACTGCCGATCGAAGAATAAGCCATATAAGCATTATTTGTATCGCCTGATGTACCAAGGTCTGCCGCTGCTGACTGTGCAACAACACCAGCCTGACTACCAGCAATTACATTTGTTGCCCCTTCTTCCTGCACAACAGTCCATAGCTCCACCTGATACAGCTCCATATACATGTCTTTCGTTGTCTGTACCATTTCTTTAAACTGATCAGAACCAGTAATATTATTACCGGTATATACAATACCGCCGACTTCATATGCAGCCAGTGCAGTTCTTGTTCCGTCGCCTGCTCTGGTAGCGGTTGTCACTCCGGTTATTGATTCCGGGCTGACAATAAACATTGCCGCAACTTTCTGCTCTAATGTCATGGATTCCACATAAGCCGTAACTGCCGGATTCACACCTGTATTTACTTCATTCTCTGATGCTGCCAGATTGTCTGATACTTCATCTGTTTCCTCTGGAGTAGCAATTACGCCAGCTGCATCGTCGGATACTGCCACTTCATTAGAAGAAACAACCACAGGCTGATTGGCCTGCACAAATTTCTGATAGATAAATACTACTCCTTTATATCCGCCAAATGCTAATCCACCCAGTAATATCGCTAAAACAGCATAAGATAAAATCTGATTACGAATTCTTCTTTTACGCCGTATCTCTCGTTTTGACAGTTCCCCGTTCTGCTTTTTTTCGTTTGCCATTTTTCCTCTCCATCTGATTTTATCTGACATTTTTCAACACCCCAATCATATCATCTCCAGAAAAAATACGCAATACGAAAGCCCCTGTAAATGTTTGCTATTTACAAGGGCTTTCTAAAACTCATCCAAATCCAATGGACCATACCTCTTCTTTCCTAGATTTCCGCTTTCTTACGGATGCTCAATATTCAATTGTATAAGAACTTTTCTTTTGTACTCTTCACATTTTTCTTTTGTTATAAAGTGCAACGGTTGTTGCAGAACTTTGCTTCCCCTACCCCCCCTGTTCTGTTCTTATGTACTTCGTTGCTTCTTCTTATGTGTCTTGAATACAACCTGTTCTTCCTGTTTCACTTTGTACTTTCCTCTTATGTACACCTGTTCTTTTGTACTTTAAAGTTCTGTACCTATTCTACGTTTCTGGTGGACTGTACCTCTCTTTCTATATTTGGATTTGTATCTATCCATCTATGTAATCAACAACAATTGCTTCGTTGTTGTTATGAGTTAATTCTACCATGTTTAAGTTAATTGTCAATACAATTTATGTTTTAATTTACATTAGTTTGTCTTTTTGTGAATATAGTTGATATTTTCACATTAAATATGTGGATTTTGTCATTCTTTGATACGGCAGTGCCAATTTTCATTTTGTGTTCTGCAGCTTTTGACGAATTGATCCAAAAGCACTATACTAAGTACAGAGAAAACTTATAATGAAAGGACAAAATGCATATGACAGATATCCAGAACTATCATGCAACGATAGCCGCCGGAATAATCAAGAATCTTAAGCTTCGCGGTATGGAAGGCTCCTATTTTCCAACATCAAAAGAATGCACCAAACATATTCTTACTCTATTACCGGATGGTTGCTCCATCACTTGGGGCGGCAGCGAGTCGCTCAAGGAATGTGGTTTATTAGCTGAATTGCAGTCCCGTTCCAGCCAGTATCGTCTTATCGATCGGGCACAATGCAAGACTCCCGCCGAGCACCGTAAACAGTATGCTGAAATTGTCTGTGCCGACTATTTTCTCATGAGCACCAATGCAATTACGCTTGATGGCGAGTTAGTTAATATTGACGGCAACGGCAATCGTGTTGCCTGTCTGATCAATGGGCCAGAGCATGTCTTTCTTATTGTTGGATATAATAAAATAGTGACCGACGAGGCTGCTGCAATTGATCGGGTTCGTAACTTTGCTGCCCCACCCAATGTATTACGCCTGAATCGTCAAACACCCTGTCACGATACAGGACGATGCAGCGATTGTCTTTCTGCCGATTGCATATGTAATCATACTGTTATCACCAGAAGAAGCGGTCGCCCCGGCAGAGTCCATATTTTTCTGGTTGGTGAAGAATTAGGCTACTAAAAAAGGACCCACGGGTCCTTTTTTCGTTCCGGTACAACGAATCCTAATTAACTTCCATTATATATTGGCATTAATAATCGTTGTACTGGTATTCGTTTACTACTCATCAAGTCCAAAAATATCATGCGCTGCATTTACAGCCTTCTCAACTTCCTTCTCGTCAATCAAAACGGTGACACGAATCTCAGAAGTAGAAATCATCTTAATATTGATATTACTGTTATAGAGACATTCAAACATTTTCGCTGCAACACCAGGATTGCTCATCATTCCTGCACCAACAACGGAGATCTTAGCAACACCCTTTTCGCACTCCAGCTTTTGATATTTTAATCTCGCTTTGTTGTCTTCAATTACCTTCATAGCATCATCCGCGTAATCACCAACAACAGTAAAAGCGATGTCCTGTGTGTTATCTCTTCCAACAGACTGTAGAATCATATCTACATTTAAGTTCGCTGCTGCGAGTGCATCAAAAAGACGAAATGCAAGACCCGGTTTATCGCTCAAACCTACTACTGAAATTTTTGCGCAGTTCTTGTCTGCTGCAACACCACTTACTAACATTCTCTCCACTTTAACTTCCTCCTTAACGACTGTTCCTTCTTCATTCGTCAGACTGGATCTAACGACCAGCTGTACGCCATATTTTTTTGCCATCTCAACAGATCTGTTATGCAATACACCAGCTCCAAGCGTTGCCAGATCAAGCATTTCATCATAAGTAATTTCATTTAACTTTCTGGCTTTCTTAACAACTCGAGGGTCTGCTGTATAAACACCGTCAACATCTGTGTAAATCTCACACGCATCTGCTTTTAATGCAGCCGCAAGTGCAACTGCAGTTGTATCTGAGCCACCACGGCCCAGTGTGGTATAATCACCATACTTATTGATTCCCTGAAAACCGGTGACAATTACAATCTTTCTCTGATCCAGTTCATGTATGATTCGCTCTGTATCAATTCTTTTCAATCTTGCGTTAGAATAGTTGGAAGTTGTGTGCATCGCAACCTGAAATGCATTCAGTGATACAGCCGGAATTCCCAATGCATCAAATGCCATTGCTGCAAGAGAAACACTCGTCTGCTCTCCTGTTGTCAAAAGCATATCCATCTCTCGCTTGGATGGATTTGGATTAATATCCTTCGCCATGGTAATTAACTCATCTGTCATCTTTCCCATCGCAGAAAGAACAACAACAACGCCATTTCCCTTTTGGTACTCCTCTGCACATCGTCTGGCTACATTAAAAATTCTCTCCTTATTGGCTACCGAAGTTCCGCCAAATTTCTTAACAATTAGCATGATATCCTCCTAATTTAGCATATGCTTATTTATTTTCAAACAGCTTATCTATCATCTGATATCCATGAGGAATCAGAATATCGCTTGCCTTTGCTCCTGCTTCATTATATGCATAAGCTCCTTCATAGGATTTTGTGCTGTCATAAAGCATATATGGAACACTTCCTGCGGTATGTGTGCGAAGACGAATCGGGGTCGGATGATCCGGCAGAATCATCAGCCGGTAATCTACACCCGCTGCATCCAATTGTGTAATCAACGGTTTTACAACTCTCTGATCAATATTTTCAATCGCCTTGATTTTCTTTTCAACAGATCCCTGATGTCCCATCTCATCCGGTGCTTCTACATGGATGTAAGCAAAATCATAGGATTCCTTGGTCAAAGCATCAATTGCAGCCATAGCCTTGCCTTCATAATTTGTTTCAAGGCCACCATTGGCTCCCTCTACCATTGCAACGCCCATTTTGGCACCAACTGCAATCCCTTTTAAAAGATCCACCGCAGAAATCATCATCCCTTTCTTACCGGTTTTCTCTTCAAATGAAGTAACCTTAGGTTTGGTTCCTGCTCCCCAGAACCAGCAGCAATTAGCTGGATTCAAGCCGTTCTTTCTTCTTTCTTCGTTCAAGGGATGATGATTGAGAATCTCATAGCTCTTACGCATCATGGAATTTAATCTTTCATCCGTTGGCAGATACTGTCCAATTTGCTGTCCCAAAACATCATGCGGTTGTGTTAATTCCAACACGCTCCCCTGATTCCAGATTAAGCAGTGACGATAACTGGTTCCAACATAAAATTGATATATTTCATCCTGCAGCACCTTCTGCACTTCTTTCAACAGTACAGCACAGTCTTTGGTTGAAATCTCTCCCGAGCTGTGATCAATTATGGTTTTCTCTTCAAAAGGAACCTCGTCATCACTTAAGGTAACAATATTACAACGAATTGCTATATCATCCTCCTTCATCGGAACGCCAATGGATAAAGCTTCCAACGGAGATCTTCCGGAGTAATAAATAGATGGATCGTATCCGAGCACAGACAGATTCGCAGTATCACTTCCCGGCTTCATTCCTTCCGGAATGGTCTGTACCAGTCCAACCTCCGACTTTTTACTTAATGAATCCATAACCGGCGTACTGGCATATTCCAACGGAGTCTTGTTTCCAAGGCTTTCGATTGGCTCATCTGCCATACCATCGCCCAGCACAACAATATATTTCATGTTTTTGTCCTCTCTGTTTTGATGCAGCCACATCACATTCTGATCATACTTAAGATTCCTTCAATTTTCTTTGCAGCTTCATGATACTCTCTTTCACTCATTTCACTCGTAACCACTGCAAATTCACCTTGTACTTCTTTGGTTGTAACAAATTTGGTCTCTCCAAATGCAGCAGTAACTGCATCCTTTTTATCCTCAACCAAACCGCTGATACGGACAAAATATTTCTGTTTAAAATCTGCAATATCACAAAGTGTTTCTTCCTCTTCTTCCCAGAAACACCAGATATTTTTGCCGGCATGCTTTGCACAGTCGATCACGTCACCAACTACAGCACTTGCCGTCGGAAGCTTTCCGGCACCTCGTCCATAATATAAAGAAGATCCCAACATATTACTGTGAATCAGGATTCCATTAAATACATCCTGCACACAGGTAAGCGGACTTTCTGCCGTAATCATTCTAGGAGAAACCATCGCAAATTTTCCATCTTCTCTGGTTTCATTCAATGCAATAAGTTTTATTTTGCAATCCAGTTCCTTGGCATAAGCAAAATCTGCCGGTGTAATCTTTGTTATTCCTTCTGTATAAATATTTTCATAATTCACATTCTTACCATAAATTAATGAAGATAAGATTGCAATCTTTCTGCAGGCATCATAACCTTCCACATCAGCAGCAGGATTTCTCTCCGCATAGCCCTTCTCCTGTGCTTCCTTCAAAACAGTTTCAAAATCAGCACCGTCCTTCTCCATTCTGGTCAGAATATAGTTCGTTGTTCCATTCAAAATTCCATAAACACGATCAATTTTCTCAGCTGTTAAAGCACTGTTCAACGGACGAATAATCGGAATACCGCCGCCAACGCTTGCTTCAAACAAATAATTACAGTTGTTTTCTCTTGCCAGAGCAATGAGTTCCGGACCATGTGCTGCCACAAGTTCCTTATTCGAGGTACATACGCTCTTTCCTGATGCCAAAGCTTTTTTTGTATAGGTGTAGGCCGGTTCCAGTCCGCCCATGGTCTCGCAAATAATGGAAATGGTCTCATCTCCAAGTATTGTTTCAACATCATGAACAATCTTATCCTGAATAGGATTCCCAGGGAAATCTCTTAAATCGAGCACATATTTCACGTTCAACTCTGTAGCAGCCCTCTTGCTAATTTCCTTCTGGTTCTTTTCAATTACTTCTACGACACCACTACCAACTGTGCCGAATCCAAATACTGCAACCTGTACCATAATTAACCTCTTTTCTCTTCGAAAGTCCTCTTTCTATAGTTCTTCCACATTATCAACTATCGCAACTTAAGATTTTAGCATAATTGCCCAAATGGCGCAATATGTGAAAATTACGATAAATCAGCACTTATCTTTTCCTTTTTCTAGCGATATGTCAGACTTTTTATCATTTGCAGGTAGGAATCTGCTTCTTCCAAATATTGTTCTTTCCGAAATATTGCTGATTCATAATACTCCTGTGTTAAAGCTTCCAATGTATAGGTTATCATTTTATTCACCTTACCGGTTTCTGCTTTGGCCCTAATCTTCGAATAATCTGCCTTTATCATGATTTCTGAAATGCGCTCATCATATCGTTCTCTGGCCTCTTGAATCAGCGATATAGCTTCTTCATCACGTTCTTTTGAGAGTGATACCAAAAACAAAGGAAGAAATGGATATTTCTCCATCATATTCATTTTTCCCCGCTCCATCTGAATCATCAATTTAAAGTAATCGGTCTCCTTGGCATCAACTACCATTGAAAGCTCGAGAATTGCATATTTTAAAGCATAACCTGTTACAAATGTATAAAGTCCTTTTTTATTTTCGAAATAATGAAACCAAAGTCCCTTACTGACCCCTGAAACCTTGACCATTTCATCTGTACTGGCATGTCGATAACCATATCTTGCAAAAATCTGCATAGCCCCATTAATCATTTTATCCTGCTTTTCTTTTTTCAGATCATAGAATTTCTCATTCATCCCGTAAACACACCTTTCCTGTTGACTAATCCGGTCTATGAAATCTCATCATATCATATTTCTATCAAATTTTGAACATGCTCTTTCCTTTTTCCTTTTTTTATATTACAATATTTACATTGAACGCAATGAAAGGAGCATATGGACTATGGCTAAGAAATTAGGAAGAATTGTACTTTTCGGTCTGGTAGCCGGAGCTGCCGCTGCCGGAGTATATCATTATCTACAGAACAAAGAAGCTAAAAATGAGGAGCTGGATGATTATGATGATCTAGATAACTTTGAAGATGCACCTGCCAAAGAAAGCACCCCCAAGAATCGTAATTACGTTTCTCTGGACAGCTGCAAGGAATTTGTTGCAGACACTTTGGATAAAGCAAAGGATGCAATAACCAAGGTAAGTAAAAAGCTTCAGGAATCAATGGATTCGGAGCAACCGGAAGATGACAGCTTTGAGATTTTGGAAGATGGCGAAATTAAAGAAATGCCTGCTGAGGATTCTACCGAAGTAGAAAAGGAAACGGCAAAGACTTCCAAGAAGGCATCCAAAGCCAAAGAAGAAGAGGAACCAATCGTGAATGGAAGTACCGAAGAATTTTTCGATGACGATGAGCAATAAAAAAATGTCAGCATTTGCTGACATTTTTTTATTTACTCAGTGCATTCTTAATTTCTCCAATCAAAACTCTCGCCTTATCCTTTTGGTTCGCAGTCGCTTTGTTTGAACCCAGAACCCCCTGTACCAATTTTGCAGCATCAGCATAGCGTTCAAATTGAACAAGCAGGACTGCAATCAGATAATCTGCTGCAACTTCATTCATGCCGGCAATTGGCGGTAATTCATTTCCTCTTGCAGCGATAAAACCTTCCATTGCATTTTTCTGATACTCTTTCTCCTGGAGCAAAAGTTCTGCTTTCTTCTTTTCATTCTCCGGTGTGTTCTGGTCAATCATTTCACGCATTCCACGCAAAACCCATGAGGTCTTCAGACAAATGTAGGCTTTCTCGCTGTTTTTGGCCTGTCTTACAATTGCATTAACCAATGCAATTTTATATCTTACCAACGCTTCTTCATAGGAAATGATTCCCTTAGGTTCCTCTGTTTCCTTAAATTTAGAAGAAATATTCGTCTTAATCAGTTCTCTGTGTGGCTTGGGTAATGGGCCAAAATAACGAAGCAACGCAGCATATCCACAATGTGGGCACATGATTACATCGTATTTGGTCACATCGATGTAGTAATAGTGAGGACGAAGATCCATATCCTGCCCAATCATTCTTGCTTTGTTGGAACGAAGTACCATTTGTTTGAATTTTGCATTACAAACCGGACATTCATATTCTTTGGCTAATAAAAAATCTATCTCATCAACCGTTTTTTCTTTTTCCTCAGGAGAAACCTTTCCCTTGATGTTATTATCATCATACACCTTCAGGTCTTCCAAATCGCCCAGTCCAAGATTGCTTAATCCGCTTAAAATGGACATTTCACACCTCCTATTTAGGTAAAACAAATGAACTCTTCAGGTTAACGATTCGGTTAAATACCAGTGCATCCGGCTTCGAATCCTTACAATCAACATTAAAGAAACCTTGTCTTACAAACTGGAAGCTTTCATAAGGCTGTGCTTTCATAAGTGCCGGTTCCAGATAACAATTATCAAGTTCCACAAGAGAATTCGGATTTAGATTAATGCTTCCGTCCTCTTCGTTATATACGCCCTTTTCTTCATCAATCAGATTCTCGTACAAGCGTACTTTCGCTTTTACCGCATATGGTGCCGGTACCCAATGAATGGTTCCCTTCACTTTTCTTCCCGTGAACCCGCTTCCCTGCTTAGTCTCCGGATCATAAGTAACATGAACCACTGTTACTTTCCCATTCTCATCCTTTTCAAAACTGGTGCATGTAACAAAGTATGCACTCATCAAGCGTACTTCGTTTCCCGGATAAAGGCGGAAATATTTACGGGGTGGTTCTTCCATAAAATCGTCACGATCAATATATAATTCTTTGCAAAATGGCACTTTACGGCTTCCCAGTTCTTCATTTTCAAGATTATTCGGAATCTCCAGGTATTCAGTCTCTCCCTCAGGATAATTGTCGATCACAAGTTTGATTGGATCAAGTGCTGCCATCATACGTGGTTTCTTCAGTTTCAAATCTTCACGAATACAATATTCCAGCATTGCATAATCTGCAGATGCATTTGCCTTGCTTACTCCGCATAATTCCACAAAACGCTGAATCGATTCCGGTGTAAATCCTCTTCTTCTAAGTGCTGCAATGGATACCAGTCTTGGATCATCCCAGCCATCTACAATCTTATCCTCTACCAGTTTCTTGATATATCTCTTACCGGTTACCACATTGGTTAGATACAGCTTTGCAAATTCAATCTGTCTTGGAGGTCTTGCATATTCCAGTTCTCTCACAACCCAATCATATAAAGGTCTGTGATCCTCAAATTCAAGTGTACAGATGGAATGCGTTATACCCTCTATTGCATCCTCAATAGGATGTGCAAAATCATACATCGGATAAATGCACCAGCGATCCTGTGTATTATGATGTGTCATATGTGCAACCCGGTAAATAACAGGATCACGCATATTCATATTAGGAGATGCCATATCAATTCTTGCCCGGAGTACCTTCGTTCCATCTTCAAATTTACCATTTTTCATATCTTCAAACAGTTGTAAATTTTCTTCTATACTTCGTTTGGAAGAAGGATCCTCTTTGCCGGGTTCGGTCAAGGTTCCTCTGTACTCCCGAATCTCCTCTGCTGATAGTTCAGAAACATATGCCTTTCCCTTCTTAATCAGCTTCACTGCGCCTTCATACATCTGTTCAAAATAATCTGATGCAAAAAACAGACGATCCTCCCAATCAGCACCGAGCCACTTGATATCTGCTTTGATTGCCTCAACAAATTCTGTTTTCTCTTTTGTTGGATTGGTATCATCAAATCGCATATTGAATTTACCGCCATACTTTTTCGCCAATCCATAATTCAGCAAAATGCTCTTTGCATGTCCAATATGCAAATATCCATTGGGTTCCGGCGGGAATCTTGTATGAACGGTGTCATATACTCCCTCTGCCAAATCCTTATCAATCATCTGCTCGATAAAATTCCTGGAGACTTTTTCTCCCTGATCCTGTGTCTGTAATTCGTCTGTGTTCATTCCCTAAATATGCAGTAGTTTCCTGCATCCTCCTGTCTTCTGGTATTACAATAAATTATATCAAATATCATATCACACCGAATTGAAATAATAAAGGAAAAAGTCAACTTCTCCAAATGCAAACTTGCCATCACAATAATAATAAAGTATAATAAGTTAAGAAATTAATCCGAGATTTTGGTGAAATAAAAACAAAGGAGTTAAAACATGAGACTGATAACACGTTCTGATTTTGATGGTTTAGCATGTGGCGCTTTATTATTAGAAGCCGGAGTTATTGACTGTTGGAAATTTGCTCATCCTAAGGATATTCAGGATGGTCTTGTTGAGATTACAGAGAATGATTGTCTTGCCAATGTTCCTTATGCCGAAGGCTGCGGACTTTGGTTTGATCACCATTCCAGCGAGCATGAGCGTAATCAGCTTGCCGGCAAGTATAACGGTGAAAGCCGAATTACTCCCTCCTGTGCCCGTATCATTTACGAATATTATGGGGGAAAAGAACGTTTCTCTCATTTTGATGATATGATGGAAGCGGTAGATAAAGTTGATTCCGGTAATCTGACCATAGACGAGATTCAGAATCCAGAGGGTTGGATTCTTGTTGGTTTCCTGATGGATCCTCGAACAGGTCTTGGCAGATGGCGTAACTTTACGATTCCTAATTATCGTTTAATGGAAGAACTGATGGAGTGCTGTCGTACTATGAGCACAGAGGAAATATTAGCTCTTCCGGATGTTGTTGAACGAATTGAAGTGTATAAAGAACAGTCCGATAAATTCCAGGAAATGGTCAAAGCACATACCCGCGTTGAAGAGAACGTAATTATCTCCGATCTTCGTGGTGTTGATCCCATTTATTCCGGCAACCGTTTTATGATTTATAGTATGTATCCGGAACAAAACATTTCTATCTGGATTGTTAATGGCCGTGGTGGAGAAGGTTGTTCATGTGCCGTTGGATATAGCATTCTGAATCGAACCAGTACTGTTGATGTTGGCTCTTTAATGTTGAAATATGGTGGTGGCGGTCATCGTGCCGTTGGAACCTGCCAGTTTACTACAGAGGCTATGCCAACGCAGGTTCCATTGCTGTTAAATGACCTGATTCATTATGAAGATTAGTTATTATAGTGTTTTGAAAGAGCCACACATGTGGCTCTTTTTTTAGTTAAGCACTATACAGCATGAACTATATGCTACTGCAAGCCAACTCCATTTACTCACCCTTCTCTCTGCAAATGCTCTTATGAAATCTTCCCATGATTCCTTTGACAATAATCCCGGCTCCAAGAATAATCAGTGCTGTCTTGGCATTGCCAAGAATCGGAAAGCCTGTCCATCCAAAGATCTGAACGACTACTGCCAAAATGGCAACTATGCCAATAATACTTCCAACAATTGTAATCGGATGTCCTGCTGAGGTCATGAAAAAACGATACGAACTGCATGCACAAAATATAGCACCCACAATTCCCAGTGTAATTACTGCGGAACGCGCTCCGTTAATCCACAGGTATTCTCCACTTCCCAATCCCATTAGTACCAATATTACTGTAATAATTATTTCTGCAATTAAAACACCTTTACCTTCCATGTATTTGCTCCTTTACCATTCATTTCAAGAATAATATGCCTATCTGGCAAAACTCTATTCATCTTTTTCATAATCCGCGCATATTTATTATTGAAAAGAAGTATTTTGGAGCAATTATGTACGGATTTACCGGATTGTTTTGTTATACTGCAGAAAGTCTTCCTGAGCAGAGCATCGGCCTTAATCTTCTGGAACGTATGAGCCGACCACTTTGTCATTTACCCAAAGACAATTTTATTCCATTGTATACACCATCCTTTGGCGGTTCAGTCATTTGTCATTTAAATGAATCTGCGCCCTTCACTATTCAAAGAGGAGATCGTGCCTGTCATATTCTGATGGAGGGTTCCATATTTAACCAAAAGGATCTCTGTTCAACTCCCAATCTGTCGTTACCCGAATTTATTCTTAACGGCTTCATGGAATATGGTATAGATTTCATGAAAAAATTAAACGGCAACTACAGTATTGCCATTTGTGATGAGAAACACGAAACCCTGTATCTGTTTCGTGATTGCTTTGGCAGTCGTCCTCTCTTCTATATGCAATATGAAAATTATTTCTATTTTGCAACAGAATTGAAGTCCCTTCTTTCCATTCGAAAAGAACCCCCAACCATTTCACGAAAAGGGTTAAATGAAATTTTTGCAATGGGTCCTGCCCGGACACCGGGGCAGGCAATCTTTGATGATATCCACGAAGTCAAGGCCGCCTGTTGTCTATCGGTGAATCGGTACGGAATCTGTTCCACCCCCTACTGGACCCTGCGTTGTCGTCCACATTACGAGACCTATCAGGAAACTATTTTACATACGAAAGATCTTTTGGAGCATGCGATTGCATCCCAGTGCGACACAGATTCTATGGAAAGTCCGGATGGCAGGACCTGCGCTTTACTTTCAGGAGGTGTTGATTCAAGTATTGTTTCTGCCATACTTCAATCTCACCACACAGATTCTGATACTCCCTTAACTACTGTTTCCTTTGATTTTGCACAAAATGAGAAATACTTCAAATCCTCTGCTTTTCAGCCATCACAGGATCGCCCCTATGTAGATGCCATGGTGCGCTTTTTGCAAAGCAAACATCATTATCTGGAATGTGGATTTCAAACGCTTGCGGACTTACTATCTGAATCTGTTCATAATCATGATTTACCATGTATGGCTGATATCGATACTTCTCTGCTATATTTTTCAGGAAAAGTTACTGATATTGCCAATGTGGCTTATACCGGTGAATGTGCAGATGAGGTCTTTGGAGGATATCCGTGGATGCATGGGGACGACTCTTTGCTTACGCAGAATTTCCCATGGGTCAAGACGCTGGCTCCTCGCAAAGCTCTCCTAAATAAGGATTTTCTGGAGTTTTTGAATATGGATGATTATGTTACACAGGCCTATCAGAAGGCAATCAGCAAGATTCCTGTTTTACCGGAGGAAAGCACTTTGGATGCCGGCAAACGAAGATACGGCTATCTTAACCTTTACTGGTTCATGCAAACACTCCTCAATCGTATGGATCGCTCCTGTCGTGCCACAGGCCTGGTTGCCCGTGTTCCTTTTGCTGATCGCGATCTTATAGAATATGTTTATAATGTTCCCTGGGCTATGAAGGCGCACAACGGTCTGGTCAAATCTCTCCTACGACAGACTGCGGAAGAGCTGCTTCCTCCGCAGATTCTGATGCGCCCTAAGAGTCCATTTCCCAAGACTTATCACCCGTACTATGAGAAGCTTCTTGTTAAAATGTTATCCGAGGTGATTCGTGATTCCGCCTCTCCTCTACACCTCTTTATGGATGCCGACCAGGTGCAGACCTTCTTAAATGCCCCCAAAGATTACGGTGCACCATGGTATGGTCAGCTCATGTGTGGTCCTCAAATGATTGCATACCTTCTGCAAATCGATACCTGGATTAAGGATTATCAGATTCGTGTTTTGACATGATTTCTATACTTCGTAACGGAAAAAGCGCAAACAATAACGTTTGCGCTTTCTTTTAATAGATGACCGGTTGTATTTGTTCCTCTCGAAGTGCCAATTGAATCGTATCCTGAAGAAGTTCTATTTTTGCGACCATTGAATTAGGTTTTTTTTGATAATCATCCTGACCAAATGGAACAAAGTAGATGTGTTTCATCGCCATTAATATTCCAATATTCTTAAAATTGATGCCCAGTGCATCATTTGTTGACAGACTAATCACTAACGGTTTACCGTTTCGCAAATGTGCCTTTGCCGCCATCAGTACTGCGGTATCGGTAATTCCGTTAGCCAGTTTTGCCAAGGTATTTCCTGTACAGGGCGCAATTACTAATACATCAAGATAAGCTTTCGGTCCAATCGGTTCTGCCTCTGGAATAGAATCAATTCCCTTACGCCCGGCAATCTGCTCAACTCGCTTGCAAAAATCATTTGCCTTTCCAAATCGATTATCCAATCTCGCAGCATTGGCAGAGAAAATAGGAATAATGGTAGCTCCTGTATTCTTCAATTCTTCCATCTGATGAATCATTTTCTCAAAAGTACAAAAGGACCCGGTCATGGCCAATCCAACCGTGCACTCTGATATTTCCATATTGATCTGTCCTTTCTCTCCGGTTATGTTGATACAGTATTATATGTGTTCTTTGCAATTTCGTTCCCAATCTCAATCGCAATTGCTTTTGCCAGAATCTCTCCTGAGGTTTTGGGTGCATATTGCCCCGGCAGGCCCGGACACAGTTTTGCATGAATTCCCTTTTTCTTACAATACGTATAATCGCAGCCTCCCGGTGCAGATGCAATATCGATAATAACTACGGATGCCGGCAAATGCTGCAAGATACCAGATGGCAATACCAACGCCGGTACTGTATTAAAATATAGGAAATTCTTTCGTGAATACTCATTTCCTCATGAAACATTGGCAGCGTCTGAAATCCCAATGCCTCTGCTTCCTTTCTGCTTTCTACTCTTCTGGCCATGACTACTACATTCGCATTGAGTCCCTTTAGTTTATCCGCCAGAACTTTACCACATTGCCCATAACCAATTACCAGGCACGTCGATTGATGAAGATTATCCAATCCTTCTTTAATTGCCTCCGCAATTGCTCCTTCCGCTGTTGCAATTGCATTCTTAATCGTTACTGCAGGCAATTCCATAAAATCATAGTATAGAACACCTTTTTCCTTACAGCTCTTTTTTAGTTCTTCTGTTAGTTGTCCCCCAAACAGAAGCTGACCTTCCCGCATCGCATCACAAATTTCAGATAGAAGCACTACATCCTTCCCCGATTCCCACCTTACTGTCTTATGATCTTTTGAAAACGGTATTGGTAATATAATGATATCCGAATTGTTGATGCACTCCTCCTGATATTCTGCATGTACGAAAAAGGGTTCCCCACGATGAAAAGCCATCAGGGGAACCCCATACGTCGATACGTCATATCCATATCGGCTTAATTCTATTGCCATATAATACGCTCTGGTGTCTCCACCAATTACAATAATCTTTCTATTCTCCATCTGCTTCCTCTAATAGAATTCCTTAACTATATTCTATTCCGGTCGCCCAAAACGGTTACTTCTCTCGAACTGTTACTTTTCTCGATCTGTCGCTTTTCTCTTAATCGTAAATGACTTTGTCTAAGAAAAGTCCTTCCGGTGGAACCAGATAACCTGCCTTACTCCGATCTTTAGCAGTAAAGATAGCATCCGTACCGCTCAGTGTGCGTTTCCCCATACCGGCTTCAAGAATAGTCCCCGTCAGAATTCTGACCATATGATAAAGGAAGCCATCTCCGCGAAAGACCATTTCAATTTCATCCTCTTTACGTTCCACTGTTATATGTACCGTTTTTATTGTTGATTTATTGGATTTCTTCGCAGATGAAAATGCCTGATAATCGTGTGTTCCAGACAATGCTTTCGCCATTTTCTCCATTGCGATCAAATCAAGAGGCTCTTTTATATAGGTAACATATTTTCTCTGAAATAATGGAGGAATATCCCCATTTACAATGTGATAGCTGTAGATCTTTTCCTCGGCACTCAATCTGGCATGAAAACGTTTGGCCGCTTCCTCAACAGAGAGAATAACGATATCCTCCGGAAGATAGTGATTACAGTAATCTCTCATTTCAGTGGTGTGCATGGTACTCTTCAAAGCAAAACTAATTACCTGTCCTTTGGCATGTACACCTGCATCTGTTCTTCCGCTTCCCGCTACATCGACTTTCTCTCCACACATTTTACTGAGAACTGATTCCAGTTTACCCTGAATCGTATTCTCTTCTTTGGTCTGTGACTGATAGCCGCGATAGCGACCTCCATCATAACTGACTACTGCTTTATAATTTTTCAATAAGCTCATATATTTCATCCCTTCCCTGTTTGGTTTGCGCTGAAAATGGGAGAATGATACACTCCGACTTCGCCTGTAATCCGTTTCTGATTAACTTACATTGTTTCTGAATCTGGCTACGATTAATTTTATCGAGCTTCGTTGCAATAATAACCGGTTCAAATCCCTGATGCAGGATCCAATGATACATCAACTGATCATTCTGTGATGGCTCATGCCGAATATCAATCAGCAAAAATACTGCCTTTAACTGCATGGATTGATGAAGATATCTTTCAATCATCTTGCCCCACTTTTCCGTTGTTTCCTTTCCTACCTTGGCATATCCATATCCTGGCAAATCAACAAAATACATTTCTTCATTAATATTATAGAAGTTAATTGTCTGTGTCTTTCCAGGCTGAGCGCTTGTCCTTGCTAAAGACTTACGCTGCATCAGTGCATTAATCAGGGAAGATTTACCAACATTACTCTTACCGGCAAATGCAAATTCCGGCAAACTGTTTGTGGGTAGCGTACTCGTAATTCCACATACCGTTTCCAAATTAACTGACTTAATTTTCATAGCACCTCATTTCCCGCAGTCTAGCAAAACGCCTGCGCTATTACCTCGTCCATCCTGCTTACATAACAGATTTTTACACCTTCTTTAATCTCAGGATTAATCTCTTCAATATCTTTTCTATTCTCTGCAGGGACAAGAATCTGCTGAATTCCTGCCATTCTAGCTGCAAGTATCTTTTCTTTTAGACCACCTACCGGCATTACCTTGCCGCGTAACGAAATTTCTCCCGTCATGGCCAGTTCTTTTCTCACTTTCTTCTTCAATATGGCCGATAAAACCGCTGTTGCCATGGTGATACCTGCACTCGGCCCATCTTTGGGAACAGCACCTTCCGGAATATGAATATGAATATCATTCTTCTGATAGTATTCCGGTGCAATATCATAACGCTCACTTATCGAACGAATATAACTTATTCCAGCCATCGCAGATTCTTTCATAACATCTCCAAGTTGTCCGGTCAGCAACAGTTCTCCCTTACCCGGCATAATATTGACCTCAATCTCCAGAGTATCTCCGCCAACACAAGTCCATGCAAGTCCTCTGACGATTCCGATTTCATCCTTGTGATTAATGTGATCTTTAGGATACCGGATTTTCCCAAGATAATGCTCCAGATTCTTCTCTGTCACCTTGATTTTCTCCACCGTAGCTTCCTGTTTGGAAGACAAAAGTTCCATCGCTGCCTTTCTGCACAGTTTATCAATCTTTCTCTCTAACTCACGTACTCCGGCTTCCCTGGTATAGCACTGGATTATCTTATGTAATGCAGCATCACTGATTTGTAAATGTTTCTTTGCAATTCCATTCTTCTCAAATGTTTTTTTAATCAAATGTTCCTTTGCAATATGAAATTTTTCATTCTCAGTATAACCTGCTATTTCAATTATCTCCATTCGATCCAACAAAGGTTGTGGTATTGCACTTGCATCATTTGCAGTTGCAATAAAGAAGATCTCGGAAAGATCTATCGGAATTTCTACATAGTGATCGCTAAAGCTATTATTCTGTTGTGAATCCAGCACTTCCAGCATTGCTGAAGCCG
>JAKQFQ010000424.1 GCA_029558315.1 Bacillota bacterium
TGCAATGCTTCCAGCAGATGTTCGTAAATCGTGAGGGTGAAATCTCTTTGTATCAGAACTCCCTGCTTTGTTTATTCATAGATACCGAAATCCGGAACCATGTTCAGCGATGGTGCAGCGCGTGGGCTGACTTAACAGTCAAAGCCACTAACACGATGGTCAAGACAGCGCCCAGCAGATTGCCCGCCATATCCCATGGATTGAATGTTCTGTATGGTAATGTGAGTTGTATGGATTCTACGAATACTGCTTCAATGATGATTATAACTGCAGTTTTTCTAAATTGATGTACTTGAAAGACACACTTGTCGCCAATTATTCCGTAGATTACTATACCTGAGCAAGCAAGCAATGTGGCGAAATGAGGTAAATAGTCCAGCCTGGGTAAAGCCTTCCCATCATTTACATCTCTATTCACCGTATTCCCTATAGGGATTATATTAAACACTAGCAGAAGAACTAACCACAACCAGAATATATTATTCAACCTCATTCAAGTTTCCAGACTATATCTTGCGTCATGCTATTGCTACGTTGAACGGCTAAGTTTTCGATATTCGTTCAAATACGCAAATATATAAGCATTCACGTCGATCATATTTGATAGCATTTCCTTTGCCCTTGACTGGCACCTCACTTTCAGATCTTTGTCAGATAGCATTAAATCCAGAGTGGCCTCAAGTTTACTATAATCACCTGGTTCAATACCGATAGTTAGCCCGTATTTTTTTTCCAGTACCTCAAGGACTCCGATTTTTCCTACAAAATCGTTGCATCTTATCGAGGGTGTCCCCAATAATGCTGCCTCATGAACCATACTCTGACTGTCTGCAATTAGCAGATCACAAAAAAATATGAAATCATGCATATGTGTGGGATTGATCCTTAGTCGGTACTTATCAAACTCTGGCAGTAATTGTTTTTCCGAGGATATAAACACTTTCCCATAAGGTTCTAATTTGCTGATTAACATTCGCACTGCGTTGTCATTCAAACCCCTTATTTTTGTATCATGGTGAGCATCCAAGCTTACAGTCCGGATAAGATAATATCTTGCCTTCCCAATACTGTCAGTAACTACTTTTATATTTGGCTTAAACACCTTTTCATGCAAATAGAATAGCTTTTGAAATCCATTGTAGTATTCTGTTTTGTTTTTGAATTTTCCCATGTCACAGCCTGTTGGGGCAAAAATTACTGATACAAATGGCCAACCAAACTTAGCAGAGTTTGGAACAATATAATAGTCGTCATCATTGAAGAGAAAATGAGGTTTCCCCAACATCTTTGTGACTATGCCTATGTCAGAACCACAGGAGACGATCCTATCAATCTTATTATGTATTATAAATTTTGTTACTTTAATATTCCTTATAATGACATCCAATGCTATGGAAAACCGGTTGTTTTGCCTGCGTTTCGGAGTGACATTGTAATACATATGTCCCTCGGCTCTTACAATATCCTCCAAAATGTCTTTTACCCTTATTATTATCAGGACACTATCACCATTTTCCCGTAGTATCTCAATGAGTCTTCGGAACACGTAATAATGCGATGGATGAGCTATGTAAAAGAGATATCTCATCTCATCAATCGGTATAGGCCAAATATTCGTCATTGTCATTCATTATTATTCCCCCTTAGTGTTAGGCATGTTGAATCAGGTTGTCCTAGGATGACAAAATCTCCTTACCAACAATCTTGACTATTTTATCCATTGCGTCCTCATTCATGCGTTCATATAGGGGTAAACTCACTAAGTAATCGTGCAGTCTATTATATGTATTCAGACAGACTCCATTCCTTTCCCGAATGAATTCTGCTTCGGTCAGACGATCCTGGTAGAAGACATCAGTTTTGTGTTCTAGATGCATGGCTTCCAAACCTGCTAAATTCAAGTTTTCTATTGTTTGCCTTAGGATTACGCATTTATGAAAAGTAAACAACTTGGTGTATGAGGAGATCGATTGAGGATTATTCTGGAAAACACAACCCAATGCAGATAATCTAGCGATAATTTGGGCAGCTTTCGACTTCCTTAACTCGTTCAATCTCTCAATTTGGGAAATCCTGCACGCAAAGGATCTCACATACAAAGAAGGGGGTTGTCTAAGCTCTTTGAGGAATATTGCCTCATCTGTGCTATATGCTTTCCCCGTGTAAGATTTTCTTACTTTCTTGGCGCTCATATACAGTCTATCTGGCTTCTCGTCATTTCTACTGGAGCTAATTAATGCAGTAATCACTCGATTGCATACCTTAAGAATGGACTCAGAGGGAAATGATCTCTGTATTGTTTTGGCCATCTCATAGTAGTGTAGATTATTGGTAGCCAAGACCCCACCCCCAATTCCGAAAACATTCTTGCATAAAGTAAAACACGAAATATCTCCGAGCGTACCCGTCGAGACTCCCATAAAACTTGCACTGAATCCCTGGGCGCAGTCTTCGACTAAGATGAGCCCATGTTCATCAGCTATTTTTCTCAAGGAATACATATCACAGGGAAACCCGCCCAAATGGATGGCTTGTATTGCTGTTGATTCTTTGGTAACAGCAGGAGGGATAGTATCGGGGTCAATGGTCCAGTCATCAGTTTTTACATCATGAAAGCAGATTCTGTTGCCCGAAGCGATAATCGGCATCAGAGCAACCTTACAGGTGAGAGGGGATGTGTGTACGATACCCTTCTTACCAATGGCCATATAAGCAAGAAATAGTGCACTGCGGCAGGATGAAGTGATCAGAGAGTATTTCTTCCCCGTAAGACCATAAAAGTAATCGTATAACTTCTGCTCGGCGCAATTACATGTGATTGACTTGAAGAAGTCAGTGATATGATAGTTGGGAGAATAATACGGGATCATCGTTGCCTAATAAATTTTGTGATTAGTAAAGCATACATAAAGAACGGAGCTGGATCTTTCCAATCCCAGCATGCTTCAGTAAATCGTCTGTAAGTGCGAACCAATGTCATTGGTTTTTCGATCCCACTAATGATGCGTTTCGCTGAAAATACAAGATCAGTATAGAGATTAAGCCAGATCACATTTTGTCTATAGCCACTATCTGATGGTATTGAATTATTGTAAACGTAATCATAGATGATTTTGGGATAATTGATACCACATTTTGCTGCCAACCCTACCCACAACCATGTACGAGCATTAATCTCTATTAACTTCGGTTTGTCATCGCGGGAATCCCTGATCCATTCAATTTCACATACCCCTGTGAATTTTAACTGCTGAATCAGATTTTTACTAAGATCCAGCATTTCCTTATCATGCGTGCTCTGACAACAGGTAGCGGTACCAAATGATATCGGATGCTCGCGCAGTTTAATCCCCATCCAGCATGTATGAACTGTGCCACGCTCTGCAAATACGGTAACAGACACGGTTTTATTATCATCTGGTATCACTTCCTGGATGAAGTACTCATGTGGCTTAACACCTTTCAGCTCGTTTTCCCATAACGGGACTAGATCGGATTCACGTTTGATTAAAAATGCTTTGTTTTTGAAGCGCTTATAAAAACTGAGTCCGTTATTGCCCTTAATCAGGATTGGGTAACGCAAAGCTACTGATGAAGGATTTTCAGCTATTGGCATGATGGTTGACGGTATTGGAATTCCAGCCGATTCTGCAATGGTAAGTAATGTCCTTTTATCGTATATCTTTTTAATTATCGGCAGGTCCTCTGTGATTATCTTATAGTATCGGGAGAGTTCTGTTTTATGCTTGGCAATCGATAGAACGGCATGATCATTTGAAGGTAATAGCAGCCAATCTTTCAAATTGTTCTTCATGTTCATATCAATCAGAAATTGAGAAAAATCCTCTGAGAGATAATCTGGACACTTGAAGAATCTTGAACAATACCTTGAGTAACGCGCAATACAATTACCTTTATCCACCACAATTGCGGGTATCCCATCTTTTTTAAGAAGCCTTGCGTTTGCGAGTCCTTGGACATGCCCTTCAATAATGACTACACCATATTCATACCGTGCTTCACTCATGTCAACACTCACGCCGATCTAATCAGTCATAAACTAAGTCTATTCCAGTTCAGAGGTCATCTGATCAGTGCTCTCCAACATCTAATGGTATGGAATTATCTCTTACCAAAAACCTGCGCTTTCCCGTGGGAGGTAGCGGAATTTCATCAACTAATGTAATCTTGATCCGCACATCCTCATTGATAATACTATTCATAATTTTCATTACCCGCGATTCTGCAATTTTATCAAACTGATAGTTTGCTTTGATTAGAACAACGAATGAGTCTAGGTCTGTCTGGTGGATTTGGAACTGGTCGATACCTGTAATATCCTGAAACAAGCCTGTAAAATTATTGACTACCAGGTACTGCCTGGATGGGGTGACAAGTACGTCAGAACTCCTTCCATGTATCCGTTTAATAGTGGACAATTGCCTTCCACATCTACATTCATCAGTTGCAATTTCAACCACATCCTGTGTATCATATCTGATGAATGGTGTTGCCCGATTCCAAAGATCTGTGGTAATCAATCTTCCGAGTTGGGAGGGATTCCCAGATGAATCTACTATTTCTGTAATTGCATATTCGTCAGCTGAGTGATACAAATCATGAGTCGGGCATTCGAAAACAGCTGCCCCGCCTTCACAGCTAAAAGAGTCAAAGATCTTGCATTGGAAGACATCTTCAATGATTTCACGATACTGGGGAATCAGGGTGCTGCCTGTCGTGTTGATCGCTTGTAACCCTTGAATTCTCACATTGTTTCTTCTGATGTAGTTTGCCAGTAAAAAAAGTGGTTCTGGGTAACATCTGAGGATCATTGGTTTGTATTTATTTAGGACGGATACAATGTGGTCAAACTCAGAATCATTAAGCCTATATGCATGAATGTAATAGCTCCTGGATACATAATCCTGGAGTTTTTTTAGGACACCTTGTCTCGGAATCTGGCTTATTCGCAGAATTTTATCGCCCAGTTCAAAACTCATCCAGCGCCACCCTCTGATTGACGTTGCTTTCTTGAAACTTGCGGAATTTTTATCCAAGTAGAATTGTAAGGGTTCTCCTGTGGAACCGCTTGAACTGTTCAATTCTAAGCTGGCTTTGTTTGCGGTTTGATCGAACAAGTTGCCACTTCTGATCCCATCTCTTATGTCGTTTTTAGTAAGAATTGGCAGTTTGATCAGATCCTCGGCAGTTACAATGTCGTTCGGAGTCAAATCACACCTTTTAAAGAGATCTGAATAGAAGGGGACATTAATGTAAGCGTGTGTTATCAATTCTCTGAGCTTCGTGTTTTGATACTCTTTGATTTCAGATTTTGACCAAAACTGGCTGTGGGCAAGAAACTTGGAATAGTAGTAAATCCTTCTCCCAGTTATTAGATCAGATATTGGCAACGCTATGTGTGCTGAATATAGATTAAAGAAGCTCATCAGATTTTCTCTGCTTTTTTATAACACTCATGTAAATTTTAAATATCTTCTGTGCCATTATTCTCGTGTCTAGATTCCTTATGGATTCTCTTGTATCCTTCTTTCCCTGGAAAAATAGGGCTTGTAATAATTTGTCTGCAATATCCGAAGGATCTTGACTGCACAGAAAGCACCCCCGATTATTCCCAAACCTTTCCTTTACATCACCGACATCTGTAGAGACAATGACTGAATTACATGCCATGGCCTCCTTGATCACATTGGGGCTGCCTTCCGCCGTGCTGGTTAAAAGGATGACATCGCTAGCGTTGTAGAGATACACCATCTCATCATGTTTGACTTCATGCAACCAGTGAAGGCATAGTTCAGAATCCA
>JAKQFQ010000442.1 GCA_029558315.1 Bacillota bacterium
AAACTGGGACTAAAGTATATCCTGATAATAATGTCGTTCCATCAAGGCCAAGATTATGCTCACAATAATAAATCTTTTTGTTATCCTCACTCATATCAATGCCACTAAGGATAAGAGGATTCATTCCAAGATCAGCCAGGCTGCTTGGATTCATGCCGGAATTATTGGTCTTATACTCCGCCAGTTTCGTGTCGTAGATATTGCGCCAGGCTGCAAATTCTGTTGGGTAATAGCGTTCCACATCAGCAACTTTCGTTCCAGATGTTCCATCCGTATATGGTGATACATCAAGCGTATAGGAAATAGGATTTACAGTATTTTGTACATACGTATCAAATGTACTTTTAGCTACAAACTCATATCCTGATATAATATTACTAGTAAGAGACAGTGAATCTACGGAATAGGTATCATTGTATCCACAAATAATACCGACATTCGTATTACCATTAACACCACTCGCAGGTACATAATATCTATATTTCCATAACAATTGCCATTTACCGTCTATTTCACGTATTTCATAAGAATTAAACTGCTGTGAAAACCCTGTCGGATCCAAAAAGGAAGTTCCACTAAAATAGGACAAATCCCCATTACGGGCAAGTGAGTAATCTGAAGTGTAATTCATTGCATCATTGCCGTTCACTACAGCTTGTGCAACTCCGGAATGATCTGATGGCACTGCAGCAATTAACACAGCGCTTACCAGGCACATACCTGCAATCACTCTTCGTATTCCTTTCTTCATTTTAAGACTCAAGCCTCTCTTTTCGTTTTTCACGCTCTTTTGGACTTTTTTTGTCATCATTTGCCTCCATATTGCGTCGGATTCACAATTAATTAATTCGCTTTGCTACCACAACAAATCTTCCGTTAGGTTCATTATAATCGCAGGTAGAAAGTGTCAGTAGCTGATCCCCATAAACTGCATTAACACCGGTATCATAAAAAGAAAGCTGTGCCATCTCATTCATATAAGAAAGAAACTCTTCTTCTGAATTGGCATTGATAAACTGGTAATATTTGAAGCATACTTCATCTTCATTAAAAACTCTTGATCTAAACACATACATAACCTGATAATCGGCTTCCTCATAAATCGTATCAAAACTAATATATGGATGCAAAACATAGTAATTCTCCGATTCATATTCGGTAAGCGAGGAAAACATTTTACCACTCATCAGATGATGACCATATATAATATAGTTGTCACAACCGGTAATCACATTGCAATTATAATCCAAAAACAGTGCACCGGCCTTGTCTTCTTCCTGATCAAAGTTATGTTCTAAATAATAAGTATTGTCTGAACATTGCATCACAGGATAATCAATTATTGTATCGTCAATTTTGAGCCATCCAATTAGTCTTTGGTTCGAATTATATAATGTCTGATACTTGGCAAGTATATCCGGAACTTCATATTCGGTCTCTTCCAGATGCACAATAATGCCTGAATCAGTGTTTGTGCTCGTTAACGCTTCACTTCCCACAAGATTAGATAAGGCTTCCCATCTTCTCTCACTCTTACTGCTATAGTACTGGTAAATCACGACATATCCGATGCATAAAACACCTACCGCAGAAAACAGGATAATCAGAAATCTTCGCTTTCTTTCCGCTTTTTTCATTTCTTTTCTGATGTTTTCCTGCATTAGCGGATCAAAATATTCCAGCTTTACGGTATTCTTGGCGACAGATTTTTTCTTTTTGTTCTTAGATGTCCTGTTCGCTAAAGGCTTCTTTGTGTTCGTCGTTAAATTAACCGGATGCATATGCAGTTCATATATTTCATCATCAAAGTGATTACCAAGGGAGGACTCAAATCTTATCTTTCCGCTCTGCAGGATTGCATATAAACGGTCAATATCTGCTTTTTTATTCACATCATATTCATTCATTAAATCTTTTATTATACGCTGATCTCTCAGTGCGGCTTCATACTCCTGACGTGATGGGAACTCTTCATGGGATACATTTATATTGATCTTTGGCATGATACCTCTCACCTGTGTTTTGTCTGTTATTCTTTGCACACTGATACAAAGATACACTTATATTCATTTTACTATATATAGAATAAATTGCAAGACAAAATCCCCCATATTGTATTGCCTTATGCATTAGAATATATTTCCTAAGTTCTTCCATTTATTGTAACCAAATAGCTAAAGCAACATAGAATAAAGCATAAATGGATTCAAGGAGTAACATCATGAGTGATTTATCAGCTACCCAGTGCGGTTGCCAGACATCAGAATGTGGAAGTTGTAATAGTTGGATTTGGATTATCGTTATCTATTTCTTACTTAGCGGCAATAATGGTTGTGGTTCAGGATGCGGCGGCAATTCCTTAAGTAACCTTTTTGGTGAAAATTCTTGTTGTGAGTGGATTCTTATCCTGATTCTTTTCACCAGCTGCTGTGGCCAGGGTTCTTCTCTGTTCTAAGTTTTAAAGCACCAGAAAGATAAAGCGGGCTATCGTTAGCCCTTTTTTCTTCCTTCTTTACAAAAGGTAATAGTTTTGTTTTTAGATACATAAAATATATAGATTCCGAATGCTGATGGAAAGTATTCACAGAAAGGTTGTCACGAAATGGAAGATTTGCACGCCAACAAGTTAACTGATTTCGATACATTATTCTGCAGAGAATCTATTAGCATTTGGAAAGCATTTGCACTCTTTCTTCCTGCTGACAAGCAGATGAAAGCAGCTTTAGTCATTAAATTTCTTGAAATTTCCGAACTGCTTGAACTATTAAAAAAATACAAAAATATCTCATCCACTATCTGCAGCGAAGAACACAAACCAGATATGATGGCTATTCTGTCCGATCTTAAGGCATCGCTCTCCAAAGATAAAGGCGCACTCATTGATCAGATAATTTCGATGATTAAGATGATGGAAATGGCTGAACAAATGAAAGATCTTATGGAAGTTCTTGGACCTGATTGCGGATTCGGTGGTGTTAATGGTCTTGAAGGAATCCTGGGTGGCGATAACAAAGAAATGTTTGAAATGTTAAAAGGCTTGATGAAATAAAGGAAGGAGAAAAATAATGAATAGTGATTTTTTTGATCATCTGACAATTCCTGAATATATCAATGAAGAAAAATTGGATTTTCTAAAAAGAGCAATTGAAGGGAGCCGCAATTTAACCCAGACAGACCTCATTCCATACCTTGCCAGATTGATTCGTCAATCCAAAGAAGAACATTTAGTCTTTACCGATGAAGAAATCCGCTTTATGATTATGTCCATTAAAGCTTCTTCGTCAAAAGAAGAATCACAAATGATTGATAAGTTATTAAATATGTCTGCAAAACAACAGGCATCTGTAAACCATCCAACGGATTAAAGTTATTTCTCAGTTTCAAAAAGTCCACGGTCTCAGCCGTGGACTTTTAATGCATTCTGATTGGTACTCTTTTGCGTACCCAATTGTAATTCTTAGGACATTTTACTGTTTTGCAACAATATTGATAATTCTTCCGGGAACATAAATCTCCTTAACAATCTCTCCGGTCAGCTTGCTGCCAAGTGCTTCTTTACCAAGTTTGATTGCATCCGCTTTATCAATATCTTTTTTTACTTTAACTACTGTTTTGGTCTTTCCATTAATCTGAACAGCAATCTCTTTCTCATCTTCCACCATCTGTGAATGATCAGCTTCCGGCCAGGTTGCCTTGAACACTGACTCGGCATGTCCTAACTGTTCATATAGTTCTTCCGCAATATGTGGTGCAAATGGAGCAAGAAGAACCACCATAGTCTCAAGTGTCTTCTTATCCACACCATTTTCTTTGGTCATAGTTGAAAACTTGTTGTTGTACTCCATAAATCCAGAGATAACCGTATTCAGGCTAAAGCTGTTCAGACGCTGGTCAATATCAAAGATCATCTTATTACGAAGTCTTAATAATTCCGGTGTCTCTGCTACATTCTTATCCTTATTCTCCATAACAACATTCCAAAGTCTGGAAAGGAAACGATATACACCATCAATTCCTCTGTCATCCCATTCAGAATCGAGTTCCGGAGGACCAACAAAGAGTTCATAAAGTCTTAATGCATCACAGCCATAATCTATTACAAGATCATCCGGTGATACAACATTTCCTTTAGATTTACTCATCTTAATTCCGTTTTTACCTGTAATCATTCCCTGATTGAATAGTTTTTTAAATGGTTCATCAAAGTCAATTACACCGATATCGCAAAGGAACTTGGTATAGAATCTGGAATAAAGCAGATGCAGTACAGCATGCTCTACACCACCAATATACATATCTACAGGAAGCATCTTATCAGCAATCTCTCGGTTCACAAGTTCTTCCTTGTTCTTGCTGTCTACATATCTTAAGAAATACCAGGAAGAACCAGCCCACTGAGGCATGGTATTGGTCTCACGCTTTGCAGGAGCACCACACTGCGGACAGGTCGTATTCACCCACCAGTCAATTGCAGCAAGCGGTGAATCTCCGGTTCCTGTCGGCTGATAGGATTCCACTTCCGGAAGAAGTAACGGCAACTGTTCTTCCGGTACAGGAACACAGCCACACTTCTCACAATGAACAATCGGAATCGGTTCGCCCCAGTAACGCTGTCTGGAGAATACCCAGTCGCGAAGCTTATAATTCGCAGTCTTCTTACCATATCCGGCCTTTTCAATCAGAATCGGAGCTTCCTTTTTGAGTACCGAGGATTCCATACCGTTCCATTCACCGGAATTAATCATAGTTCCAGCGGCTTCTGTATAAGGCTCTGACATATTTTCAATCTCTTTGCCATCTTTTGCAATGACCTGAACAATCGGAATATGAAACTTGGTGGCAAACTCAAAGTCACGGTCATCATGTGCAGGAACACACATAATTGCACCAGTACCATAATCTGCAAGTACATAATCAGATAACCAGATTGGAATTTCCTTGCCGTTAATAGGATTTACAGCATAAGAGCCTGTAAATACACCCGTCTTTTCTTTATCCTGAAGTCGATCTACATTGGATTTCATCGAAGCATCATAGATATATTTATCAACAGCTGCTTGGGTTTCTTTGGTTGCAAGTTCCTTCGCCATTGCATGTTCCGGTGCCAGTACCATGAAGGTCGCACCATGCAGCGTATCGGGTCTTGTTGTATAGACAGTGATGTTCTTATCACTTCCGGCAACTTTGAAATCAACCTCAGCGCCGTATGATTTACCGATCCAGTCTGTCTGCATTTTCTTAACCTTTTCAGGCCAGTCCAATTTATCAAGGTCAGCTAATAAACGATCTGCATATTTCGTAATACGCAGCATCCATTGCTTCAGATTCTTTT
Organism: Bacillota bacterium; assembly: GCA_029558315.1. Taxonomy (GTDB): domain Bacteria; phylum Bacillota; class Clostridia; order Lachnospirales; family Lachnospiraceae; genus NK4A136. The sequence continues at coordinate 5,333 of JAKQFQ010000442.1, forward strand.
TCGTTACTTCTGCGCCACAACGTTCACACTTGCCATCAACAACTTCTTCGTTAGCAAGTCCTGTCTTACAGGAAGGACACCAGTTAATGGGCATCTGTTTTTCGTATGCAAGGCCTTCTTTAAACATCTTAACGAAAATCCATTGCGTCCATTTATAGAAATCAGGATCTGTTGTATTAACTTCACGATCCCAGTCATAGATTGCAGCAATCTGATTAATCTGACGCTTAATATTAGCAACATTCTCTGCAGTAGATTTGGCCGGATGAACACCCATTTTAATGGCATAGTTTTCTGCCGGTAGTCCAAATGCATCCCATCCCATTGGATGAATCAGATAATAGCCATTAAGTATCTTGTATCTGCTCCATACATCAGAGATTACATAGCCTCTCCAATGTCCAACATGAAGTCCGTTACCGGATGGATAAGGGAACATATCAAGACAATAGTATTTGGGTTTCTTGCCATCATTGACATTTACCGGGTTCTTTTCCCAGTTTTCTCTCCACTTTTTCTCGATCTCGCGATGATTATAAGGTACTGCCATTGTATCTGCCTCTCTTTTTCTATCATTTTGAATTCAAAATTCTTCATAGAAACTATATCACTTAGCCCTCAAAGTTACAAGAGTTTCTTGCTTTCGCAAATCCTATATCTCCTTAAAATTCGACGTATTTTGCTTAAAGTCAACAGAAAGGCGAAGTAATTCCTCATTCTCAGCTTCCATACTGCTTGCAATATTGGACTGTTGCTTGGAAATCTGCTGTGCTTCCATACTTGCTTCAAGGCAGGTCTGAATGTTGACCGCCATACTTGCAAACATCTCATTAATTCTTTCTTTGCTGCTGACAAATGCATTCAAATATTCCTTCAATCTGTCATTCACATCATCTGCATCCTTCGCTGCATCATGTACACCGGAAAGAAGATTAATAACAGCACCGGAATTCTTGGTATTGTTGGAAAAATCATCTGACAATGCTGATATTACGGTAACTGCTTTGCTAATCAAATCCTGAATACTTAGAATCTGTTTGGAAATATCGTCTGTTGCGGTCGCCGTGCTGTTCGACAATACTCTGATCTCATCAGCAACAACCGCAAATCCCCTGCCTGCTTCTCCGGCCCTTGCAGCCTCAATTGATGCATTCAGTGCAAGGAGGTTGGTCTGCGTGGAAATGGATGAAATGGTTTCTACGATCTCTGTAATATGATTAGACATCTCATGCAAGGCATTGATATCTTGAAACACATCCTGTAAATGCAGATTGGAGGAATCTGTGCTCTTCTCCAGATTTCTGGCAATCTCAACCGATTCATCAAGTTTGTCAACTACTGACTGAATGGAATTATTCATATCCCCAAAGCAGTTCTCAAACATGCCAATGCTTTCATCAAAATTCTCTAAATCAACCTTCTCCTGCTGAATTCCTTCATACTGTTCATTTAATGTAGATACAATACGATTCATTTGAATATCAACATTTTCAGAACCATTCATGATCTTTTCAGTAATTTCATGAATAGAGCTGCCAAATCCATCCAAATCACATTCTGCATGATCGCAAATCTGCAACAGTTTCTTTAAATTGTCCATCATACGGTCAAATTCAACATACAAAAGCTCTATTTCTTTGGAACCGGCTTTGATGTTGCCCATATTGGACTGCCCTTCCTGGATTCGTTTCGTCAGCGAATTGATTGGTCTTATAATACTTCCTGCAAGTATAGAGCTGACAATCAGAATAAGTATAATGGAAATAATAATCATTATCGTATACATAAATCCTAGAGACAGCACTGAGGAGGAAAGTACGGAATCACTGATTGCCGATACTACATACCAGTTGCAGCCAGACATCTGATTAACATAGAAGGTTCTTCCGATTCCGTCAAAATCAGTAAATGCAATCTTCTTTTCGCCTGCCTGAATCTGTTCTCCAAGCAACTGATAGTCTGCATTGGCACAATCATTTAAATTAACAGGTTCATCATCAACGTAAGCAAAAAGAGTATCATCCGGATGATTTACCACATACCCGTCTGCATCAACCAGGAATATATAACTGTCCTTTGGGACCTTTTGTTCTGCGATAATAGATAAAAGAGTATCCACAAAAATATCTGCTGCAAGAACTCCGATCACCTCATCCTGCTGCATGACCTTTTCGGAAATGGTAATCACCAGTTTACCCGAATCGGTATCCAGATAAGGTGAGGAAAATACTGCCCCTTCACCCTCAAGTGCTGCTACAAACCAGCCTCTCTTAGTGAAATCAATTGTTCCATCCGGTACATAGCCGCATCCGGAAGACATTACATTATCCATTGATGTATAATATAGGTCATAAATATTTCCATTATCATTATAATTATTTACAATTGGTTTCAGATAATCTACCAAAAACTGATAGTCATAATTATTCATCAATTCCAGTGACATTGTCTGCATATGTACCAAAGCCTTCTGCTCTGAGAGCCATACGGACAATTCATTCATCGTTTTCTCTGTACTGGTCTGGTATGATTCTACTGACAATACACTAAGTTTGTTTGCCGAAATAAAGAAAGTAACTACTGACATGGTAATCATACACAGTGCAAGTACACCGGAAACTACAACAACCAATTTTGTTTTCAAACTCTTCATCTGAACAACCTCCTGCTTATATTGCTAAGAATTTCTTTTATATTATAGTACAAAAACTTACAATACTCCGTTACAAAACCGGTTATTGTAATATACAGGATATCACAATAACCGGTCTATTACTATTGTGCAATAGATTTAATCAACTTTGTATCCCTCTGCAACTGCTTCCGCTCTTGCTGCAACTTCCTTCTCCTGTACTTCCTGAGGCGCTTGCTCATAACGGGCAAATTCATAAGAGTAATTACCTCTTCCACCAGTCATGGACCGTAAGTCAGTACAGTATCCATATAAGCTTGAAGTTGGCAGTTCGGCTTCAATACACTGCTTGCCATCTCCGGTCGGGTTCATACCAAGCACACGGCCTCTTCTCTTATTCAAATCTCCCATTATATCCCCGGTAAACTGTTCCGGAACAATAACCTTCAGTGATGCTATCGGCTCAAGCAGAATGGGACCTGCATCCATAAAGCCTTTCTTAAACGCCTGAATAGTTGCCATTTTAAAAGCCATTTCAGAGGAATCAACAGGATGATAAGAGCCATCATAGAGAATTCCTTTGACTCCCACTACCGGATAAGCGGCCAATGGACCTCTTGTTACAGACTCCTGCATACCTTTTTCGACTGCCGGGAAGAAATTCTTCGGAACTGCTCCGCCTACAACCTCCTGTGCAAATTCATAAGGTACTTCCAGATTGCCGGATGGTTCAAAACGCATCTTAACATGACCGTATTGTCCGTGGCCGCCACTCTGTTTCTTGTACTTATATTCCACATCTGACTTTTTCTTAATCGTCTCACGATAAGCAACTTTTGGCTTTGATAATTCTATCTCCACTTTATATTCATTTAACAGTCTGGATGCAATTACTTCCAGATGCTGTTCGCCCATACCATAAAGCAGTGTCTGGTGATTTTCACTGTCATTGACTACCTTTAAGGTCTGGTCCTCATGACTCATCTTTTGTAATGTTTGTGCAATCTTATCTACATCTGCCTTATTCTTGGGTTTATAACGAAGATAGGTATAAGGTTTTGATATCTCATATTTGCCAAACTGGATTGGCGTTGCTTTCGTTGACAGTGTATTACCTGTTCTTGCTGCCGTTAATTTGGCAACTGCACCGATGTCGCCTGCATGAAGTTCCTTGACCTCAATGGGTTTGCTGCCCTGTAATATGTATAGCTTGCCAATCTTTTCTTCGATTTCTTTTTCTTTGTTATAAATCAGATCATCTGTTTTGATAACACCACTCATGACCTTAATCAGAGAGTACTTACCAATAAATGGATCCACGATCGTCTTCCAGATATAAGCCGACTTTGCTTTGGCGAAATCATAATTCGCATGAAAAATCTCATTGGTCTTTAAATTGATACCGGCAACTTCCTTATTCATTGGACTTGGAAGTAATTTGACAATATCATCCAGCAGTGTATAAACACCCTGGCATAAAATATTTGAACCCATGGAGATTGGCATAATGGCTCTATTATTTACACTAATTCTGATCGCAGCTCTAATCTCATCCTCAGAAAATATCTCTCCGCCAAAATAACGATCCATCATATCTTCTGAGGTCTCTGCTACAGCCTCCATCAGTAATTCCCGATAAGTTGCAAGATAATCGACACTATAATCCGGGATCTCACAATCTACTACTTCTTTTCCTTCCCACTTTTGTGCTTTCTCACTAATAACATTAATATATCCAACAAACTTCTCGTTCTCACGAATCGGAAGATGAAGCGGTGCAATCTTCTTACCGTAAGATTCTGTCAGTGTCTCAACAACATTTTTATAGGATGCATTATCTACGTCCATATCTGTAACATAGAACATTCTTGGAAGATTGTTCTTCTCGCAGATCTCCCATGCCTTCTCTGTTCCAACTTCTACTCCCGCCTTACCGGAAACAACAATAATTGCAGCATCTGCGGCACTAACTGCTTCCTCCATCTCTCCAACAAAATCAAAACACCCCGGAGAATCAATAACATTTATCTTACATCCTCCCCATTCCATAGGAATCACGCTTGTAGATACTGAAGTGTGTCTTTTCTGTTCTTCTTTACCAAAATCCGAAATTGTATTACAGTCATCAACTTTACCCATTCTGGATGTTAATCCGGCAAGATAGCCCATTGCTTCAGCTAGACTTGTCTTTCCGGCACCGCCGTGACCTAATAGTACGACATTACGAATCTTTTCCGTTGTGTAAACATTCATGCTTAATCCTCCAATTCCTGTTGCGTTTTAGTTTGGTAAATTTTCACAATCTGATTCGACATTTTTGAAAATCCCCGAAAATACTATGAGTATATTTTACTAAACGAGACGTTTTATTACAAGCAATTATTTGTAATAATTAACATTCTTTCACTTAAGCAGAGCTCAATAATACTTTATCACTTTAAAGTGTTAAATATTTTTCTTGACTACCGTTTTTCCCAATGCTATAGTAATTGCAATATAGAACAATGTATTC
>JAKQFQ010000516.1 GCA_029558315.1 Bacillota bacterium
ATTTCTATTATTCTATATTGTTTTCAATTGTTAATGACGCCTTAACAGATGAGGTATAATTGAGGAGGACCGGAAATGCAACATAAGATAAAACGTCTGCTAAAGGATCGACGTTTGTTATTCTGGATATTCATGACCTTATTAGTTGTGGTAAGTTTTTTGAGGGAGTTTGAATTAACCGGAGTTCGTGGGATGAACATGAGTGTCTATGCTCTTTCCTATCGATATGGATTTATTTCAAGAGGGGTTCTGGGAACTCTGCTTAATCTGTTATGCAGTCAATTTGGTAACCAATACTATAGCAACCACACCCTGGTCTGGATTTCTCTTATAGGTTATTTATTCTATGTGCTGGTTCTGTTTGGTTTCTACCACCAGGCCTTAAAAAGAAATAATTATAATGATAGGGTCATTGTTTTTCTCTTCATAGTTACCCCATTATTAACAAGAATGTTTCTTACAGCAACCAACTTTGGCAGAACAGATATGTTTTTGATTATGCTGACAATAATGGCTTGTTTTCTCATTGTTTATGATCGTTTTGTTTTTCTTGTGATACCAATTGGAGCAGTAGGTATGATGATTCATCAGGGCTACATATTTATGTTTTTTAATCTGATTGTGGCTCTTTTGCTCTATCGAATTCTGCGTCTGAAAGAAAAATCAAGACATAAAAGTGGGTATTATATAACCATCCTTAGTATAGTATGTGTAATTGTCGTTGGCTTACTTTTCTGGCTTGAAGTATTTTCTAAACCTTATTATGATTTTGGCACAGACGTCTCAGACCAGGTATTAACAGATATTCAGAGACTGGCAGCAGACCCTGTTGATGTCAATATGGACTTTATTAACCATGAACTATTTGGAACGGAGACCTTAAGCAATGAATGGGGTACGATTCTGAAAGGTTTTTTTGAGTTGCTTTCCTACTGTATTCTGGCAAGCCCGATTATGTATTTCTGTTACTATATCGCAAGAAAAATACTGCTTTATACAAAACATAAGTGGGTCACGATACTGTTGTTTTGTGGAGCATTATCTATTCTTCCCAATTATTTTCTAAAGTGTGATTATGGAAGATGGTTTTTTGCAACTAATGTATATTTTGTTTTTATGGTACTTTTTATGTTGGTGCTAGACAATGAAGTGGTAAAACGTGCCTTGGTCGAGACCATTGAGAGAGCACAACATTCCTGGGTGGGAGCATTTATCTGCGTCTATTATATGACATTTCTTCCATTTAAGGACGTTGCGATTTCCAAGGTTTCCAGCCGTATTGTAGAAGGAATCATTATGGTATATCATTATCTGGTTCAATAAGGGAGAATATATGTTTATGCACTGGAATAATTAATAAATTATTTATTGTATAGTCAATATAGATTTTGTTATAAAACAATATTACAAAGAATGTTGCGAGCAAGTAAAATGTTTACTATTATGGGAGGATAGAGTATGAATAATGCAAGGATGATAGGCAATAACATTTCTACATTATTGAAAAAAAATAATTTAACACCTCCGGATTTAGCAGAGAAAATAGAGTTATCAATACAGGAAATTTATCGAGTATTGGAAGGCAGGATTTTTTTATCGCCTATGATACTTGATCGAATTGCTAATGTCTTTGGTGTAACAAGAAATGAACTAATAACGATGGCAGACGGATGTGATTCTTCGATACACAATTTTAAAGTATTTAGCGATGAAGAGAATCAAGAAAAGATTCTTGATTTCATCGATATGTATGCAGATTTGGCAGAAATGTTATAAAACCGAAAGCAGAATGAGTGCATTCTGCTTTTTACTTTCAATGTGGAGGTTTCTTATGATTGCATGCTTGCATAAAGATATAGTCAGAATTATTAATTAATACAAACATTTTTTCGTTAAAAGTTATGAATGTTATGGATGTCTTTGAAAAGATAGCATTATTGAATGAAAAAACGATGACAAAAAAGAATTTATTTTGTTCACTAATGGAGACAAAGGTAGAGAAACAAGAATTAAAGAAATTAAAAGTATGTGGAAGGAAATCAAATCAAATGAAACAAACACTGAATCTACCCGCATAATAGATACATATACACCACCCGAATTCAGAAATTGCTGGCTTATCGCTTTGACGTATTTGCCAGCATTGTGTTTCAGTGTATCGTGATGTTCGCAACTTCCTTTTTCTGGAAGGCGCTTTACAGTAACAGCGACACCGTTATGGGAGTTGGTGTGCAGGAGATGCTGACCTACACGATTATCTCAGCCCTGATGTCAATCTTTCTGACGACGAAGGTGGAAGACCGCGTGATTGAGAGCGTGCGTCAGGGATCGGTTGCAATGGACATGATGAAACCGATTAATTTATTTGGCATCTATTTTGCAGAGGATCTGGGCTATCTGACCTCTCTTCTATTTCAAAATGCAATCCCCATTATAGTGATTGGTTCCCTGTTCATTACGATTCCAAGGCCTGCAAGCTGGTATCATTTTCTGGCTTTTCTTGGAAGCTTTCTGATGTCTTTTTTCATTAACTGGTTCCTGTCGGCAATCTTTGCCATGTGGGCATTTTCCATTCTGAATATGAATCCTCTCGTACAGGCCAAACGCCACATTATCCGTTTGTTATCCGGAAGCATTGTTCCCATCTGGTTCTTTCCCTCGTGGCTGGCCAAGATTCTAAATTGCCTGCCATTTGTCTATATTTATCAGCTTCCGCTAGACCTATACATTGGCAAAGGAACACCTGCGTCCATGTTACCGCGTCTGGCAATACAATTTGCCTGGTTAATGATTCTCGCAGCTGCATTTGCTATATTGCAGAAGCGTGTGCTGCGCAAAGTTATGGTACAGGGAGGGTGAGAGGATGATTGCTACAATACAACATTACTGGCGAGTTACCATTGTGAATATTCGCATTCACCTGCTCACCATACTGGAATACCCCGCAAGCATCGCAGGATGGGCATTATCGAACCCAATCCAGTTTGTGGTAGGATTTGCCACGATTCAGTTTGTAGTGGCCAGATTTGGCACGATTAACGGCTGGGGATATGAACAGCTGGCATTTCTCTATGGCATTGCAGTTATTTCACACGCGCTGTCCATGATCTTCTTCGTGCAGGGCTGGTTCATGGGCTACTATGTCATCGAGGGAGATTTTGACCGTTATCTGCTTCGCCCGATGAGTGTACTCTACCAGTTCTTCTTCAACAATTTTAATATTATTGGAATCACAGATTTGATCCCGGGAATCTGTGTTTTTACCTATGGCTGCGTCAAGGTCGGCTTCCACTGGAGCATTCTTGCAGTATTTGAACTGCTGGCACTCATCATTGGAGCAACGCTGATTCGCGGTGGTATTTATATGATGCTTGGGACACTGTCGTTTTGGACGAAGAGTACCAACGAATTCTCCGGGTTTACGCAGGAATTCTTTGATAAGACAACGATGTATCCGCTCACAATGTATCCAAGGGCATTGCAGTTCATCCTGACTTTTCTGATTCCCATCGCCTGGGTCAGCTTCTATCCTGCTGGCGCGATGCTTCACATGGACGGCGGAGCACCGGCGCTGGATGTGTCCTTCTTTGGGGCGATGCCCTTTGTTACCTTAGGAATCGGTATTGTTGTGATGGTGGTGGCCTCACTGTTTTTTAAAGTGGGATTAAGAGGCTACGAAAGCGCCGGTCATTAGAACAGGAAAGTATCATAAAAAAACCCAATACGGGATATTAACACAATCGAGGTAGATTCTATGTCAGTAATCAGTGTGGAACATTTATCAAAAGAATATCAGATTGCAAAGAAGGAGAAGGGGCTTCGCGGAGCCGTGAAGAATCTGTTTGTTGCCAGGAAGACAATCGTGCGTGCGGTCAATGACATCAGCTTCTCCATTGAAAAGGGTGAGATTGTTGGATTTATCGGTCCTAATGGTGCCGGCAAGAGTACCACTGTAAAAATGATGTCCGGGATTCTGACACCCTCCTCCGGACATGTCTATGTCAACGGTACCGACCCGCAGAAGGAGCGCATCAAGGTGGTTCAGGACTTAGGCGTTGTCTTTGGGCAGCGAACACAGCTCAACTGGGATCTTCGCATGGGTGAGAGCTTTGAAATGCTGAAACACATTTACCGCATCGATTCCGGACTCTACGAGGAAAATATGGCAATGATGAATGAAATTCTGGGAATCAATGAATTTTTGGATACGCCGGCAAGACAGCTGTCCCTCGGACAGCGGATGCGTGGTGATCTGGTGGCGGCAATGCTGCATTCTCCCTCCGTACTGTTTCTGGACGAACCAACCATTGGTCTGGATGTCGATGGCAAATACGCCATTCGCAAGTTCATCAAGGAAATGAATCGCAAGAAGCAGACAACCATCATTCTGACCACGCATGACCTTGGCGATATTCAGGAGCTCTGTGAGCGTCTGATCATCATCAATCATGGAATTATCATGGAGGACGGCCCACTGGAGGAACTGATTGACCGAATTGCGCCGTACAAGAATCTGGTGGTGGAATATTTTGACGAAAATGCCGTGGAGCATGAGAAGGCAATAATCCTGTCCCATGTTGGCAATATGGTAACCTACCGCTTTCAGAAGGCGGACCTTACTGCGGCACAGCTGATTCATGACATTTCTGCGCAAATGAGAATCAAAGATGTTACAATAGAGGAAGCAAAAATAGACGACATCATTAGGATTGCCTATGGTGGAAAGGAAAATGGTGAGAAAGAATGACATTTACGGAAGTATTTACCTGGAGTTTTGTGATATTGCTGATTGCAGCACTGGTCATTAGTGCGATTGGATTCTACAAATTTGTTTACTTCATTTCCCTGGGATATGGATTCTCCATTGCAGGAATTGGAGTTATTATGCTGATTATGTTTCGCCAGGGCTTAAGCCTTGGAACGATACTGGCCTGTGCGGTATTGGTGGTATATGGATTGCGACTTGGAGGTTATCTGCTGATTCGCGAGATTAAGAGCGCTTCTTACAGAAATACCATGAAGACGGAGATTAAGGACGGCTCTTCGATGAAATTTATCCTAAAGGTTTTAATCTGGGTCAGCTGTGCGCTTCTCTATGTCTGCCAGGTCTCTCCGGTCTTTTTCCGTCTGCAAAATGGCAGCAAATCTGATGTGGTATGCTATATTGGAGTTGCCATCATGTTCTGTGGCATCCTATTGGAATCGTCTGCCGATTTACAGAAATCAGCGGCCAAGAAGAAGAACCCCAGGCGTTTCTGCGACAAAGGACTGTTTCGAATGGTTCGATGCCCTAACTATCTCGGTGAAGTGTTGTTCTGGACCGGCGTACTTGTGAGTGGATGTACTTCACTTACGGGAGTCTGGCAATGGGTGGCAGCCATCCTGGGCTATGTCTGTATCGTCTATATCATGTTTGGTGGTGCCAGAAGGCTGGAACTTCGCCAGAATCGTAACTACGGCAATGACCCACAATATCAGGCCTATGTTAAGAAAACACCAATCCTTCTCCCATTAATTCCACTCTACAGTGTGGCTGATGTGAAATGGCTGCTGGGGTGATTGCTTTGGCAAATGCTGCCATAAGCTCCGTTGTATACTAAAAAACCCCCCTAGAAAGGGAGGATGCCAAGTGAACGGTTTTCACTTGGCATTTTATTATGAAAAAGTTTTTCTCTTTTTGAAGTATGCATCATTTATTTGATAGTTATATCTTACTTGGAAATAATGTACAAAAAATGATTCACACTTTAATTAATTTAGAACAAAATATGAACGAATTATGAACATGTTCAGGCTTTTTCAGGCTCCGGATAGTCAACTCCAAAGGTTTCCACAGTCATAGTTTTAATTTTCTGTGGTTTAAGTGGACAGTCATTGTAGTCCGTATCGGTGTCTGCAATGGTATTAACAACCTCCATACCTTCTGTAACTTTGCCAAATGCAGCGTACTCGCCATCCAAATGTGGTGAAGTCTTGTGCATAATAAAGAATTGGCTGCCGGCAGAGTTGGGCATCATGGAACGAGCCATGGACAGAACGCCGGGTGTATGTTTCAGATCATTTGCAAATCCATTGTGTGCAAATTCTCCTTTGATACTGTATCCGGGACCACCGGTACCTGTACCATTAGGATCTCCTCCCTGCAGCATAAAGCCGGAAATAACGCGATGGAAGATCAAACCATCATAGAAGCCCTTCTGAATCAGACTGATATAATTGTTAACCGTATTGGGAGCGATTTCAGGATAAAGTTCTGCCTTCATTATGCTTCCGTCTTCCATTGTAATTGTAACTATAGGATTTTGTGCCATGTGATTTCCTCCAATCAATAATTTTCCTGTTCCTATTGTAAGAGATTGGAAGAGGAAAGTAAAGAGATGGAATGGGAATGTAGAAAGATATGGATTTGTTACAGAAGTAGTCATATTCTTTTGCAATAACAGTAATCCGGATATTGAAAAGCAAACTTAGATATGCTATGTTAAAAATAAGCATATCGAGGTTTCTTTTTTGATATTAAAGTGGGCATCAATCATTTTATAATCAAAGTCTTATTGCATATCTATGTATTTTCAAAGAACTCAATCATGCGTAAAAAAAAGAA
>JAKQFQ010000517.1 GCA_029558315.1 Bacillota bacterium
TAAGAAGATAGCTGCACTAAAAAATCATATTTGGGGATTGTAAAAGAAAAATAAAACAGATAAAATAAAGGCAGTCAAAAAATCTGAAACACATCAGGGCAAGTCTGTCTATTTTATTCCTACAATAAACTTACACTATCGTGCATTTGATTATAGTTGGAAAACAATATCTTATCATGGTATAATTATTACAGAAATTCAACTCACGCATTGTGAAAATATGCCAGAGTATGAAGTGGATTAGGAGTATGCAATTAGTTATTGAAAAGCAGAGATTTCGGTTTTATTGTGGAGGTTGGGATGACACAGGAGGAAAAGGCTGAACTTCGTCAGGTCAGGATAGACCTGCAGATTGCGAAAGATAAGGTTCATACGATTGAGACAGATCTGCATGACAATGAGATCAGGAGGGATTTTTTGGTGTACTGGAAAAAAGGCAGATGGATTGGTTTTGTCCTTCCGATGTTTCTTTGTCTCTTTTTCTGGGGCGTCAGTTACATCTATACGGAGGTTATGCTTGCTTCCTCGCTTGGAAGATATGAGAATAATGCAGATACCGTTTCCTATTCTGTTGGCGCAACCCTGATTATTATTTTGGGCGCACTGTCCATCTTGTTTCTGATTGTAACAATCATTATGGGTATATTACTGGTTATGGAGGTTGGGTCCAGTCCTTTTGCCAAAGGTATGGCAAAGCTGTTTCGCCGAAAGAATTATCCTACGGAAATAAAGAAATGCAGAGAAGCCAGGGTACTGCTCCAGAAAAGTCTGATGCAGGTTAAGACAGAAGTGAAAGAACTGGCGCAGCGCTTGCAGACATTGGAAGCAATAGAGGATCCCTGGGAGGGAACGTACTGATAAATCTTAGATAAAGAAAGAACATCTTTTGACAGCTTCCTTCCATCCTATAAGTAAAAGGCAACCATAAAGCAAACCTGAAGTTTGGATTATGACTGCCTTTTTTATTTGTTCATTTCGTATCAGATACGGATTATTTCCGGGAAGAAATCAAATTAGATTGCCTCATGGAAAGTACGTGTAATAACATCGTTCTGCTGCTCAGCGGTCAACTTGATGAAGTTAACTGCATATCCGGAAACACGGATGGTAAGCTGAGGATAGTTTTCAGGATGAGCCTGAGCATCCAGTAAGGTATCTCTGTTTAAAACATTAATGTTAAGATGATGACCACCTTTTGTTGCATAACCATCTAATAATGATACCAGGTTGTTAACCTGTGTTGCGCTTGTTTCTGCCATTTTATTTTCCTCCTTATAAATTTTATTCGTATGAATCAAGACCTTGGTGAAGTGTGGGAACGCTGCAAGCGAGAGGGGTTCTGGAACAATCAGTACATCCCATTGTCTCTACGTTTTTTGTCTCAGAGCTGGTTACATCAACATCAACATTGACGTGACCCACACCCTTAGCAAATCCGTTGTCCAACTGTGATACTAAGTCCTGAATCATTTGCTCTTCACTCATTGCGTTTTCACCCATACGATTCACCTGCTTTCAATATTATTTCTTGCTCAAATCTACTTCGATATCACCGGCAAATACCTTGTCTTCTTTACCAAGAGCACCAGGAATAATGGTGAAGGTATTGGAGATACCATCCTGGCTATCCATGAACGGAAGCTTAGCTACTGAAGAAAGGGATGAAACTGCACCATGAGTATCACGACCATGAAGTGGGTTAGCACCAGGAGCAAAAGGCTGTCCTTTTCTACGTCCATCAGGAGTGTTACCAGTAGCTTTACCATAAGTTACATTAGATGTAATGGTAAGAACTGACATGGTAGGGAATCCGTCTCTGTAGCAGTGATGTCTTCTGATCATTCTCATGAACTTGCTAACGATATCCTGTGCGATCTCATCAACGCGATCATCATCATTACCATATTTAGGGAAGTCGCCAGTTGTTTCAAAATCAACAATGATGCCGTCCTCGTCTCTGATTGGCTTAACAGTTGCATACTTGATTGCTGATAAAGAGTCAGCGATTACAGAAAGTCCTGCAAGACCTGTAGCGAAGTAACGACGAACATCTCTGTCATGAAGAGCCATCTGTGCTCTCTCATAGCAGTATTTATCATGCATGTAGTGGATTACGTTAAGAGTATTAACATAAGTCTCAGCAAGCCACTCCATCATATCTTCGAACATAGGCATGAACTTATCGTATTCAATTACATCGCCTTCGTATTTTCTGAACTTAGGACCGACCTGCTTCTTGGATACTTCATCAACACCGCCGTTCAAAGCGTAAAGCATACATTTTGCAAGGTTAGCACGAGCTCCGAAGAACTGCATTTCCTTACCAACTCTCATGGAAGATACACAACAAGCGATTGCGTAATCATCACCATGTGTTACTCTCATCAAATCATCGTTCTCATACTGGATGGAAGAAGACTTGATGGACATCTTAGCACAGAACTCTTTCCAAGCTCTGGGAAGTCTTGTGGACCACAGAACAGTTAAGTTAGGCTCTGGAGCTGCACCTAAGTTGTTCAGTGTGTTCAGGTAACGGAAGGAAGATTTTGTAACCATGTGACGTCCATCGATACCAACACCACCAAGAGACTCTGTAACCCATACAGGATCGCCAGCGAAAATCTGGTTATATTCCGGTGTACGAGCGAATTTGATCAGACGAAGCTTCATTACGAAGTGATCAACAAATTCCTGAATCTGTTCTTCTGTAAATGTGCCGTTCTTTAAATCTCTTTCTGCGTAACAGTCAATAAAGGTAGAAGTACGTCCAAGGGACATAGCAGCACCGTTCTGCTCTTTAACTGCTGAAATATATCCGAAGTAAGTTGCCTGGATAGCTTCCTGTACATTAGATGCAGGTTTGGAAATATCACATCCGTAAGAAGCAGCCATTTCCTTCATCATCTTTAATGCAACCATCTGCTCGGATAATTCTTCACGAAGACGGATAACATCATCTGTCATAATCTTGCTTGTTGACTCTTTCTGATATTCCTTATCTTCGATCAATCTGTCGATACCGTACAGAGCGATACGTCTGTAGTCACCGATGATACGTCCACGACCATAAGCATCAGGAAGACCTGTGATTACGTGAGCGGAACGACATGCTTTCATATCAGCTGTGTAAGCATCAAAACATCCTGCATTGTGTGTTTTTCTGTGTGTTGAGAAGAACTCACTGATCTCAGGATCTACTGTGTAACCGTTGTCTGCACATGCCTTCTCTGCCATACGGATACCACCATAAGGCTGCATAGAACGCTTGAAAGGCTTATCTGTCTGGAAACCAACGATTTTTTCCTTGCTCTTATCAAGGTAACCAGGTCCGTGTGAAACGATGGTAGATACTACCTTGGTATCCATATCAAGAACACCGCCTGCTTCACGCTCCTGTTTGGAGAGATCAAGAACCTGATCCCATAATTCCTTTGTTGCCTGTGTAGGGCCAGCCAGGAATGTATCATCTCCGTCATACGGAGTGTAATTCTTCTGGATGAAATCACGTACATTGATTTCTTTCTGCCACTTGCCACCGACAAATCCTGTCCATTCTGATTTCGTTTCTGAACTCATTTGCAAATGCCTCCTAATATATTTTATATTTTTCTCTTAACGGTAAGGTACCGTTGCCAGCGCTAAAAAACGCTATTTTTAAGCGAAAAATGCTTCACTCTGGTAACTGTTATTATATCTTGCTAAGCAAGTTATAGTCAATAAGACAAGTGTACTTTTTTGTATACAATCCGACAATAATTAATGGAAATAGTGATAAGATAATCTGGTTAATCAATATGTAGTGTATAATATTTTTTTATTATAATTAATGAAATTTTGCAATTGAAAAATAGATATGCTATAATGTAGTCCATTCAAAAAATATGTAACAAAGGAGGCAGTATATTATGGCAGCAGTGACGAAAGATATGACAATCGGCGAAGCACTTATGACCAATCCGGAGATTGCACCAGTCCTCATGGATGCAGGAATGCATTGTTTAGGATGTCCTTCCGCACAGGGAGAGACATTAGAAGAGGCAGCAATGGTTCATGGCTTCGATGTAAATGATCTTCTTGCAAAGATTAATGCATAATGTAGCGTTTGCAGATTAATGCAGATATAGAACAAGAGTGTAGAATTTTTGCATGATTTCATTAAAGGCTTAAAAAGAGGTAAATATACCTCTTTTTTGTATGTAATAAGATAATGCCCATAATTTGACAACCAAACAAGATGAAGACACTCAACTATTTGAGGAACAACGGCTGTGACCGTAACCTCATGCAAAGATTTTGTTCGCAAATAAATTATTTTACTCGCGGCTCAAATGTTTTGAACAGGCATGAGAAAATTGCAGCAAGGCGTGGAAAACGGTGTAAAACAGGTATAGAACTGAGATGTCAAGGAGAGGGTGCTGCGTTATACTGTCTGCGAATGAAAATCTAAGGAAAGAATTTATGAGGATTTGAAGTATGAACGAAGGACAAGGAAAGAAACGATTAATGATAAGCAGAATCAGAGGCTTGTTGGGACTGCTACTGGCAATGGCAGTATTGATGGAGACACCGATGCGAAGTGATGCAGCGGGAGAGCTGCGTTATTCGATGGGCGATGATGGCGTGTTGAAGAGCTGCCTGGCTGCGGGACCTAATGACTGGCAGAGAGCCGGCGATTCGGGAACAATGCCGGGAGGTACGCAAATACGAATAATTCAGGAATCCGGCTGCATCTATCAGATTTATCTCAATGGAGAACTGGTCCGTGAAAAGAGATATGATGATAGACAGACGAGCAACATGACCTATACAATTCCGGCGCAGATAGCAGAATGCACTTATCAGTTCTCTTTTGCATATGGTAATGATTCAATAGAGCTTGGTGGAGGAGGTGTGGGCAGTAGCTGTCATTACACCCTTTCCCTTACCTGTGAAACAGGTGCAGCAACGCAGACAAATACTGCGAACCCTGCGCACACCCATGCCTACACCTGGAAAGTAACGACTCCGGCAACAGCAACAACGGACGGCACTTTATCCAACATCTGTGATTGCGGACGTGTAGATGCCACGCAGGTGATCAGCGCGAACAGCTTTTATCTCAATGATATGCTGACAAAGATTACAACAGCACCACAGGGTGCAACCCTGACTTTTTCTTCTAAGGACTGGAACTCGTTCCCGCAGAGCGTGATGCTTGCCCTGGCTGGCAGACGCGACTTAACGGTTGTATTCCAATACGACTACGAAGGCAGGACCTACAAAGTAACCATTCCTGCAGGAACACCGGTTCACACAGGCGATAACTGGTATGGACCAATGAGACTGGTTGATTTATATGATGGTGTAGAGATTACCGAATAGAACAGAATCACCCTAAATTAATCACCTGGATATTGAAAAGGAAACTTAGATATGCTATGTTAAAAATAAGCATATCGAGGTTTCTTTTTTGATATTAAAGTGGGCATCAATCATTTTATAATCAAAGTCTTATTGCATATCTATGTATTTTCAAAGAACTCAATCATGCGTAAAAAAAAGAA
>JAKQFQ010000064.1 GCA_029558315.1 Bacillota bacterium
TTCTCCGGCACATAGGTTGTATGCACCAATGAATGCCATACCGATCTGCATTGCACTCCATCTGGAAACTGTTCCTCCATCACAAATTCTTCCAACGACTGTTGGAATTCTAACTACCTGCCACATTGATTTTCCAACAGCTTTCTTTAATGCGGCTGCTTGGTCTGCAGGGAATTCTTTGTTTATGTCAATAACGAATCTTGAGTCAATTTCATCAATTAACTCATCGTTTCCAGAGTATACTTTAACATAAGAGTCCTTTACTAATCTTGGATCAGTTTCAACCATGTGTTCCTGAATGACAGCTGCACCAGGCATTGCGTGATTTACTACTTCAAGATAGTGGTTAATTGTTTCTGGAGTAACCTCTTTTCCAAGCCTCTTCTCAAGAATGTTATGTGGTGAGTCAAGACCTACAAGGATTGTCCTCCTCATATCGTCCCATGCCTGCTGCATAGCGGCATTGTTTACGAAGTGGAGATCATCCATGTTAGCGATAATGTCTGTGTGTGAAAGCTGGTAGGGCATTAATACTCTCTGACCTTGGGGCATACCTACTGATGGGTTGTACCCAGGTATTCCTCTTTCCTTTGCAATCTGTTGACCTGCATCATGAAATTCTACTTTTCTCTTGTTCTGCTTGTAGCCACCATATACGTAGTACTTTGTATTTTTCTTGTCAGGAGCTTCCTCGAATTTCTTTTTCATTGCCTGCATAAAATTGTGTTTTTCATCTTTATATACCATTCATATCCCCTCCTTAAAACTTGGCCTCCTTAAATGGCTCGAATCCACCGAAGGATCTCTCCCAGTGAACATTCTGTACCATTTGAAGAACTTCGGCGTCTTGCTTTATTGTGATGCCATCTGCTCTGTAAATTGTTGTTCTTTTCATTAATTCAGCTTCAGATAGTGGCTTGCCAACAGATATTGGAGCGGGTATTGGTTCTCCGACCATGTCCTTTACGTATTTTACTTCTCCCGTACTCTTGTCAAATACATATCTTTGCATAGCATCGAACATGATACCGTTTTCATCAAGTCTTAGAGCATGTCCGTGGACTGTTCTTCCCCTAATACCTGTTCTAGCGGCATCAAATGTTTCAGATTCGATAAGCTCTTTAGCGATTGCTTCAACATCTCTTTCTCTTGCCTCTACAACGTGCCTTCCAGAGAGTGTTCCGCTATCCATTCCTCTGTATCTGTAGGAGTACATCCAAGATCTCTGGTAAGGAGATATTGGGGCAAAGTAAACGGA
>JAKQFQ010000078.1 GCA_029558315.1 Bacillota bacterium
GACTTCGCTCGGTAATATTATTCATAATATTTGCAGTCTCATTCATTTCTACCATAAAAGTGGATTCTCCTGAGGAGATATTATCTGAAGCTCCCACCCGGGTGAAGATTTTATCCAGGAAACCCATGGATGCTTCCTTTGCAGGTACATATGAGCCAATCTGAGCCAAAATGGAGATCTGGGCGGTTTGACGGAGAAGGGCTGATTTTCCAGACATGTTTGGGCCAGTGATCATCGCAATCTGCACATCATGATTTTCCAGAATCAGATCATTTGGAACATAATGCTCTCCTGGATCCAGTTGCGATTCAATGACTGGATGCCTTCCCTCCTTGATTACAAGGGAGAGGCCATCATGGACGATCGGACGGTGATAGTGCCTCTCTCTGGCTGTAGAAGCAAAAGACAACAAACAATCTAAAACGGCCAATTGGTGGGCATTGTGCTGTACCGGCTGTACGTAATCAAGTGCTTCCTGCTGCAATTTTTGGAAAAGGATGTTCTCTATCTCTCGGACTTTGTCTTCTGCTGCGAGGATTTTCGATTCCAGATTTTTCAGATCCTCTGTGATATACCTTTCGGCGCCTGTAAGAGTCTGTTTCCTCATCCAATTGTCAGGAATCAATCCCTGATTCTTGTATTTATTAGTTACTTCCAAATAGTAACCAAATATGCTATTGTATCCGATCTTAAGATTAGTGATTCCGGTTTTTAAAGCCTCACTCTGTTGAATTTCGAGAAGCATATCTTTCCCATTGCGAATCACATATCTCCATTCGTCCAGCGTAGAATCGACGCCATCCCTAAAGACATCACCCTTGCCCAGCGAAACGGGGGGGTGATCCAGGAGTTGATTTTCAATTCGCTCTCTTAGGGTATGGCAGGGCAAAATCCCCTCTCTTATTCTCCCTAACTTTCCTGATTTAAAAGTGGCCAGTAATTCCTGGATGGCCGGTATGGATTTCAGTGATTTCGCTAGTTGCAACATGTCTCTTGGTCCGGCTTTACCCAGCGAGATTCGTGAAATCAATCTTTCTAAGTCTCCAGTCTTCTTAATCCATATGACCAGTTCTGTGGCGGTCGCTTCCTCTTCCAGAAGTTCCTGTACAGCATCCAGTCTCTCCTCGATTGCATTCAGATTCTTTAAAGGAAGCAATAACCATTTTTTCATGAGTCGGCTGCCCATGGGCGATAC
>JAKQFQ010000518.1 GCA_029558315.1 Bacillota bacterium
AAAGCACCGTTCCGGTTATCAACAATGAAAAGCACCGGGCGGTTAAAGCCTACCTCTGGGTAGTGCGAGCGGTAATGGAGAATCTGGTATTCTTTCATTACGACAAAGGCTCGCGTGCACAAAAAGTGGTAATAGAACTTCTACATAATTATAAGGGTGCAGTCCAGTCCGACGGTTATAGCGCATACTCCATATACGAGAATAAAAAAGGGATTTTGCTTTTAAGTTGCTGGGTTCATGCAAGGCGCAAATTTACTGAAGCCTTGAGTGAGGATAAATCCGGAGCAGAATATGCCCTGGAACAAATCGGGATGCTATACAAGGTTGAAGCGATGGCAGACGACCAGGGTCTGGATTATGAAGCTCGGGCAGAGCTTCGTGCAAGACTCGCTTATCCAATTATGTGTGCTTTTGAAAAGTGGATCGTAAGTTATATGCCTAAAGTATTACCACAAGGCAGAATGAGCAAAGCATTAACGTACACCTATTCTCTCTTCCACCGGTTGTCCAGGTATCATCTTGATGGTCGCTATAAAATGGATAACAATCTGATTGAGAACGCTATAAGGGCTTTGGCCTTAGGTCGGAAAAATTATATGTTCTGTGGCAACCATGATGCTGCAGAGAATGCTGCAATAATGTACTCGTTACTTGGATGCTGCGCTGCTTTGGATATAAATCCCCGTGAATGGCTTACTGATGTACTGACAAGGATACCCTATTATAACAGAGATTACAGTCTTGATCTGGCAGACCTCCTTCCTCATAAATGGAAGGCTGCAAGAAAACTCCAGGAGACTCCAATAGAAATCCAATAACTACTGGACATTGTTGGAAAAAGTTGGAATAATGCAATCACTTTCTAAAATATATCAAAGAACTCCGGCAGAGTTGGATTAAAATCTGACTTAGGTAAGATAGCAGCCTTTAAATTACCCGTCAACCTGCAGGAGCCCGCATGCATACGAAGTACCATGCCTAATATTATCATTTCTGACTTTTTTTGGTCAGATTTAGCTTCTTTATGTGA
>JAKQFQ010000080.1 GCA_029558315.1 Bacillota bacterium
AACAGATAGCGAAACAATGCATCCTTTATCCTTCTGTTGGGTATTACCTTTCGTAATAGTCTGCGCGTCTTTTTCGCAAGTCCGCCGGCATAGCTTTTCTTACTCATTCGTATCTCCTCCTTAATGATGCAGGACTGATACGAACGGCTAATGGTTTCTTTCTCAATCCTGCTTTTCTTTTTTACGCATGATTGAGTTCTTTGAAAATACATAGATATGCAATAAGACTTTGATTATAAAATCAAAAAAGAAACCTCGATATGCTTATTTTTAACATAGCATATCTAAGTTTCCTTTTCAATATCAATATTACTGTTGTTTGTCTCTATTGAAAGCTTATTTCCAGATATCCGTCTTTAAATTCAGCACTGACAATTTCTTTATTTAAAAGCTTTGTCGGAAGAGGGAATCTTCGCACTTCATTACGAAATGCCAGAATCACTTCCAGCTTCGACTGACTAAGTGACAGTTCTTCCTTCTTGGCAAATGGCAGATACACGCCAAGAATTACCTGTTCCCCGTCCTGCTTCTCAAAATAAATTTCCTTCTGAAACAGAACCTCTTCACACAAGATATCTGCATACATCTCCTGTCCAACACGAAGCAAATCCTGATATTTCCGCAGTTCCTTAGGCTGTAGTTCTACATAAAATTTAGGCACTTCGAAGAAGCTCTCTTTGATAAGTTGAAGGCTTTCCTGCTGCGATTCCATCCATTTGCTAAAGTACCCTTCCATTGCCTGTTTCGGATACAGCCGATTTACAATAATTGCATCGACATTATAATTATAGAGATACAGACAGGTAAAGTTTCTTCGTGCTTCTGCGAGTACAATGCGTTCCGGTGTCGTTACGATACGAAGACTTACGATATCTTTATTCAGCAGCAGGTTCTGCAGCCATTCCATCTTATTTAATACCAGTTCAAAGTCATCAAAGATTCTGTCTTCCGGCATCGGAATCTTCATCATTTTCTCCACGGCAGGGCCTGCTACCTTTAACCCTTTACGCTTCATTGGCAACACTGTCGCAATAAAACCACTCAATTTCTCCGGATATTTCAGAAGGGAAAGAGTCTCACCGGTTGGTGCACAGTCAACAATGACAACATCGTATTTGCCTTCTTCGTATAGATCGAGGATGCGGAACATGGAAAACAGCTCCTCCATACCCGGAAATACAAGCAATTCTTCTACTTCAATCCCGTCTCCTCCCTTCGCTGTGAGAAATCGCTTCATATATTCTTTCATACTTCCCCAGCTCTTTTCACTCTCATAGACGGTATCGATCTCCATGGCATCGAGATTCTTAGCAATCTCCACCGGGTCTCTGCCAATCCTTTTACCAAAGGAATCGCCAAGGCTATGCGCCTGATCGGTGCTCACTACGATTACCTTTTTTCCTCTTGCCGCTATCTCACATGCGCTGGCTGCTGCCATACTGGTCTTACCCACGCCACCTTTTCCTGTATAGATAATGATTCTCATAAATGCCTCGTTTCTGTGTCTGATCCACACCTGTCTAATCAATTGTTACTTTTTTTACCTTCTTTGTTGATGTCTTCTTACTTGTTGTTCCACTGGCTTTCTTTGTCCTTGTACTTTTGAACGTTTTCTCTGTCTCTTCCTCATCCTCACTCGTCTGTGAATTCATCGTCTTCATCAGGTTCAGAATCATTTCCGGAGAAATGTTTTCCATTACCATCTCTAAAAGCATTGCCTTTAATTCTCTCTCAATGACCTCAAGATGTCCCTCTGCACTTGCCGGTAGTAATGCATGAATTGCCTTTTTCTGATATTGTCCTGCCTTAATAAGTCTCTCCAGTGCCTCCGTGTTCCTCATCTGTCATCGCCTCCTTTTGAAAATGTATCTCCAGTGTGTCGTCCTCATATTTTGCCAGTTCAATCTCGCTGCCTCTTAAGGTATTGGGCAATGGAATATTTCTCTTAAAATTACCAATCCTGATTACCACATCCGTTCCCGAAAGATACAGATTAATGTCCTTCTTATCTGCACACGGGATGGAGACCAGCAGGGTAAATCCCTCCTTATCCTTTTGGAAGTACTCTCTCTGCGTTATAATTTGTGCCTCGAAGAGTTTTTTATCTGTGAGCACATCCGTAATAATTCGGCTTACGGCTCCTCTGCCCTTTAATTCCTCGTCGTACCAGGGAATCCGGTAGATGGGAAGCGCCAGGAAGGTCTCTTCTAACTCTTTTATATATTTCTTCTGAATGGCAAGCCATTCGTGGAAAAATGTATTATCAATATTTGCAGGAAGAATACGGTTGATATAGATACCATCTACATTGAAGTTGTAAAGGTTCATGTACATATAGTTTCGTTTCGTCTCTTCCACAATCATTTTCTCCGGAACTGTTACCAGTCGGATACTGGTAATCCCTCTATCCTTCATCAAATTTTGGAGTTCCATCATTTTTACAAACATCCGTTCCATATCATTCATTGCCTGTCTGTTTGGCAGTTCAATCTGAAACATCTTCTTACTCACTGGTGCAATGACACGCATTGCTACCTTTCCAAGTGGGAATAATTTCTCCATATACCAGCTTAACAGCTCCGGGAACTTCAGTAGAGATAAGGTCTCTCCGGTCGGTGCACAGTCCACAACAATTCTTCCGTAAATATTGCTGTGATAAAGATCCGCAATCTTAAGCAGGGAGAATAGTTCTTCCATTCCCGGAATCATTCCGAAATCTTCCATACTATGACCATCCGTCTGCGGCAATAGCTTCAAAAGACTGCTCATCATATCCGTATAATCATTCTCCATCACATAATTGGGATCAATCTCAAGCAGATCTAACTTCTCATCCACAGAGACAATTTCCTTCTCCATTGGTACTTCAAAGATATCTGAGAGGTTGTGCGCCATATCGGTACTGACTAACAGTGTCTTCATTCCATCCTCAGCACTCTTGATCGCATGAGCTGCTGCCACACTGCTCTTGCCTACGCCACCTTTTCCCGTAAAAATCAGTATTCTGTTCATTCTGCCTCCATTCTGAATCCTGCCATAGGACCTACCACTTTCTTATTTCCGCTCGCAATAGAATCATTTTACTTCCTGTGCTGAATATTTCGATTGCCGAAGTATTGGTTTAAAGGGAAAGGATGATACTATATCATCCTTGCTTTCCATCTTCTATAAAATCGAGATCTTCTTAATCGTTGACTTTGAAGACTTCTGTTCCTGTTCCTTCTTGTCCTTCATAACCTTCATGACTTTCTGCATCATCCGACCAAGCAGTTCCATCTCTTCGCCGGTAAATGACATCGCCATCTTCGCCGCATAATAGCCAAATTCGGTCATCAGCTGTTGCATCTGCTTTCTTCCCTGATCTCCAAGTCTGACAGTGACGATTCTCTTGTCTTCAACACTTCTGCTTCTAAGAATTAACTCTCTTCGCTCCATCCTTGTAACAATACCGGTAGCTGTATTCAGCGGAACATGAATGTACTCTGCAAGCTGTGACATGTTCGCTTCCTCT
Source organism: Bacillota bacterium (assembly GCA_029558315.1). Lineage (GTDB taxonomy): Bacteria > Bacillota > Clostridia > Lachnospirales > Lachnospiraceae > NK4A136. The sequence continues at coordinate 3,512 of JAKQFQ010000080.1, forward strand.
TGCCGATACAGCAACCATAGAATCAACACTTCATTCTTGGTACAATCCAGCAAAATACTGTTCCATAATTGGGGGGAAAGCAAATCCTTGACTTCATCTACAAACTTAAGCATTTCCTGCTCAAGCATCTGATTGTCTTCCTTCATGGATCTGTCTTCTCCTTTCTTGCAACACATAAGCAATATTATTTCGTTCTTCGAAGTAATTTAATTCTACATCCGAAGTATTATCCTGTCAATTACTTTTTTTGTATTTTATTCAAATTCTGTTGTAGTCACTTCTGTGTTCTCTACAGAGTCAATGTTTCCGCTCTTAGATACACTGTCGCCTTCCCGTTCCAAATCACGCAGCTTCTCTTTTGTATCCTGGTTCTCTTCCTCCTCCCACATGGAATCATAGGTCTTATGTTTTTCATCGGCATGCAATACCGCAGCCGCCTTGGCTGCCTGATATAAATCTCTGTTGTATTCCATCAATGCCTGCTCATCCTTTGAGGGAACCCGATCTCCATTGGCAATCCGCCTTGCAACCTCAAGCATTTTTCCCATCTCTTCTGCCGGCGATTCCTCTTTTGAAGCTTTGCGCAGCTCCTCTGCCATCTCCTGAAGTTCGCTCTGCAGAGACTTTTTCTCGTCTTCGGCAAGGTTTTTCTCTCGCACAAGCGAATCCGGCATAAAAGGATTCTCCATCTCAAGACTACGCTCCATGCCTTCCTTTGAAACACTCAGACTAACTGCATCCTGTGTTGTGTGATAATTGGTCGTAGCTGCCTCTAACTCTCTACGCGTCTTCTCACTTAACTCCTGCTTGGTATTGAAGTTCATTGCATTTGAATAATTAATTCTCATCCTGATTCCTTTCCGGGTGCTTCCATGCACCACCTGTCTCTTTAGTACATATCGGATGAAATTCATGTATTGTTAATCTCTCTACTCCTCCGTCGCATGATGCAGCGGTGGTACAAATTGCAATTGTTCACCATGCTTCTCCTTCAGCGTAATAAATAATTCAGTACAAGTCATGTCATAGTAGGGATTTACCCAAAATACAGCCGCAATAAAGAGTGTCATAACAGATAGTAAAAACCAGCCGATAAAAGACAGATCCAACAGGAAGGAATTCATCTTCTCGCCATCCATCATTTTTTTTGATAAGGCAAATGCTTCCTTCCCATCAAGCGAAGGATTCTCCGCTAGCAGGTAGGGTACCATACGATATTCGTATCCTTTTACAATTCCAGGTACAATCAGCAGTATCGACCAAAGAACTAATTTTAAATCTCTGAAAAACATTGTTTTGATTACATTCTTATAATTAAATGCAAATCCAGAAGCAAGTTCATACATTTCCGGTTCCTGCTTCGTTGCAATAAGGAAATTCTTTCTTGCTCCGATTTCTAATGGGTGCAAAATGAAAATACTTATCACCTCACCAATAACAAGCGAAATCGCTATGATGCCCAGCAGAGTTCCTACCTGGTTCTGCTCTATCAGGTTCAAAATATCCTGCGGTTGTTCCAGCGTCATGACAGTTTCTGTCTGGTTTTGGTCTTCCCTTCCGCCACTGCCACCGCCACTCTTTCCACCAAATGTTGCAATGGTAAGCACAATGGCTGCAATAACCAGTTTGCCATAGTATCGTCTTAGTTTCTCTTTTGCATTTTTTTAAGTTCTGCTCTTGTCCACATTTCATATCCTCGTTTCCGTCAGCCTTAATCTGGTCTGTAATTGTTCTGCTCGTATGGCTGCTCCACTGCCAGAACCGCCTCCTGTTGCAAAAGATAAAATTATACTACAAACAAACATTTTCCAGTAACTTCGTTTTAATACGATTTTCGCCTGTTCCTTTAATTGCCCACATATCCGATTCCTCTCTACCGCTTTACAATTTTCTCTCCAGCTCCTCTGGTTATCTTCCCCTGTTGAATTCCTTTGTCAATTGCGAGTGTCACGACATTCTCCATCACTGTTCCAAGTCTGGTGAATCCAAATCTCTTCCCGGTTTCTCTAATCAGATCCTCCCGACTTAGACTTACCTGCATCTCAAGAATTTCTATTATCGCATTGATAATTTCCTGTGATGGAATATCTTCTATATTGCGTCGATTGCCAAACTGATCTTCCACACGATAATTCTCATATTCTGTTGGGTTCTGATTGGAAAGCCACAAAAACTCATGGTTATTATCTTTCGTTTTAATAAGTTCAATCTCCTTCAACATGCTTTCGAAGGTTTCCTCCATGCGGCTTCCGGTCCTGCTAATTCCCCAATCAGCATATAATTTATGAAGAAGTAATGCTTTACTAATTGGTGCCTCTCTGACAATAATCTGAATTGCAGTCTGCTTAATCTTTGGCAGAGACATTGGGTTGGTAAACTCCTCAGCCTTGCCCATTATCGTCTCAGGCATTGCCAGATAAGCAATTTTACGACTGATACTTTCTGCAGTTACCATTTCCTTCTCAAAGGAAAGAGATTTTTCCTCTACCGGATCCTCCTTGATTGTCTCCTGTTTTGGATGTAATGCTGTTTTTGCAGCCTGCTTTATTTCTTCCAGAACTGCCTGGGGATTATCAAGCCACTCCATTACCCATACGCGATACAATTGCCAGCCCAGTCCATTTAACACTGATGGCTGTAACACAAATCGATCCTTTGCTGTAGCAGACTGGTAGCAATTATCACCATCCAAAAGAATCCCAAGAAGATATTTCTCCTCATTGTCCGGATGAACAATTCCAATATCCATTCGATAAGCAGAACATCCAATATTTATTTTTACCTGATATCCCAGTGATTGTATTGCCTCTGCAATATCTGTAACCAACCCATCTTTACTGCAGCAGTTATCCCCTTCACGAGATGCCAGTGCACTCTTTCCGCGACTTGCAAATTCCAAAAATCCTTTGAGTCCGGCTACGCCTTCTGAACGCGTTCTTCCAACATCAATCTGTTCCGGGCGGATGATTGCATATACAATCATACTCTTTCTGGCTCTGGAGATTGCAACATTTAATCGTCTCCATCCACCATCTCTGTTCAGAGGTCCAAAATTCATGGATACTTTGCCCTCCTGATCCGGTCCATATCCAATCGAGAACAGAATAACATCACGTTCATCTCCCTGAACATTTTCCAGATTTTTTACAAAAATCGGCTCTTTTGATTTATGGTCCAATTCTTCCAGTTCTGGATATTTGGCCAGTTCTTCCACTAACATATCTTCTATCAGATTCTGTTGAACAGAACTGAAGGTAACTACTCCAATGCTATCATTACGCAGCTGTTCATCAGAAAGCCTTCTGATAATCTCAGCAACAACTGCCTCTGCCTCTGCCCTGTTCTGTTTCGTTTTACCTTTATCATAGAATCCCTCTACCTGTACCAGCTTCACTTCTGATATCAGATCATTCGGGGATGGAAATGTATAAAGTTTATTCTCGTAATATTTCGCATTACTATATGCAATAAGGCTCTCATGTCTGGAACGATAATGCCACTTTAGATAATCCTGTGGCATTGAAATGGCCAGACAGTCATCCAGAAGACTCTCCAGATCTTCCTGTTCATAATTCTCTTCATCCACTCGATTGGATGTGAAAAAGCTGGTTGGCGGAAGCTGTTTTGGATCACCTACCACTATGACATTTTCGCCTCTTGCAATCGTTCCTACTGCTTCGCTTGTCGGAAGCTGTGATGCCTCATCAAAGATAACCAGATCAAACTTCGGGAAAGACGGATCTATGTACTGCGCAACCGAGATTGGACTCATCAACATACAGGGGCTTAATTTCCTAAGGAGCGTCGGAATCTGGTCAAACAGCTTTCTTATTGACATCATACGTCCATTACTCTTAATGGCCTTCTTCAATATTCCGATATCTGAAGAAACAGCACTTCCGGCATCCGCAACCGGAACATTGGCCGATAACCTGGCAACCATCTCCTGAATCGTCAGTTTCTGAAACTCTTTAATCAGTGCATCATACTGTTGAATCATACTCTCGTACTGCTTGCCCTGGAACGAAGAGAGTTTAGAATCTGCTGCGATCGTCATCGTGCAATAAGTATAGCAGAGATTACCATAGTATGCCGCCATTACATGATCGGCATCCATTCTGCCTTCATGATATGCCTCTACTACACATCCAAGCCCCATTCCCTTAAGCTTTTCCTCCTGCGCATTTTGTGCAGACCAGGTTTTAAGTAAGGTCAGGTTATTGGCATAATCAGTAAGCTTTTGCAGTGCTGCATCCAGCCACGGTTCCTTTTCTTCAATCAGTGCCCAGTTCCATCTTCGTTTTCTGCCAATCTGTTCAAGCGACAGAATAAATGATTCCAACAGACTTACCTGCGACCGAACCGCTGCACGCTCAGGGGTATGCCGAAAGGCCTCAAGGAAGTTCTTTTCAGCTTCCGGCTCAAGCACTCCGGCTATGCTTTCTATCTGCTCTGTCTTTCTAAGGATGTGCTCTAGCTTTTCAAAATCAGTATCGGTTCCCTGATAAAATCCATTTAACATTGTAACCAGATTAGCCGGGGCATTAACCAATTCTTCCTTCCAGTTCTGCATTTGTTGTAATTGTTCCAGATGCTGTTGCAGATTAGCCTTGGTTACTGCTGCCGGATTCTTCGTATAAAGTTTTAATTCTTTGACCAGCTTGTTTATTCCCAACCATTTTGGAAGTGCCCAGCTGGTGGATGCTTTCTTATAGCGAAGCATTGCGTCGCCAATCTGATATGATGCAATCTGAGCATCGTAGGTCTGCAACAGTTCTCCCTGCAATTGCCGATATGCCTTTCCTGTTGCGATAATTTTATCTATTTGTTGTCTTAAGCCATCGTAATTATCAGCAGCTGCAAGATCAATCAATACCGGTGTCTCATCCTGCAAGAGATTACCAAACAGACGTAACGTCAATGTACCTTCATAATCCTCCGACCAATTAGCCCCAGTTATGCTGCGCAGTTTGGACGCTGCTTCTTTGGCCTTCGCACCCTGTTGCTGTAATAAAGTAATCTCCTGTGCGAGTTCATCTCGAAGTTCCATGGAATACTCGGTACCTTCCATCCCCAGTAACACGTGTCCCAAATAGCCCCCTGCCTGATGGATTGCAATCTCATACTCTTCCACCGCAGATTGCCACATTGTCAATTCTTCCGGTGTCATACTTTCAAGAACAGACTTATCCAGCCTGATTACATTCTTTTGTTCCCGATTCCTTTCAAAACCGGCAATCGTCTCATACAGAGACATACCATAATAGCGTTTCTCATGAATAGCCTCAATTACATGGTTGAGTTCTTTTCGAAGTGCATGAATCTGTTCTGCGGTCTTCTGGTATTCCTCCGGTTTCTTAATTCGCCCCACTTCCAATGCCTGCTCCAATTGACCAAGAACCACATTTTTGCTGGTTTTATTAGAGTGTAACTCCAGGCAGAATGGATCCAGTCCAACCGCTGTTAGTCTCTTCTGCACAACATTCAATGCAGCCATCTTCTCTGCCACAAACAGGACCGATTGTCCCTGGTACAGTGCATTGGCAATCATATTGGTAATGGTTTGTGATTTACCTGTTCCCGGTGGTCCATGAAGGACAAAGCTCTGTCCCTTGGCAGCGGTTGCAATTGCAACCATCTGTGAAGAATCAGCACTTAATGGGATTGCCATACTTGACGGAGTAATCACCTCATCCAGGTTATCAGCTGTAATATCAATTACCTCCGGAATCCACGACATTCGCCCTTCCATCAGACTATTTACAACCTTGTTCTTCTTCAAATCCTCCGTTCGATTCCGTAGATCATTCCACATGACAAACTGTCCAAAGGAAAACAATCCAATAAATGCCATGTTTTCAATATTCCAGCGAGCCTTTTCCATAATACTCTGACGAATGGTATTAAATACAAGTTGCAGATCAATTCCATGTTCATCCATTGGCAATGGATCAAGTCCGCCTATCTTTATTTCGTGATCCTGACGAAGGTACTCCAATAATGTTATATTAATCTGAGCCTCTTCATCTCTGCTTCTAATCACATAACCTTTATTTCTCATATTGCGAACCAGATCGACCGGAATTAGAACCAAGGGTGCGTAACGTGCACGTTCTGCATCCTTAGTCTCATACCATTTCAAAAAACCAAGTGCAAGAAACAGCGTATTGGTTCCATTTTCTTCCATACTAGAGCGTGCCGCACGATGAAGACTCTTCAGGTTTTGCTCCAAATCCATACTATTTAGAAACGATCTGATCCTGTTATTCTTGAATTCTTCCTTTGCGATACTTTCAATCAAATCACGTTCCGTCTCTATCTCAAACATTTTGGCATCCCGAAGTGTTGATGTCCATTCCGTCGGAGCTCCCAGAATTGTGAAATCCTTCCCGTCTGTCAGCTGATCTTCTAATTCACCAAGATCCGCTGTCATTAGCTGAATCGCACTCTTAGTTACTCTAAAATTTAACAGGGTATTGCGAAGACTAAAGTCCAGTAGCTTGCGCTCCCAGATCTTCTGTCTGGTCATCTGCGTATCATTCACTGCAACCTTTCCTACCAACGAAGTGTCCAGTGCCTTAGGTGCCTGCGTTTCAACTATCCCGTTAACTCCTGCATTATCCGGATTATGCTGTAACAGTTCCTCTTTTTCCAATATGGTTGCTATTGGTCTGATACCACTATTTCTGGAACGCAGGATATCGATAACACACAAAAAATCTGCCTCTGCTTTCAGATGATCCGCTCCATGCTTTGCAGATGCTTCAAAATCAGCATTCTTGCCAATCACAAAATCTGTTGCTTCTACCAGGATCAGTTCCTGATCTCCCTCTACAATCCTCTTCTGAAGTGCAGTTACATCATCCAGTGCACAATCAGCAAATGTCTCCTCTTCCAGCCAGCAGCCCGCATAGGCATGCCCTTTCTGAAAGATCAGCAGTGCGTTTAGTCCGACTGCTTCCAGACAGGAAGCATACAAAAGTGCCAGATCCAGACAGGTACCCTGTTTCTGTTCCAGTACCATATGCGGGAGTCGTATTCTCTGTCCCCGTTCCTCAAAAGATGCAGGATGTACAACATAATTAATCCGCTCTGCCTGTAGTGCAGCATAAATTGCTCCCATCTGCTGTTTCACAATATTTGAATTCTTTGTTATGTATGCATTAAAAGATGGATCTACACCCCATTTCTGCAGATACTGTGCCGCATGACTTATGACTGCAGCAATTCTTGGATGATTCGGTGTAACAAATGCACCTATCATCTCAGGCATCAGTGAAATTCCTGCCCACTCATCATAGGCCAGCAGATCAATTTCCTTATTATCCTCATAAATAGTTTCGTCCCCCTGTTTAACCAGGATTGTCATGTTACCAACAATTTTCTCTGTAAGTGAGAATAGAAATTCTGTAGCCATCACAATCTTAACAGGTGTAATCTCCATCGATGCATATGGTTCCAGCGGAGCTATAGGATAAATAAACTCTTTGGCGAATGCCGGCTCAAACCGAATTACCATCAAAAGGTTCTCCCTCCGTTGTGCGGTCTCATTATTTATTGTAAAGCTGCGCATCAATGGCACATAATTCTGTTGCATCGCATAATTAATAGGAGTTGTAATCTGACTTGAAATAGATATGAACTGATTCATAAAAGACCCCCTGTCTAGAATAATTCTGTCTTGATAAAAATCCTACAATATTAAGATTATCATATATTAGCCTGCTTTTCAATGCAACACTCCGCACATTAAGATACTTCCCGGAAGCTTTATATTATTTTCATACAGATTATGTTATCGTCATCTGTCCTAATCCGAAGAATGATTGTAATTTTCCTATTTCCATACTATAATCATAAGCAATTGAGATAAAGATATTTTAACAATGGAGATGTTATTATAATGAAAATTATTATTGCAGGTATTGGAAAAGTCGGTGATATGCTTGCCAAACAGCTTTCGGCCGAGGGATATGATTTGACACTTGTGGATTCCAATCAAAATATTTTAGAATCCATGATTGAAAAATATGATGTAATGACTCTGAATGGGAACTGTGCTACCATGCCGGTGCTAAGGCAGGCCGGTGTTGAGAATGCAGAACTTCTAATTGCTGTCAGCAATGCAGATGAGATTAATTTACTCTGCTGTATGACTGCTCATAATCTTAATCCCAACATTCACACCATTGCCCGAATCCGGAATCCGGAGTACACAGAACAGATTTATCAGATGCGTAATGCATTCGGTCTGTCTCTTTATGTAAATCCCGAAAAACAGGCTGCTGAAAAAATTGCAAATTTACTTCGTTTCCCTGGCTTTTTAAAGCGTGAATCATTTGCAAAAGACCGGGTGGAAATTGTAGAGCTTCGTGTTGATGCCAACAGCAAACTCAATGGGGTCTCCCTCAGCGACTTGAATAACATTGTAAAATGTCAGATTTTGGTCTGTGTCGTTCTTCGTAACAAGACGGCAATCATGCCCAACGGACGATTTGTCCTAGAGCCGGAAGATCGCATCTATGTTACTGCACCAACCAATGTGCTTGCATTTTTATTAAAGAATCTTGGAATAATTACCAAAAAAGTAAGTCGTGTCATCCTCGCCGGTGGCGGACGCGTCAGTTATTATCTGGCAGACGATCTGGAACGTGGCGGAATTGATGTTGAAATTATTGAAAAAGACAGAGAACGTTGTACTGAACTTGCTGCAATGTTACCCACTGCTAATATTGTACTTGGCGATGCCAGTTCCCAGAGTATGTTAGAGAGTGAGGGCATGTCTGAATGCGACGCTGTTGTCTCTCTGACCGGTCTGGATGAAATGAATATTGTTATCTCTCTTTATGCAGCAGATATGGGTATTCCACAGGTAATTACAAAGTTAGGGCATGCGGAGGATACTATGATTCTTAGTCGTCTTCCTATCGGAAGTGTTGTGTGTCCTAAAGAACTGTGCTGCAATACAATTATTCGATATGTCAGAGCTATTCATAACCAGTCCGGTGCTGCTGTATCTGTTCACTCCATTGCCTCAGGTCTGGCAGAGGCTGTTGAGTTCTCTGTTGATCCATCAACGAAAAACTGCAACACTCCTCTGAAATCCATCAAGATCAAGAAAAACGTCCTGATTGTCTGCATTTCCCATAGTGGAAAAACAGAGATTCCAAACGGTGATTCTATGTTCCATCAGGGAGATACTGTCATTGTTGTAACAAATAAAGTTCTAATGCAACTGAATGATATTTTTGAATAAGGCGGTTTATTGTAATGAATTTTAGAATGATTGGTAAATTTCTCTCACAGATTCTGTTACTGGAAGCATTTTTCATGATTCCTGCCATGTTAATCTGTCTCAATGATGGCGAACTGGATGTAGCAGCCTGCTTTCTGATTACAATCGGTACTATCCTGGTTATTGCCGGAACACTTTATCTCTTTGGGCGAAAAGCAAATACGTCATTCTTTGCAAGAGAAGGTATGATCTGCGTAAGTGGCTGTTGGATTGCCATGAGTCTTTTAGGCTGTCTGCCTTTCTATCTTTCCGGACAGATTCCATCCTACATCGATGCATTGTTTGAAATTGTTTCCGGTTTTACAACTACCGGTTCTTCTATTCTTAGTGATGTAGAAGCACTTTCCCGTGGATTACTGTTTTGGCGAAGCTTTAGCCATTGGATTGGTGGTATGGGTGTACTGGTTCTCTTACTGGTATTTATATCTGCCAAAAACAGTAATGGCTTTACGCTTCATCTGCTGCGTGCAGAGAGCCCGGGTCCCAGTGTTGGCAAGCTGGTTCCCAGAATGAAAAAGACAGCTACACTTCTCTATGTTCTGTATCTTGTATTAACAGTTCTTGATTTTCTTTTCTTGGTATTTGGCGGAATGCCTGTTTTCGATGCAGTCTGTACTGCCGTTGGTACCGCCGGTACTGGTGGATTTGGTATTAAAAATGACAGTATGGCCAGTTACAGTCCATACCTGCAAAATGTTACTACCATTTTCATGTTGCTCTTTGGTGTGAACTTCTCCTGTTACTATCTGTTGCTGATTGGTAATATCAGAAGCTTCTTTAAAGATGAAGAACTCAAATTCTATTTCTTTACCGTTGTCAGCAGTATCGCACTAATTGCCCTTAATATACGTAATATATATGCCACAACAGAAGAAACTGTTCGGCACTCTGCTTTTCAGGTTGCTACTATCATCACTACCTCTGGTTTTGCAACCACTGATTTCGATCTGTGGCCCAGTTCTTCCAAGGCAATTCTCTTATGTCTGATGGTGATTGGTGCCTGTGCCGGAAGTACTGGTGGCGGTATGAAATGTGTCCGTATTATTCTGTTACTTAAAAGCTTAAAACGCAGTCTTCGTCAGACACTCTATCCCAATCGTGTGGAAGTAATCCAACTGAATCATAGTCCCGTTAGCGAAAAAGTAATTTCCAGCACTAATACATACCTGATTGCCTATGGTGGATTCGTCATTTTGAGTTATCTTTTGGTTTCCTTCTTTGACGGTCACCCACCGGTTACCAGTTTTACGGCAGTTCTGGCTTGTTTTAATAACATCGGCCCCGGACTTGAGATGGTTGGACCAACGCAGAATTTTGCCTGTTTCTCCGTATGGTCTAAGTTAGTCCTGATTATGGATATGTTAGCCGGAAGACTTGAGATTCTTCCCATTCTGCTCTTATTCTCTCCGAGTACCTGGAAGCGCACCTAGTATACTTCAATGCCATTCTGAGATAATGATTGTGATTGTTATATAAATGCTTCCGATTAGTTCTCTTACGAAAGCTTCAAAATATCAACGATTCCTAAAAGCTCACACATATCTGACTTCGTTCTACTAATTTCGAAGTCCACATCAACTTTCTTGAAGTAAGAAGGTTCAAACATCCCGGGAACTCCATGACGCATAACATAGACTCTGCCGTTGTGGAATCGAATATAAAGTATATTCTTTTGTCCCAGCTTCATAATATATTCCATCATTTGTGGCGTCAGAAGATAAAATGCAGCATGTTGATCACTTGCAAACACCCTATATTTTCTAGCAAACTCCACATTTTCCAATTGAACTTCCAGCAATCCCTGCTTATCCGCGCCAGCTGCCATTTTATCAAATACATATACCGAGATCCCCTGAGATTTCGGATAGATAAATTCTGCCAGTCGCCCTTTCATCAGTGTTACTTTTTTCTTGCCCCCATCGCCATCCGACTTATAATAAAAGGCATCCACATCAGATTGACGGTATGGTACATTCTTATAAATTCCGCTTATTAAGTCCTCGCCCTCATAGCAGAAATTCTTATAGGAACATAGTAATTGTATATCCTCCATCGGCAGACACTGATCTGGCTGATATGAAAAGTCTTGAAATTCCTCTTGTAAAACATTACTCACGACTGCAGATTTATAGGCATTAATAAAGCTATCGCCATCCTTTTTTAGATGTTTAATCCCAATGAGAATCATTACACAGGTGAGTAAAAACAAGATAATAATAGCCATGCTTTTACCGGGGAAATTAATCTCATATCCCGGTATCATTGTAACAATGCAAACAATAATAAATAATGGAAATGGCAGTAATGTTACCTTCAACATTAAGGTATATTTCTTACGTAGATTCTCCAGATTCTCTTCCAGCATATTCTTCTGCTCGTATGTCATTATTCTCTCCCTCCATGAAATGCGGTAGTGTCAAATTTCACTACCTATTTTATTGTTTTAACCTTGATTATCAGGGAGTTTATAATAAAAAGAGCACTCCCCCCTTTTTTTTGATATAATGTCCTCGACTAAAAATCCAAGATATCGAAAGGAGCAAATGCTC
>JAKQFQ010000093.1 GCA_029558315.1 Bacillota bacterium
AGACGTGTGCTCTTCCGATCTGTGCTGTTGCATTCCAATAGCCAACGTGGTTAGTATAGTATGCACCCGGTTTTATACCCTTTTTCTGGTCGGAATACTCCATATCCATAAGCTGATCATATGACATAAGTTTTGCTTCGAAACGTACATTGTCGGCACCGTCGTGTTCCTTCATAAAATCAACAAACTCAACACTGGGATTGCAAAATGCCCAACCGTACCCTTTGAACACCTTGGGAATGTATACGTTGTCTGCCTGTAAGCTTCTCCAAGTCTGACGGTTATCATTCTGCAAAGACTTATCGGAAGCGGTCTCAGCACAGTTGCGCTCAAAGATATATTCCTGACAGAAGTCAGATTTCACACGGAACAGATCCTTAGGATTGGCAATGAGGTCATAAAGATTGGATTTGATGATGGTATTAAGAGGATCAATGGCTTTCTTTACATACTCGACATTATTGTACTGAGTGCCATACCAAAGTGCTGCCTTTCCATAGAATGCAAGTGCCGCCCCAGATGTTGCACGGCCTCCGATAACCGACTGCTGTCCTTTTCCAGGAACTGCAGGGAGAATTTTGGCTGCTTCGGAAAGATTTGAGAGCACCCAGTCTATCATCTGTGCAGGATCTCCATTGGGAGCTAACATATCTTCAGAAGTATAGATATGATCTGCGAAAGGTATATCGTGCCATACTCTCATTCCCTCGAATAAAGCCACTGCTCTAAGGAACATTGCCTCGGCTTTTATTCTATTGATTTCCGCGTTATTGGTTTCGGGGATTTTATCAATAATAAGATTACACTGATAGATGCACTTGTAAATTGACTGATAAAGGCTATATCCTCTACGAGGTCCATAGAAAAGCCAGTCGCTGGGTTGACAAGTAAGTTCGTCGGCGTTCCTGTAACGGTTTGCATTATCTGCATACTTACCGCCACCACAAGTGATATCATCGGAGATGATTTCAAAAAAGTTCTGAATCTGAACCTCCTCCGGACCGGAAAAGTAGATATTATATGTTCCTGCAATCAGTTTCTGAGCATCTGCAACTGTTGCGTTTTTATAAAATGTATTAAAATCGGTAGCGCCCTCACGTGGATTATCCAATTCCTTTGTGCAAGAGGACAAATAAAGAGAAAGTAAAATCAGGGATGCGAAAATTATTGATTTCTTCATAATGTTTCAAAATTAAAATGATACGTTCAAACCGAATACCAATTTCTTTGAGATAGGATATGAACCCGTATCTACGGCAAGGCCATTGGCTGCCGTGCCATACAAACCGACCTCAGGGTCAAGTCCAGGATATTTCGTAAATGTAAACCAATCGTCTAAAGATACATAAAATCTCATCTCACCCATCTTTATTTTGCTGACAATCTTCTTAGGAAGGGAGTAACCAAGCTGAATCTGTTTGATCTTGAAAAATGATGCATCGAACATCCTGTCCGTTGAACAAAGGATCTTTGAGTCTGTGGTAGGCTTAGGGTGTTTGTATCCTGTGGAATTAGGATTCTGCCAGGCATCGGTGTAGAACTCCATAAGTGTATTACCAGTGGTGTTGTCTGCCCTGGTCATGG
>JAKQFQ010000139.1 GCA_029558315.1 Bacillota bacterium
CACTTCTGTGACGGGGTAGTACGTTTAATTGTGAATTGTGAATTATAAATGATGAATGACATCCCTTACTGCAAAAACGAGTTATACCTCACGTGGAGAAGCGGAGGATGTGGAGAATGTATTTAATTCAGATTCAGGGGCATCAGCCCTGTGTTCTTCGTAGAAAGATAAAAAGAAAACCGTTTTAAGGGGCGTCAGCCCTGTGATCTTCGTAGAAAACAATATGGCAAACTGCCTGATTTTCGAACAAACTATTTTGATCTTCCTACTTGATCAGACTAATTTTCCGGGTACTCAGAATCTCTTGCCCTGATTTCAGGTGGCAGAGATAGATGCCTGAACTGAGATGTTCTGTCTTCCATTCCACCTGACCAGCTTTTAACTGACCGGATTCCAGATTAATGGTCTCAATCTTCTGCCCTTTGATGTTATAAATATCTATACTCAGGCTTTTGAGATCTTTTTGCGACTTGATCTCAAAATTCACATAGGGATTAAAGGGATTGGGATAAGCCTTGAAGCTTAATCCGGAGGCAGGCGGAGTACTCTCATCCACAGACACTGTTGTCTCTAATATATTGGTATTGCCGGCATAGACAAAGACATATCCTTCTCTGTTATCTTGCAGACAGGGAGTGCCGACTGCAATATCTGTGATACCATCATTGTTGAAGTCTCCCGTTGCAGTTCTCCAACCAAAACTGCCATTTCCAGGAACTATGGAAGGGGCTTCGATTATCAGATCACAACTGCTGTTAGGATATGCTCCGCCCAGATAGATCCATACTTTACCGTATTGACATAAATTATTCAGATCACCAAAGATTATATCATCGTAGCCATCTCCATTGATATCGCCATAGGAGAAACCTTTTCCCTGATAACACTGACCATTCAGGATTAAGCTGGGGTTGCTGTAATCATTGTTACCACCCAACCAAACTTTAGGATTTATAACAGAAGACCAATCTCCGATAAAGTCATCTGCGCCGTCTCCATTGATATCGCCACAATAGGCTCCGCCATGTGTAACTTCAAGTCCAAAATCAATATCAATGATCTGAGAAGGAGAAATAAACTGATTAATCTCGGTTCCACCATAAACCACTGCACTGATTGGCTGGTTGAGATCCGTATTGTAATAGGTAACCAGAAAATCATCGTAGGCATC
>JAKQFQ010000165.1 GCA_029558315.1 Bacillota bacterium
GCATCTTCACCAAGCCTGGCAAGATAATAGTCACTAGCCATGAACCAGCCCATAGCATTTTTAATCCTTGCAAGTCTTAGAAGGTAATATCCTAGTGATCCGGAAAGAAGATCGCCTTCTAATTCATAAACGGCTAACTCAAAAATAGATTCAGATCCATTCTCCTGACTCCATGAAGCTACCCATTTTGCATTTGTGTATAGGGTGTATTTCTTGTCATTTATAATTGCCTCAGCAGCAGCAAGAGCGTCATCAAATCTATCCATGTGAAGATAAACTCTTCCCTGAATTGCTTTATTTGCGTAGTAATTGATATAACCTTTTGAAACTGATTTTGACAGCATTGGTTCTGCATCTTTCAAATCTGTAAGAATCTGAGTATATACAGCCTCTACAGTACTTCTTGTTGGCTGCTCGGCAGCATCAAGCGGCTCAAGTACAAGTGGAACACCGTAAGATGCCTTGTCCATGTTGTAAGGCTTTCCATAAAGTCTAACGAGGTCAAAATACATAAGAGCTCTTGCTGTAAGTGCCTGTCCTTTGTATGCGCTTAGAGCTGTAGAACCCTTACCATCTGCTTCAATCTTATTAATATTTAAAATGATATTATTTGCCTGAAGAATAATGTGATATATCTGGTTCCAATACCCACTATATGAGTTAGAAGAGGCGGAGTGGTTAAATGTATAAAGAGCATCCAATCCTCTACCCTGAGAACGGATTGCAAAATCTCCACCCTTTGCATCGCCATACATGATGAAGTTTCTGCCATAGTAGTCTGCTGATGCCATTTTGCTCATAAGGCCGTTCATGGCCACGCCTGCATCCTCTGCGGTTGTAATTGATGTCTCAGATGCAGCAGTATTGCTAGGCTTTACATCCAGGAAACCATTACACGACGAAAGCAGCACAATGCTCATCAAAATTATTGAAATATTTATCTTTTTCATTGTTGCAACTTTTTTATTTAGAATGTGAATTCAACACCGAATGTATAAGTCTTGCCTAAAGGAATTTCCCATCCTCTGGTACCATATTCGTTAACCTCAGGATCGTATACATCGTATGCGGCCATAGTAAAGAGATTTGATCCGTTAAAATAGACTCTTGCATTTGCAAGCTTAATCTTGTTTACAATATTCTTAGGAAGGTTGTAAGCAAGGGTCATACTCTTTA
>JAKQFQ010000190.1 GCA_029558315.1 Bacillota bacterium
CCATCTGCAAGAGCTGTGATATTTACGTCGAATACATCACATTCTTCAGCGAACGCATTATTGGTGGAGTTTATGAATGGATCTTCATGAAGATCATTATAGGGATAGTTGGCAAAATAATAATCCTTTCCTTCTCTTTCATACTTATTCACATTCCTGAGGATACCTTTGCCTACTATTGAACTGTTGGTGGCCCTGTTACCTCTCAGTATGCGAAAACCTACTATTTCATCTTTCTGCTCTGGAAGAAGATCAGAAGTAACTATGAGGTTTTTTATATTATTTACGTCTACCTTTACACCTATGGGGAATATGGCTTCATTCCCCATCACCATTGAATCGGCATCATAGAATATTAGCGATTCAAATATAGGAGAAACAGCGACATCAGGAAATTTGTGATGTCTTATCTTCTTTCCTGCAAGATCTCCCCATAGTTCAGTATTGCAAGGATACTCCTCAGTTGATTCCCAATAGGCAAATTCTCCGTACTTGTAAGGACCTTTGTAGTTTGGTAGGGCTACATATCCAGGGCAGTGGCCAGGAGCTGCTGTAGCTGTATTATATATCTTCCAATAAGGGGCGCTTGTGCCACTTCCTACAAAGTCAGGGTCTGTATTTGGTATGGGGGGTCGAGAAGCCTCAAGCGGGGTCATCTCTCTTCCAGGTATGTGGAATCCATCAGTTTCCTTTCCATTTCTCAGGAGGAATTGAATCTCGAATGCATATACCTCATCCCTTAAATACCCCCTGTAATTGGCAGCATTGTCACCATCTGCATAGTTCTCTGTGGCAGGAATCCTCCAGGTCTCCCACTGGAGGTGTATCTTGGAGGCTATACTCTGGTAGTTCACCCTGTCTATTGAGGAAAGGTTGTCCCAAATGAGTACATCCTGAGCAGCGGTGAGGTCTTGGGCAATTTCATAATAAGGGAACTTTTCCATTATGTCGTCCATGGAAAGCCTTATCTGGGTGACATTCTGCCCTGTGTATGTGATTTGAGTGGAAATGTTCTCAATAAAATATGTTCCTACAAGCTCTACCGATGATATGGCATTGATTGTCTTTACTACCGCCAGATTGAAATAATGATAGAGACCTGTAATATCCAGGTTGGAAATGTCCACTATGATAGACCTTCCTACAGGATAGTCGAAATTAGGGGTGACAATGCTTGGGTCACCTATGGGAACAGGGTTTGTGATGGAATAGTAGGAGGTGTAAGGATTGCCCTGTGCATCAGCATACTGTACTGCAAACTGATAGGTTCCTGCCTTGAGGTCCCCTGTATTTGTCACATCAGCTATCTTTACTATGGGGATGTCAAAATCAGGCTGAACGTTCAATTGATTGCAATCCAAGTCACCCTCATTATATACAGGGTCACACAAAATGGAACCGGAAGCAAGGGTATACGGAAGATTGTCTATGTCAAGGTATCTACGTGGATTTAAGCCGTCTGTCCAGTATATCTCGGTTGAACAGTTGGTAATCCTATGCACTACCTTATGAATGGGGTAATGAACGTCAAATTTAAGACAGGAAGCGTT
>JAKQFQ010000203.1 GCA_029558315.1 Bacillota bacterium
CCAAATATTATCCCACTAATGACAGAGCCTTCATTTACGCGACCACATCATTCGTATAAATACTGGAGCAAATTATATTTATATTTCATAAAACCAAGTATAATAGATTGTTAGATGCAATGATAACGAATTTATTTTACAAATTAGATAAAAAGTAAAAATTAATTATCAATTCAGTAAATAATTTATTGATACTGATAAAAACAGTATTGCTTTTTCTATGTTATCTTCTCATAGCGAATTTGCGAAATTATCTTTCACTTTTGGGATGATTCAATAAGCTTATTTTCGGCTTCGTTGGTCTTGTATTAATTTACGGACAGGCATCAGGAAGCGCTCAATCAGGCGGAGATCATCGGTAATGATTTCTGCACTTCCTGCCATCTGGCGGGTTAAAGGAAGCAGTCTATCATAATTGGTTGTCAACCCGGATGGGAATACAATCTCGAGCACATAGAAACCTTCCGGTGTAGGGATATTGGAAATACTTTCTACCCGGCCTATCAGATAACCGAATTCCTGATCCGGGAAGTTGTTGAGTCTCACATTTACCCGCTGACCAACCTTTACCTTTCCTGAACCTTGTACCGGAAGCAACGCTTTTCCTTTTGGCTGGTGTTGTGCGGCGGGAACAATGGTAAAAACAGTTTCCCCTGTTAACACATTCTGATTGTTACTCCACACACCCATCAAATTTACAGTCCCGGATATGGGACTCACCATCAGGTAATCCCGTTCCCAGGATTTAATAGCCGTAACCAATTGTTCTGTAGCGGTACGCAAAGCCAGCATATAGCGATTCTCCAGTTCAGACGACTGCTGCTGTAAGTCGAGTAATGTCTCTTTACCTTGCGTTAACTGCATTTCCGACTGTTTTGCAGAAGCCTTCACAGACAAAGAAGTTTGCCTGCTTTGCAGGTAACTGTTCTTTGAAACTTCAAAATCCTCATCTGATAGTATTTTCCTTTGATAAAGAGACGAATCACGCTGAAACATCGATCGGGCCAACTCAGACTGAACTTCTGTCAATTTATTCTGCTCCACCACTCCTCCGTAGTACTGGTGCTGCATACTAAGTTGCTTTTGCTGAAAGGCAATCTTTTGAGGATAGTAATTTAACGATTTATAATCCCTGTAATCCTGCAAGCTGGTTAGAAAAAGAGAATAAGCTCCCTGAACACTTCCCAGCTGAAGAGGACGAGCGCCAAAACGCTGGCGAGCCATTAGCAGATCACTTCCTGCTGTAATCCATTCACTAACCTGCGAAGACAACCAAAGTATATCTTCCGTACGTGCCGGATTCTGGATAACCGCCAAAGGAACATCAGCCGACACCTGACTATTATTCTCTACATAAATCTTGTCCAGTTTACCTGTAGCACGAGCGATAATACTTACCGGAGGATCTACAGTCGTTATGGTAACCTCTGCAGTAATGACATCCGGATAACGATAAAAGAAACTTACGCAAAGCAAAATAAGCAGAATACCCAATAATACAGCAATACCCCAGCGCAATATCCACGGCTGAACACGCCCCATCACCTCTTGCACCTCTTCACTTCTTAGCTCTATCTCTTTATATTTCTTTTCTTCTTCCATTTGTTTTATACCGTCTTATTG
>JAKQFQ010000208.1 GCA_029558315.1 Bacillota bacterium
TTGAGAACTCAACTGTAAATTTTGGAGCAGGAGGAGGATCAGGGTGATTTAATCCATACCCCGCCAGGTATTGGTCATAGGTGAATTTTGCCTTGTCCATAGTAAGATTGAATGCTTTCTGCGCTTCAGTATTTATCTTACTCGAAGTAACTGTGGGATCAATAGCAAATGAATAATCGGCACCATTTACCCCTTCGGCTACTGCTATAACTATTGAATCTCCCGGAGCTAAATCCCACGGACCCAGAGTCATTAGCGACCACATTCTGTTTTTTCGCATAAATGTGGTGTCCGCCGGTGATGTTACATATTGATATGCGTTCGAGATATCCGATATCATCGCGTACTTTCCTTCGTTGGTACCGGGTACCCCCGTTAATGGTCCCTGAAGATCCAGAGTATTATTTCCGGCTGACCATCCATACTTTGCCACTCTGGTTGTACCTCCGGTTTTGTCTTTCGAAGAGTACAATAATCTGACTCCAACATATCCGGGAGCAAGGTATTCCCCTTGAACTTTTCCGTTTACGACTCTTCCCATTAATGGACTGAATCCAAACTCCTCATTTGAAGTCGAAAGCGGATAATCTGCTGCTCTTCCGTACATCATTTTTCTGTTTGAATCATAAAAGAACCAGGTGTTTCTGGCACCCGAAGATAACTGGGGAAATATAACTGTCCATGCTCTTGAATTTGAGTGCATTGCATAAGTCATTGTGGCAATAAAGTCTTTTAATGAATCAACCACGTGTCTGTCCGGAGCAATTTGTTTTATTTCTGTGTAAATATTTTTGAATATGTACTCGTATAAAATATAGTTTTCGTCTTTCGCATTACCACTCCACTGATGCACCCTTCTCGTGACCCGTAACGGCAACTGTCTCTCCTCAATTGTGGAGTCCACTATATAATTCGTGTTATATTCCCAGATTGTTTCAATTACTTCCTCTCCTTCCTTATCATTCTTTTTGAGGAAGTAATTCTCGCCGTTTTTGTATTTGTGCCCATGCTTCTTGACAATATACTTTGCATTCTGTTCTGTTGATACGGTACCTGCGTATATAGACCAGTCTTCTACAACCAACACAGAGTCATTTGTTTTCTTTGCTCCAACAATAAACCCGCCTGTTGCAAGATGCGTCGGAGAACCACCAATATCCTCTCTTATCCAACTTGCGTCGAATGCGGGCCAGTCTAAACTCGGTCCCGATTTTTTCCAGTCATTAAAAGATGATCCGCTTTTGCCGTAAAGCACACTGTGCCATAATGAGCCCCTGGTGAATACCTGCAGAGCAGATTCCACTTGCGGGAAAAGATTGGTGATCAATACGATTGTTAAAAGAAATATTAATTTGATTTTCATAAATTCCTAACTCTTAATTCCTTGTTTTCCTTGCTTAAAAACCAAGCCCTACCGTGAAGAATATCTGCCTTGGAATATTTCTGTATGCTTTGAATTCTGCCGTTATATAACTCTTTCTCAGTGGATCATTCCCCAAGTCCGCAGTCGTATATCCATATTCTACCCAGTTTGTTATGTCCTCAGTTGTTGAGATCGGGGTTAACCATTTGTTATCAAATAAATTCATAATTCTGAGACCTAAAATCAATCTAAGATCGTCAATCGTTATATTTTTTGTCAGGTTAAAATCAAACACCGACTCAATTGGATATCTTCTGTTATTCACCACATCCTTCAAATCAAAACCGGTAATATATGTGTAAGGAGCTCCCGATTGCATTGTGTAGGTCATGCTTAAAATTGTGTTCTCAAGAATATAAATTCCAAGGATTGAAGGTCCCTCTCCTTTGTTGAATCTGTACTGCAACAGTCCTCTAAGATTGTGAGTCCTGTCACTATACCCAACTGTTTCTCCTGACTTCCTCGAAAGGTAATTCCTATCCAGATCCGGATATATCGAGGATGGTCCATAAGTTCCTTCTGTGGTTTGAGATAAACTATAGCTTAGCCGGTAGGACCAGTTTTGGAAATTAATTTTCTCAAATGTGAATTCAGCTCCAATCGTTGCCCCGAATGCATTATTATCAAAAGTTGTATAGAAATAGAGCGGTTCACCGGTTGCTGAAAAACCAGCACTTCTGGTATTGGATCCTGTATAAGAAGCGACCGGAAGTAATCCAATCTGAGTCACACGGTCATTATAATACAAGGCTACATCCAACCTGTGTTCGTCTTCCAGCATCTGTTGTAAACCAAATTCATATTGAATGGTCTTTTTGGGTTCGAGATTTGGATTACCCATACCTGTCCAACCAGATTGCGTTCTGTTTGATAAAGCATGACTGAATATCGGCATGGATGAAAAATGTCCATACTGAATTCTGAAAGCTGTATTTTCGCCCACAGGGAATGAGATACCAATTCTCGGTAAAATAATGAACTGGGTTTTGGATTGCTCTTTGAGAGGATTTCCGGGATTGTTCAAAACCGGTTTGCCCGGATAAAACATATTATAAATATCTATGGGATACAAAGTTCCGAAGTTATAACTCTCTGCTCTGACACCAATGTTTGCTATCATTCCCGAGTATTCCATTTTGTCCTGAACATATACTGCGAAATTCGTTGGATAAGCTCTGTAATACTCTGCAAATCCGGCTCTTGTAATGTATGAATTAGCCAGGAAACTGCTGTTAACTCCGGTGTTGAACATGTCCCAATAATATGCTCTGGCTCCTGCTTTCAACAGGTTGGTCTCCAATATCTGATTTGTGTAATCCACACTTAGACTCCAGTGATCTGTCCTCGTATCCTGAAAATAGAGTGTACTGAAAGCATCCGGTGCTCTGAAATAGTCTGTTTCCCACCAAATACCGGCTCTTAAAACCGAACCTTGCGGATCATAGAGACTATCCAGAACGTCCCTGATTTGAGTGTATCCGGGCAAATACCTATATGGCAGTTCGTATTTCTCATACTGGTGAGTCAGGGTTGCTTCAATTGAAGCCTGATTGTTTATTATGTATATATAATTTAGACTCTGTGCAACCGTCTGTTCTGTTCTTACCGGATCAATATTGACATAATATTTCGATGATAAACCGGGAGGTGTGAATGCAATTCCTGACCATCTGATATCATCCGAACCGGACCAGATTCCTCCTCTGTATTTCTGGAAACTCAGCATCCCCTTAAACTTATGATTTGGGATAGGCTGGTACGTCAGATTCGCAATGTAGTTCTGATATACTTGTGTCTGTTCAGCGGTTGGAAGTCGTGTAGGATTGTGCTTGTATTCTCCTGAAAAATAGAATTTAAGTTTATTGGGATCTTTCCCAAGCGGACCGCCAAATCCAAACATATATCTCTGATAAGCCCCATTCCTGTAATCATAGACACCCAGTGGATTATTTTCAGATGGAGTGTGGTTTCGAACCCACAGCTCATGAGCCCATCTAACTTCTCTGTCAACTACTGATTCAAACAACTGTCTTTCATCAGCTGTTGCAGTATTACTTTTTATTTTATCATATAACCAGCCGTATCTGTTAACCGCAGTAATTCCCAGAGAAAGGAGAAAGTTTTCATCATAACCTCCGGAAGATTTCTTCGCCCTCGCTATCCAATTATCAAGATTCCCCCACTTTGTCCATTCGTAATTATTCTGATCGTAAAGGTAACTGCCATAGTGATACTGCCCCGCAGGCCTGTATTCCATCCTGAACTCACCCGTAAATTTGGGTGCTCCTTCTTTTAATACCACTTTCACTACACCGGCCTGTGCATTCCCATACTCGGCAGAGAAACCTCCCGTTATTAATTGCATCTGTGCAACTCCTATCGGGTTCACGTCGTATTTCCACGAGTTGTTCGATTTTTCAGTACCAAAAGTACCCGGGCCGCTTGTGGCTGAATTCACTTGCTCAACACCATTTACTTGAAAATTCAACTCATAAGAAGATGAACCTCTCACAGAATAATTTCCGGTTGCTGATTTCTGTAATCCGGCATTGAAATCAAGTGCTCCTCTTAATCCCTCGATGGGGGCGGATTTGATCTGTGTCTCGTTAAGTGTGGTTGAGGTGGAAGTCTGATCCTTGATGATCTTGGGTTTTTCAGCTACTATAACAACCTGTTCTAACTGAACCGTTGCATCTTTGAGTTCAAATTTTAATTCTGTGGTCCTGTCAACAATTATATCAACCTCACTGATCGTCAATTTGGCATATCCAAGAGCACTTGCAGTTACGCTGTAAGTCCCGCCTGGTATGTTGAGAATTGAAAATTTACCGTTTAGATCAGCTGCTCCTCCAATCGTCGTACCCACTAACATAACATTCGCTCCGACTATGGGCTCTCCAGTTCCGGCATCTTTTACTGTACCGGTTAGTTTACCTCGCTGTCCCTGACCATGAAGGCCGGCAATCATCAGTAAACTAATAAGAAGAATAAGAAAACTTTTTGGATGGCTTAAAGAAAAATTATCTTTTTGCATATATTTATTTAAAGAAATCATAAAAAATATTCTTACAAAATTAATAGGATTATTTGTAAAAAAAAATCTTTCCGGTAGGTTTTATTTGGTTTTCTCTTTGTTGTTCTCAAACCAAGCTTTTCTCTGATCCTGCCCCTTTTTAGTATGACATTTTTTGTGTAAATTTGGTTTTGAAAAAATGTAAGGTAAAATTATGAAAATTATCTTTCTGCTGATGTTTTTATTAATCATTTCACAAGTTACACTTAAGGCACAAAATATGAAACCTTCTTGGATGGATAATTCAGTTAATAAACTTTCAGATGAACTTCTTCAGAAATACGGAGAGTCTCAGAAAATAAGAATTGAGTCGGGTCTAAAACAAGTTGCGGAATTTTGGAGGCTTGAGGATGGTGATGATAAGAATTTTAAGGAGTTCGTTCTTACTAATTTTGCCGGGGATCAGTCCCGCCTTGATGCCCTCTTTAATCGATATCTTTTCCTACTCGAAAAAATTGATGGGCATATGCTCGAGATTGGCAGGAATTTTAGACTCCAGACTGATCTTGATCTTGGTCCTATCTATCCCTTTGATGAAATTTTCGCAGCATACAATCCCGCTGCTCACGTGAATGATGATCTCTTTAAAAAT
>JAKQFQ010000227.1 GCA_029558315.1 Bacillota bacterium
CCCGTGCCCCAGTCAGAGAATCCAAAACCATGGCTGGCCCATCCTCTGAAAGAATGTTGCGACATCTTGAAGCTGTAAAGCAGAAATGACAGCATGAAAACCAGGAAGCGCTTTTCGGTGTTCACAATATTGATGATCAAAAAATAGATGATCATCCACGCCACAAAATCCGGTATCATGGAGAATGAATGGCCGGGGTTGAATGCAAAGACAGATGAAAGCACTATTATGAGGGAAAAGGCGATCAGCAGGTGATTCGCTGGATTCTTTGTGACGAACAAATTGCCCTTTATCAAAGCAATAGCCAGAGTCAGCAGCAATATAATCTGAGTATAGGGCAAGACATCCAAGACGGGATACAGGGTTTGAGGCCGCACATATTCGAAGAAAAGATACAGGCAAATCAAGAGAAAGAGAGCATCTTCCCTCTTCAGATAATCCCAAATTTCTGCAATTTTTATCTGATATAAGTTGGACATCTGCGTTGGGAAGTATGCGGCCTTTGTCTAATGGTTGATGCCGGTTATTGCTTTCCCTACTTTATTCTTTCGTTCGTTTAATGAGGCCGAGTAGTGATTTGTCTATGATAGTAAATGATTTTCTGAATGCGGGGATATCCCATCCGTATGGGTCATCGATATTGACCAGCAGGTTGTGGGGAAAAGGCGCGAACTCCCGCAGCAACCTAATTTTTTCTTTGTGCATGGGATATTTCTTCTTGATCTCCTTAAGCTGACGATATTCCATTGCCAAGAGGATATCCGCGTCATCTACATAAGACGAGGTAACAGGTTTAGGAACATGGTTTGTCAGTTCAACCCCATACTCTCCTGCCACGGTGAGGGCATCGTTGGGCGATTGACCGGATGGGTTTGCTTCAAGGCCACAGGAGCGTATTACGAGATGATCTCTGTTCTCCTGAACAATCATTTTAAATCTATATTCCGCGAAAGCACTTCTGCAGATATTTCCTTTACACACAAATAGAATATTATTTGTTAGTTCAATCTTCCTTGAAGTGATTCGCCTGAAGACATATAAAACAGAATAAGCACAATTTTTGAGTAATAGTTTGATTTCTCTTTTGGCTACAA
>JAKQFQ010000332.1 GCA_029558315.1 Bacillota bacterium
CATTATATAACAAAGAATACGGGCTTGCAGCAAAGGCAACGAAAGAAGAAACAGAAGCCAAAGAGAAAGGCACAAAAGAACTTACTAATTTCTCCGGTTCTCTTGAAGAAGCCACAAGAGCAGCCATAGCAGCAAATGAAAAAGGGAGTTGGACAAACAACGGGAAAACCTATAAAATAAACCAGAATACAGGATTAGCTGAAAGTCAGGAACTTGCAGACATTATTGCACAGAATAAAGCAGAGGCATTAACGAAAGAAGCAGAAAAGCAGGCAAAATCTGATGAAAGTGCTCGTATATCTGCAGAAAAGATCCATAGTTCGGTTGTAAAGAGTTATGATGATTATATCGACAAATATCAGGATACATTAGAGGATTTAGATGCATCTGATAAGAACTATAGTAAGAAATTAGCAAAAGCAAAAGACGATTTTCACGATAGCGTAGAAGAATTAAACGAGAAATACAATACAAATCTATCAACAGATATTTCAAACGCTCAAAAGTCTTTAAACGATTACAAGAACGCCAATACTGATATAGCAAATGTAACAAAGGACACTACAAAAACCACACAGGATTATTCAACAGCAACAAAAACCGCATCAGACAATATTCAGAACTTCTCTGATCCGGTAAAAGTTGCCACGAATAATGTATTTACGTTTGGCCCTGCCGTCTCAAGTGCTACTGAAGCATTATTACAGGTTCCGGGTGCAATTGATAAGATTTTAAACGTTGAATCGTCTGCGATGGATTCTCTAGCAGAAAGCAGATCAAAACAATTACAACAGGATTTTGATGCAAACGTCAATGCATCTGACTTGAAAAAATCCATCACAGAATATCTCACAGAGTCTGCATATTGGACTACAAAGACGGCGATAGGTTCAGGACATACAGAGGATTCGTACATTTATCAGGACAATCTGAAAGGCGATCTATTAGCTCAGTTAATTGAGATGCAGAATCCGGTTGATTTTGCACCATCCGGATGGGCACGGAGGACACAAGCATCAGAATGGTTATCGTCTCAAAACGCAGGGACTCAAACTCAGTATCTTCAGATTGTTGACGATTTGATGACTCGACTTGAACAGATTGATTTCTATGAGGGTGTCAAGTCCGGTAAAGTTAAAGCGGTTGCAGAAGAGGGGGAGGTCGATATGGGGCATCTCTCTCGCAGAGTTGACATCGTGGGATTGGAGGGGCTCAATACAGGTGTGGAAAAAACCGGAACCGAAGCCAAAACCACTACTCCACAAATCAACACGCTCAATTCAGCATTCGAGAAGATAGGACTCACCGGATCAGGACTGTCAGATGTTCTATCCAGCGTGAATCAGTCGTTATCAGACCACCATGCCAACATCCTCCAATCAAAAGACTATCTGACGAAATACAACGATGCAGCCGGTGAGAACGTCAAATATACCAAAGACCAGGAGGGTCAGACAAAAGACCTGATGAACTCTCTGTCCATGCTGGGAACAGCACAGAGCATGTATAACCAGTATATGACAGACGGGGAGTTGGACGTGAAAGAAGCCGCATCAGTGCAGCAGGCGTTAACCGAA
>JAKQFQ010000335.1 GCA_029558315.1 Bacillota bacterium
TTTGAAACTGTTGTATACTCTTAATCATAGAAAGCTCCTTCTCTTGTCTCAGATTTTTTCTTGTCGCTAAAATCATAACACAAGATGGGAGTTTTCTTCTTTTGTCTATTTAATTTTCCTACAAAAACTTTACACTAGCGAAAACCACTATTGACGATTAGTTAACATTGTGGTATTCTTATTCACGCGAGAGAGAAATCCTCTTTTTTTTATGCTACAAAATTGAAACACATCACTTGGAGGTGGAAATATGCGTACAAGAATTACATTGGCATGTACTGAATGCAAGCAGCGTAACTATGATACTACAAAGGATAAGAAAACACATCCTGACAGAATGGAAACAAAGAAATATTGTAAATTCTGTAAGACTCATACAATGCACAAAGAAACGAAATAATCCCTGTTAGTTACTTGACTTGGGCAAATCTAGGGAGGTATGAACATGGGTGATACAAACAAAGAAGCAACCAAAACAACCAAAAAACCTAGCTTTTTCAAAGGTTTAAAGAGAGAATTCAAGAAAGTTACTTGGCCGGATAAAATGTCAGTGACAAAACAGACGGCAGCAGTTGCTGTTATTACAGCAATTGTAGGTCTTTTTATCGCGCTGATGGATATTGTTATCCAATATGGTGTTGATTTCCTGACAACATTTTAGGCAAGAGGTTTACTTGAAGCTTTGATACGGGATATCTATACAATCTGATATTTCCAGATTTGATAAGGAGCAAGGTAATAATATGGCAGAGTCTAAAAAAGTAAAAGTAAAACGTATGGGCGAACTCAAGACAATTCTTGCTCAGACAGAGGAAACCAGTGAGATTTTAAAACCGGTTAAACCTATTTCTGAGGAGGAAGTGTCAAGTATCATGGAAGACTATGATATTGGACAGAGTGATAACAAGAGTGGCCGTGGTATGGGCTGGTATGTTGTTCATACGTATTCTGGATACGAAAAGAAAGTAAAAGCCAATATTGAAAAGGCAATCGACAATCGTCATTTGGAAAGTAAAATTCTGGAAGTACGCGTTCCTATGCAGGAGGTAACTGAGATTCGTCAGACCGGCAAGAAGAACGTACAGAAAAAAGTTCTTCCGGGATATGTGCTGATTCATATGGATGCGGATGATAATGATGCATGGTATGTTGTAAGAAACACAAGGGGCGTTACCGGATTTGTTGGACCGGGAAGTAAACCAGTTCCTCTAGACGATATGGAAGTCGGTAAATTGAATAAAGAAAAGATTTCCAAGGCCGGATTTGAAATCGGTGATACCATCATGGTTATAGATGGAGCTTGGAAGGATACCATCGGTGTTGTTAACAAGATCGATGAGAACAAGTCAACAGCTACAATAACAGTTGAAATGTTCGGACGTGAAACACCGGTTGAAATCGGATTTTCAGAAGTTAAGAAATTGTCGTAAGACGTTCGTGGAGATAATCCATTCACATATATTTTATGTACGGGCGTGTGTGGGAGCAGCTTTTCAATAGCGAAGAATTGCGCCACTACCACATTTTTATTAGGAGGTAGCCAAAATGGCAAAGAAAGTACAAGGATACATCAAATTACAGATTCCTGCCGGCAAAGCAACACCGGCACCACCAGTAGGTCCTGCTCTTGGACAGCATGGTGTTAACATCGTTGAATTCACAAAGCAGTTCAACGCAAGAACAGCAGATAAGGGTGATTTAATCATTCCTGTTGTTATCACAGTATATGCAGACAGAAGCTTCAGTTTTGTTACAAAGACTCCGCCTGCTGCAGTACTTCTCAAGAAAGCTTGTAATCTTAAGTCTGCATCTGCAGTCCCTAACAAGACGAAAGTTGCTACAATTTCAAAGGACAAGGTTCGTGAAATTGCAGAAATGAAGATGCCGGATTTGAACGCAGCCAGCATTGAGGCAGCAATGTCTATGATCGCTGGTACAGCAAGAAGTATGGGTATTGTAGTAGAAGATTAATCACAATGAGTGGAAGAGCATGACTCGTTAAAACCACAAGGAGGTAAATGTTAATGAAACATGGAAAGAAATATAATGCAGCGATGACTCAGTTTGATCGCGCAACTTATTATGAAGCGAATGATGCAGTTGCAATGGTAAAGAAGACCGTAACAGCAAAGTTTGATGAAACCGTAGAGGTTCATATCAGAACAGGCTGTGACGGACGTCATGCTGAGCAGCAGATTCGTGGAGCTGTTGTTCTCCCGAACGGAACAGGTAAGACTGTTAGAGTTTTGGTTTTCGCTAAAGGCGAGAAGTTAAATGAAGCAGAAGCAGCTGGTGCTGATTTCGTAGGCGGAGAAGAACTCATTCCTAAGATTCAGAATGATGGATGGCTTGATTTTGACGTAGTAGTTGCTACACCGGATATGATGGGTGTTGTTGGACGTCTTGGTAAGGTACTTGGACCGAAAGGACTTATGCCTAACCCTAAGGCAGGAACAGTAACTATGGATGTTACAAAAGCAATCAATGATATTAAAGCCGGTAAGATCGAGTATAGACTTGATAAGAGCAATATCATTCACTGTCCAGTTGGAAAAGCTTCTTTTACAGAAGAGCAGCTGAACCAGAACTTAACAGCTCTGATGGATGCTATTGTTAAGGCAAAACCAAGCACAATTAAAGGTCAGTATTTAAAGAGTGTTACTCTTGCTACAACAATGGGACCTGGTGTGCGTGTTAGTACAGCCAAATATTAATTAGTATGACAAAAGTCTTCGGATTAATCCGAAGACTTTTTTAGTGCGTAAACCCTGATGCGAAAGAGAAAGGCGTGTGGCTTGAGGTTGCGTTTTTGGGCACAATTAGGTATGATGGATAGGGATTGTAAGAAGCATGGGAAGCGGAAGCGACGAAAGTTATAATCAGTGTTTTGACAAATATAAGGGATGGGAGAAAAATAGTAATGAACGTAGCTACAATAACAGGAACCTTAATCGCAATTCTGCTTATTGTTATACTTGTGGTATATGCGGGACGACTGAATCGCCATCTTACCTTGTTTTTATGGAGCCTGTTCGTTGTCATTGTTCTCGGCACGTTGACGATATTTATCATTCAGGCTGCTGAAAATAAGGCTTTAGAGATAGCGACAGAGGATTTGACAACACCTGTTATTTCGCAAAACATTTCTTCTGATAGCGTGCAGGAGACTGAAATCATAGATGTGGAGGATATTACACCGCCTGGTGTCTCGACGGAATCGATACAGCAGGAGGAAGAGGATGTTTTGGCTGAAAATGAATACCTTGTTGATTCCGCTAGTGATAATCAAATTGTAATAACTTTTGCTGGAGATGTCCTGTTCGATCCGGGCTATGCCATTTATAATGCGTATAAAAATAATGGATATGATATTGCTAATTGCATTTCCACTGATTTGTTAAGTGAAATGCATGCAGCAGACATCATGATGGTAAACAATGAATTCCCGTATTCGCTGGCAGGCAGCCCTTTAGAAGGGAAAACCTACACCTTTCGCGCGAATCCGGATTCGGCACAGATTCTTCATGAAATGGGAGTTGATTTGGTATCAATTGCCAACAATCATGCGTATGATTACGGAGAGACAGCTTTGGTAGATACGCTGGATACACTGGCTGCATCGGATATGCCTTATGTTGGCGCAGGCAGAAATATTGAGGAAGCTGCAAGACCGGTCTATTTTATAGCGGGTGATACCAAAATAGGGATTATTGGTACCACACAGATTGAGCGATTTTCGTCACCGGATACAAGAGGGGCAACGCAGACCAGCCCGGGAGTCTTTCGCTGCTATGAGGATATTACACCTTTACTTGAGACAATCAAGGAAACCAAGGCTAATTGTGATTTCGTAATTGTATATGTACATTGGGGGACCGAAAACACAGATGTCCTTGACTGGTGCCAAACATCACAGGCACCACAGATTGTAGAAGCGGGAGCTGATTTGATTATTGGTGATCATCCGCATTGCCTGCAGGAAATTGGATATATTGATGGAGTGCCAATTGTATACAGCCTGGGGAATTTCTGGTTTAATTCAAAAACAGTGGATTCCTGTATTGTGACGGCTACGCTGACGAATGGAGAACTGACCTCACTGCAGTTTTTGCCATGCCTGCAGTCGGGATGCGGCGTGAGTCTGTTGAGCGGAGACGAGCGTATGAGAGTAATCACTTATATGCAATTAATCTCAACAACGGCGCAGATTGATGATAATGGATACATTACACCGCTGACGGCGGGAGAATAGAAAAATGAACAATCGAAAGGATGTCTGAAAATAAACAAAGGAGAAGGTGCAATGCGTATGGGTTACGAGACAAAGGGTGAGTATGCAGTAGGGACATTTAGCTTCACGGTGATTGATGAAAACAGAGAAGAAGAACTGGGAACGGCCGGTGGAAAAAGAAGAATGGCAGTCAGAATGTATTATCCTGTGTTAAGAACCGGTGTTATTGACTGCGAGCGGGCAACTGTATTGACGCCGACAAAACAGGAAGCGATTAAAAAGGCATATCATATCGGTAAAAAGGTGATGTTTTCTCTTGCGGCAGATTGCTATGAAAATGTGCCATGTGTGCCGGGACGAAAATTCCCGCTGGTGTTGTTTGGCCACGGATATCAGGGATATGTGGAACAGAACACAGTGTTGTGTTGCGATCTGGCATCGGAAGGCTACATTGTCGCGTCTATCGGACATGCCTACGAAGCTGTTATGAACGAGTATGAGGATGGAAGCTGTGATTATTACGACAAAACGTTGAACCGCAAACTGATGAGCCCATTCCTCCCGCTGCTGATTGCACAGTCCAAATTATTAAAAAAGGATCTGACCATTGAGGAAGCCAAAAAAGCTTTCGCAGAATTTCAGGATAAATATGGTGCCGGAATGCTTGGAAGAACCGATGCCTGGGTGAAGGATTCTCTTGCAGTTTTGAACAGGATCGAACAGTTAAATGAGACAGAAGATTTTCGGCTGTTTCATGCAATCGATTTTCCCCTGGGCGTGGCGGCTACAGGACATTCCTTTGGGGGTGCGACCGCCTACAATCTGTGCCTGCGGGATCCGCGACTGGTCTGCGGGCTCAATATGGATGGGGCAGTTTATGGAGAAAATGAAAATCTGACGATGGAAAAACCATTTATGACCATAGGATGTCGGGAAAACAGGAATGTGGAAGTTGGCGCATTGGCAGATACAAAGGCGCCTGCGTATTATGTTGCATTTGATGGTATGAAACATTTGGGATTCACGGATGCAAAATTTTTAATGAAGGTCAAAAATTTTGTTGGAACATTGGAACCGGAAAGGCTTCGGGATGAAATCAATGCCTGCCATCTTGGCTTTTTGAATCATTACCTGAAGAAGGATGAGACGGCTGTGATTGTTAAGAATGATGATGTTATCGATGTGATTTCACGCAACGTGCAGAGATAAGCCTGAAAAGTCTTGACAGATAAAAAAATAGGTGTTATCCTTTACAAGGTTGTTCGCAACCATGCCGAAGACAGTAGGTGCATATGCGTAAAACGAGAATCGTTGCCTGCCGAGGAGAAGAGAGTGAATGATAACATACTCCCTCCAGTCTTTTGGAGGGTTTTTTATGTAATAAATAAACTCCTTTTTCGGCAATGCCGGAGTAATCCGGGAGAAAATTTATAAGGAGGTAGAAAAATGGCAAAAGTTGAACTGAAAAAACCGGTTGTTGAAGAAATTTCAGAAGCAATTAAAGATGCCCAGTCAGTACTTCTTGTTGACTACAGGGGACTTACTGTTGCCGAAGATACTGCATTACGTAAGCAGCTTCGTGAAGCAGGAATTACCATGAAGGTTTACAAGAACACAATGATGGAGTTCGCATTTAAAGGAACTGATTGTGAGAAACTTCAGGAGTATCTTGAAGGACCAAGCGCATTAATCGTTTCCAAAACAGATGCAACAGCACCGGCTAGAGAAATCAGCAAATTTGCAAAGACAGCTCCCAAGTTGGAAATCAAGGGTGGTATCGTAGAAGGAACAGCATATGATGCTAAAGGAATGGCTCAGATCGCTAGTATCCCTTCCAGAGAAGAACTCCTTTCCAAGTTGCTGGGAAGCTTACAGTCACCAATTACCAATTTTGCACGCGTTATGAATCAGCTTGCTGAAAAAGGCGGAGCAAGTGCTGCACCAGCTGAAGAAGCTGCAGCAGAATAAGACAATAAACTATTATATGGAGGTATATTAAAATGGCAAAGTTATCAACTCAGGAAATCATTGATGCAGTAAAAGAGTTATCTGTATTAGAGTTAAACGATTTAGTTAAAGCATGTGAAGAAGAATTCGGTGTATCCGCAGCAGCAGGTGTTGTTGTAGCAGCAGCAGGCGGCGCAGGAGAAGCAGCTGAAGAGAAGACAGAGTTCGATGTTGAATTAACAGAGTTCGGCGAGAAGAAGATGGACGTAATCAAAGTCATCCGTACAATCACAGGTCTTGGATTAAAAGAGTCCAAAGAGCTTGTTGAAGGTGCTCCTAAGATGGTTAAAGAAGGCGCATCTAAAGATGAAGCTAACGATATCAAAGCTAAGCTTGAAGAAGTTGGAGCTAAGGTTACTCTTAAGTAATTCTGATTTTCACATAGTAAGACAAGGGAACTTATCCTGTAAACAGGATGAGTTCCTTTTCTACTTCATATCAAATACAGCAGTGGCAAAAGACAATTTGCAATAGAACACTGTTTTCTTGAAATTCGTAATAATTACCAAAAATGTTATTGACTTAAATGAGCTCTTGTGGTAGGATGGAAGATGCACTATTGTGGTGTGATAGGCCTTTCTGCGCTTTTTGAAAGGCTGCCAAAATATTTGAACGGGGTGAAATGTCAAATGGAAAAAAACAGAATACGTCCTATTGTAAATGGTAACAGTATGCGTATGAGTTATTCGAGGCGAAAAGAAGTCCTTGATATCCCGAACCTGATTGAGGTCCAGAAGGATTCTTACAAATGGTTCCTGGAAGAAGGTCTTAAGGAAGCTTTCGACGATATCTCTCCAATTTCCGATTACGGCGGACATTTAAGTCTGGAGTTTGTCGGATTTAAACTTGATGAATCAGAGATCAAGCATACGATTACTGAGTGTAAGGAACGCGATCTTACTTATGAAGCACCATTAAAGGTTAAGGTGCGCTTGTATAATCAGGATAAAGACCAGATTAGAGAGCACGAGATCTTCATGGGTAGTTTCCCTCTGATGACAGACACGGGTACTTTTGTAATAAATGGTGCAGAACGTGTTATCGTCAGCCAGTTGGTTCGTTCCCCCGGTATTTACTATGCAATTACACATGATAAATTAGGTAAGAGATTGTTCTCTTCTACTGTAATTCCGAATCGTGGCGCATGGTTGGAATATGAAACGGATTCCAATGATATTTTTTATGTACGTGTTGATCGAACCAGAAAGGTTCCCATCACGGTATTTTTGCGTGCTATTGGTGTAGGTACAGATGAGGAAATTATTAATCTGTTTGGTGATGAGCCGAAGATTACACAGAGTTTTACCAAAGACCTTTCTAAGAGCTATGAGGAAGGTTTGAAGGAGCTGTATAACAAGGTACGTCCCGGAGAACCATTTAGCATAGAGAGTGCAGAAGGTTATGTTACTTCTACTTTCTTTGATGCAAGAAGATATGATCTGGCTAAAGTTGGCCGTTATAAATTTAATAAAAAGCTTGCTCTTCGTAATCGTATTCGAGGACACGTTCTTGCCGAAGACGTTAAGAATCCATTTACCGGAGAAATAATAGCTGAAGCGGGCTCGAAGGTGACTGCAGAACTGGCTGATGAGATTCAGAACTCTGCTGTAGAGAGCATGATGATTCAGACAGAAGAGAAGAATGTCAAAGTTCTTTCCAACTTAATGGTTGACATTAATGAATGGTTGGATCTGGATGCAAAAGCACTTGGAATTAATGAGAAGGTGTACTGGCCTGTTCTTAAGAGAATCCTTCGTGAGTATGAGCAGAAACCAGAGCAGCTTGCCGATGCAATTGCAAAGAATGTTCATGACTTGATTCCGAAGCATATTACAAAGAGTGATATTATTGCATCTATTAACTATAACATTGTTCTTGAGTATGGAGTAGGTACAGATGATGATATCGATCATCTTGGTAATAGACGTATTCGTGCTGTTGGAGAATTATTACAGAATCAGTACCGTATAGGACTTTCCCGTATGGAACGTGTGGTTCGTGAGAGAATGACAACACATGATACACATGAGAATGAAGAAATTTCACCTCAGGCACTGATCAATATCAAACCGGTACAGGCTGCGATTAAAGAATTCTTTGGTTCATCTCAGCTGTCACAGTTCATGGATCAGAATAACCCGCTTGGTGAGTTGACTCATAAGAGAAGACTTTCTGCATTGGGACCTGGTGGACTTTCCAGAGACCGTGCCGGATTCGAGGTTCGAGATGTTCACTATACTCACTATGGAAGAATGTGTCCGATTGAGACCCCGGAAGGTCCTAATATCGGTCTGATTAACTCTTTGGCATCTTATGCAAGAATTAACGAGTATGGTTTCATTGAAGCACCATATCGTAAAATTGATAAGTCTAATGCGGAGAATCCTGTTGTTACAGATGATGTAGTCTATATGACAGCAGATGAAGAAGACAATTTCCATGTAGCACAGGCGAATGAGAAGTTAGATTCTGAAGGACATTTTGTTAAGAATATGGTTTCCGGTAGATATCGTGAAGAAACACAGGAATATCAAAAGACCATGTTTGATTATATGGATGTCTCTCCTAAGATGGTATTCTCAGTTGCTACAGCATTGATTCCTTTCTTGGAGAACGATGATGCTAACCGTGCACTGATGGGATCCAACATGCAGCGTCAGGCTGTTCCTCTGTTATTTACGGAAGCTCCTGTTGTTGGTACTGGTATGGAACCTAAGACAGCGGTTGATTCCGGTGTATGTGTAATTGCCAAGAAGGCAGGAACTGTTACTTATGTTTCATCTGAATTGATTCAGATGAAAGCTGATGATGGCGAAAAGATGGAATACAAGTTGTATAAATTTGTCAGAAGTAACCAATCCAACTGTTATAATCAGAAACCTATTGTATTCAAGGGTGATCATGTGGCAGAAGGTCAGGTAATTGCAGACGGTCCTTCCACAGCCAATGGAGAACTTGGACTTGGTAAGAATCCATTAATCGGATTCATGACTTGGGAAGGTTATAATTACGAGGATGCAGTACTTCTTAGCGAAAGACTTGTAAGAGAAGATGTATATACTTCTGTTCATATTGAAGAGTATGAGGCAGAGGCTCGTGATACTAAGCTCGGACCTGAAGAAATAACAAGAGATATCCCGGGTGTTGGAGAAGATGCACTGAAAGATTTGGATGATCGAGGAATCATTCGTGTCGGAGCTGAAGTTCGTTCCGGAGATATCCTGGTTGGTAAAGTTACACCAAAGGGTGAGACTGATCTGACACCGGAGGAAAGATTGCTTCGAGCAATTTTCGGTGAGAAGGCACGTGAAGTCAGAGATACATCCTTAAAAGTACCTCATGGTGAATATGGTGTAATCGTTGATGCTAAGGTATTTTCCAGAAGTGCAGGCGATACAGAACTTTCACCGGGAGTTAATCAGAAGGTACGTATCTATATTGCACAGAAGAGAAAAATCAGTGTTGGTGATAAGATGGCTGGTCGTCATGGTAACAAGGGTGTTGTTTCCCGAGTATTACCGGTTGAAGATATGCCATACCTGCCCAACGGACGTCCTCTTGATATCGTTTTAAATCCTTTGGGTGTACCTTCCCGTATGAACATCGGACAGGTACTTGAGATTCATTTGTCTTTAGCTGCGAAAGCATTAGGATTCAATATTGCTACACCGGTATTTGATGGTGCAGACGAGAAGGATATCATGGACACTTTGGATCTGGCGAATGATTATGTGAATAGCGATTGGGATGCGTTCTCAGATAAGCATAAAGAAGAATTGCGTCCTGAAGTATATGAGTATCTTTCAGAGAATAGAGATCATAGAGAATTATGGAAGGGTGTACCTATTTCTCAGGATGGTAAAGTAAGATTACGTGACGGACGTACTGGAGAATTCTTCGACAGTCCTGTTACGATTGGTCATATGCATTATCTGAAGCTGCATCATCTGGTTGATGATAAGATTCATGCCCGTTCAACCGGACCGTACTCCTTGGTAACGCAGCAGCCATTAGGCGGTAAAGCACAGTTTGGTGGACAGCGTTTTGGGGAAATGGAAGTTTGGGCGCTGGAAGCATATGGTGCATCCTACACCTTGCAGGAAATCCTGACTGTGAAGTCAGATGATGTTATTGGACGTGTAAAGACTTACGAAGCTATTGTTAAAGGTGAGAATATTCCTGAACCGGGTATTCCTGAATCCTTCAAGGTACTTCTGAAAGAATTACAGTCACTCGCATTGGATGTTAAGGTACTTGACGAAAATGGCGAGGAAGTTGAGATCAAAGAAAGCATCGATTACAATGACAGTGAGTATCGTTTTGAATTAGGAGCTGACAAACCTGGCTCAGATTATTCCAAGGATGATATGAACGCACTGGGATTCGGCGCCAAGGAACTGGATGAGAATGGTGAACTTGTTGATGCCGAAGATGATTTTGAAGAAGATCTTGATGGTGAGTTTGAAGAAGACTTTGTTGATAGCCTGGATGGACAGGAAGACAAGTAATCTTGTAAGAATTTAATCCAATTGGAAGGAGTACCAAAAAAATGCCTGAAGTAAAGAATAATGATTATCAGCCGATAACGTTTGATTCAATTAAAATTGGGTTAGCGTCTCCTGATAAGATAAGAGAATGGTCAACCCGTAATGGAGATCCTAATAGCGGTGTGGTTACCAAACCGGAAACCATCAACTATAGAACTCTGAAACCGGAGAAAGAAGGTCTTTTCTGCGAGAAGATCTTTGGACCAAGTAAGGACTGGGAGTGTCACTGCGGTAAATATCGTAAGATAAGATATAAAGGTGTTATCTGCGATAAATGTGGTGTAGAAGTCACAAAGGCTAATGTTCGTCGTGAACGTATGGGTCGTATTGAACTTGCAGCACCGGTATCCCATATCTGGTATTTCAAGGGAATCCCAAGCAGAATGGGACTTATCCTTGATTTGACACCGAGAATTCTTGAAAAAGTATTGTATTTTGCTTCTTATATCGTACTTGATCCGGGTGATACCGATCTTGAGATGAAGCAGGTGCTTACTGAGAGAGAATATCAGGATAATCTGGATAAATATGGCAGCCGTTTCCGTGTTGGAATGGGCGCTGAAGCAATCAAAGAACTGCTCGAAGCAATTGATCTTGACAGAGATGTTGCAGAATTAAAAGCAGAACTTGAGAACGAATCCACAAAAGGTCAGAAGAGAGCAAAGATTGTTAAGAGACTTGAAGTTGTTGAGGCTTTTAGAGAATCAGGCAACCGGCCTTCCTGGATGATTATGGACGTGGTTCCGGTTATCCCTCCTGATTTAAGACCTATGGTACAGTTGGACGGCGGACGTTTTGCAACCTCTGACTTAAATGATTTGTATCGTAGAATTATTAACAGAAATAACCGTCTGACCAAGCTTCTCGAACTTGGTGCACCAGACATTATTGTACGTAACGAGAAGAGAATGTTACAGGAAGCTGTTGACGCTCTGATTGATAACGGAAGAAGAGGACGGCCGGTTACCGGCCCTGGTAACAGAGCATTAAAATCTCTTTCTGATATGTTAAAGGGTAAATCCGGACGTTTCCGTCAGAACCTGTTAGGAAAGCGTGTTGACTATTCCGGACGTTCCGTTATTGTCGTTGGACCGGAACTGAAGATTTATCAATGTGGTCTTCCTAAGGAAATGGCGATTGAATTATTTAAGCCTTTTGTTATGAAGGAATTAGTTGGTAAGGGAATCTGTCAGAATATCAAAGCTGCTAAGAAGATGGTTGAAAAACTGGATGAGCAGGTATGGGATGTACTGGAAGAAGCAATTAAGGAGCATCCGGTTATGTTAAACCGTGCGCCGACATTGCATAGACTTGGTATTCAGGCATTTGAGCCTATCCTTGTAGAAGGTAAAGCTATCAAGCTTCATCCATTGGTTTGTACCGCATTCAATGCCGATTTCGATGGTGACCAGATGGCTGTTCATCTTCCACTTTCTGTTGAGGCGCAAGCAGAATGTCGTTTCTTACTGCTTTCACCGAATAACCTGTTGAAACCTTCTGATGGTGCACCTGTTGCCGTTCCTTCACAGGATATGGTACTTGGTATCTACTATCTGACACAGGAGAGACCGGGTACAAAGGGAGAAGGTAAATTCTTCAAGAGTGTAAATGAAGCAATTCTTGCGTATGAAAATGACGTTGTTGATCTTCATGCCAGAATTAAAGTTAGAATCTTCAAGAAACTCGCAGATGGAAAGACAATTTCCGGTATTGTTGAATCTACTTTAGGAAGATTTTTGTTTAATGAAATCCTTCCGCAGGATCTTGGATTTATCAAAAGAGAAACTGAAGAAGATATGTTATTACCTGCAGTTGATTTCCTTGTTGGAAAGAAACAGTTAAAGAAGATCCTTGAAAAAGTTATTAATACGCACGGTGCAACAAAGACCGCTGAGGTACTCGATCTGGTTAAATCTACAGGTTACAAGTATTCTACAAGAGCAGCAATGACTGTATCTATTTCGGATATGACCGTACCTCCTGTAAAACCTCAGTTATTGGATGAAGCACAGAAGAAAGTTGATGAGATTGCTTTACGTTATCGTCGTGGTATGGTAACGGAAGAAGAGCGTTATCAGGGAGTTATTCGCGTATGGAATGAGACTGATGCAACGCTTACCAAGGCACTGATGAATGGATTGGATGCCTATAACAATATCAAAATGATGGCTGATTCCGGTGCCCGTGGTTCTGAACAGCAGATGAAACAGTTGGCTGGTATGCGTGGTTTGATGGCAGATACTTCTGGACGTACCATTGAGTTGCCTATTAAATCAAACTTCCGTGAAGGTCTTGATGTTTTGGAATACTTTATTTCAGCGCATGGTGCTCGTAAGGGTCTGTCTGATACGGCTCTTCGTACAGCCGATTCAGGATATCTGACTCGACGTATGGTTGATGTATGTCAGGAACTGATTATTCGCGAGAAGGATTGTTGCGTAGGCAAAGAAATCAAAGGCATGGAAGTTACAGCTCTGATGGATGGCAAGGAAGTAATTGAGTCATTAGAGAGTAGAATCAGAGGAAGATATTCTGTTGAAGAGATTAAGACTGCATCTGGTGAAGTTATTGTAAAAGCAAACCACATGATTACACCAAAGCGTGCTGCCAGAATTATTGAAGAAGGCGTAGACGCAGAAGGAAATGCAGTAACAAAGGTGAAGATTCGTACCATTCTAACCTGTAAATCACGTGTCGGTATTTGTGCAAAATGTTATGGTGCCAATATGGCAACCGGTGAAGCCGTTCAAGTCGGTGAAGCAGTAGGTATTATTGCTGCACAGTCCATCGGTGAACCTGGTACGCAGTTGACAATGCGTACATTCCATACCGGTGGTGTTGCTGGTAACGATATTACACAAGGTCTTCCTCGAGTTGAAGAGCTTTTTGAAGCAAGAAAACCTAAGGGACTTGCAATGATCGCTGAATTTGCCGGAACAGTAAGCATTCGTGAAAACAATAATAAGCGTGAGATTCTGATTAACGACGGAGAAAAAGAAAAGGCTTATACAATCACATACGGTGCAAGAATTAAAGTATTTGAAGGACAGTATGTTGAAGCCGGTGATGAATTGACAGAAGGTTCTGTTAACCCTCATGATTTACTTGAAATCAAGAAGATTGAGGCTGTTGAGAGCTACCTGATTAGAGAAGTTCAAAAAGTTTACGGCTTACAGGGTGTTGATCTTGCTGATAAGCATATTGAAGTTATTGTTCGTCAGATGTTAAAGAAACAACGTATCGAAAATAACGGAGATACTGATTTCCTTCCAGGTTCATTAGTTGATCGTCTTGAAATTGAGGCTATCAATGAGAAGCTGATTGCAGAAGGAAAACAACCGGCCGAGACCGCAGACATTATACTTGGTATCACAAAGGCTGCACTTGCAACGAATTCATTCTTATCTGCTGCTTCCTTCCAGGAAACAACAAAGGTATTGACAGAAGCTGCAATTAAGGGCAAAGTGGATCCATTAGTTGGTTTGAAGGAAAATGTTATTATCGGTAAATTGATTCCGGCTGGTACTGGAATCAGAAGATACAGAGAGGTTAAACTCGATGTTGGTGAGGAAGAAATCGATGATGACGGATTCATTGACTTTAGTGAAGCGGGTATCATTCGTGAGTAATTACGATGGAATTAACCTTGAATAATCAATTTAGAAGGAATCGGGAGACCGATTCCTTCTTGCTTAAAGTAACAAAAAAAGAGTTTAAATCCGAATATTTTGGGTAAAGTAAGAAAAATGACGGAAATCACGCTATAAAACACGAAGAAAAGTAAGAATTGCTTATTGACATAAGATTTTTCTCAAAGTATAATGTTCTAGCGTGCACAAATAGCGCGTGATTTTTTCGTGAATTGTGTATGACACAAAAACAACCAGACAGGAGGTGAAAAAGAATGCCAACATTTAACCAGTTAGTAAGAAAAGGTCGTCAGACATCTGTAAAGAAGTCTACAGCACCAGCTTTGTTAAAGGGATATAACTCTTTACACAAGAAAGCTATCGATACTGCTTCACCGCAGAAGAGAGGTGTTTGTACAGCAGTTAAGACTGCAACTCCTAAGAAGCCTAACTCAGCTCTTAGAAAGATTGCCAGAGTTCGTCTTTCTAACGGAATTGAAGTAACAAGCTATATCCCGGGAGAAGGTCACAACTTACAGGAGCATAGCGTTGTTCTGATCCGTGGTGGTAGGGTAAAGGATTTACCTGGTACCAGATACCATGTTATTAGAGGAACACTTGATACTGCAGGCGTAGCAAACAGAAAACAGGCGCGTTCAAAGTATGGCGCTAAGAGACCTAAGAAATAAGCTTGAGTACTGCATGGACTAATTTGGTGTTGGGATTCTGATTCACAAACAATACTGTTTCGAATAGAAGGAAGACCGCACGAACACATTAGTTTAGGTGTGAGTACCTATGATTTAATCACGGATTATTTCAAACCAAGTGATACTTGGTAATAATGATTAAGGAGGGAAGAACCGTGCCACGTAAAGGACATATTCAAAAAAGAGACGTATTAGCGGATCCCCTGTACAATGACAAGGTGGTAACCAAGCTTATCAACAACATCATGTTAGATGGTAAGAAAGGTGTCGCTCAGAAAATTGTATACGGCGCATTTGCAAAAGTAGAAGAAAAAAGCGGTAAGCCAGCACTTGAAGTGTTTGGTGATGCAATGAATAATATCATGCCGCAGTTAGAGGTTAAGGCTAGACGAATTGGTGGAGCTACCTATCAGGTACCTATCGAAGTCAGACCTGAACGTCGTCAGGCATTAGCACTTCGTTGGTTAACAATGTTTTCTCGTAAGAGAGGCGAAAAGACCATGGAAGACAAGCTTGCCAATGAAATTTTAGACGCAGCAAACAACACAGGAGCAGCAGTTAAGCGTAAAGAAGATATGCATAAGATGGCTGAGGCTAATAAGGCGTTTGCTCATTACAGATTCTAGAAGGAGGAACTAGTCTTGGCTGAAAGAGAATACCCATTAGAGAGAACCAGAAACATCGGTATTATGGCACATATTGACGCCGGTAAGACAACTCTTACCGAGCGAATTCTGTACTATACCGGTGTTAATTACAAGATTGGTGAGGTGCACGAAGGAACAGCTACAATGGACTGGATGGTACAAGAGCAGGAAAGAGGCATAACTATAACCTCTGCTGCTACCACAACATATTGGGATGTTGATAATGATAAATATAAAATCAACATTATTGATACTCCTGGACATGTTGATTTTACGGTTGAAGTAGAACGTTCATTAAGAATACTAGATGGTGCTGTTGCAGTATTTTGTGCTGTGGGTGGAGTAGAACCTCAAAGTGAAACAGTTTGGCATCAGGCAGATCGCTATAATGTGCCAAGGTTGGCATTTATTAATAAAATGGATAG
>JAKQFQ010000367.1 GCA_029558315.1 Bacillota bacterium
AGGATAATCTTCTTCCGCATGCAGTGGGATTAAAGAGTCCATTAATGTGTTTGAATCAGGCCAGGTACGGCATTGCGTGGGGAGTAACAGGTGCATTAATGGCATGTTATGATGCAGCACTTGAATATGCAAAAAGCAGAGTTCAATTCAGCAAAGCAATAGCAGGATATCAGTTAACTCAGATGAAACTGGTAAATATGCTAACAGAATTAACAAAGTCCCAGTTAATGAATTTGCAGCTTGGAAGATTAAAGGACAGCGGGGATTTAAGATTCCATCAGGTCAGTATGGCAAAGAGAAATAATTGTGAAACGGCCCTTCAGGGGGCAAGAGTTGCCAGAGAAATTATGGGTGCTAATGGAATTCTGGCTGAATATCCGATAATGAGACATTCAGCTAATCTGGAATCGGTAAAAACTTATGAAGGAACTCATGAAATGCATACGCTTATTATCGGTGAAGATATTACCGGAATTGCTGCATTTGATTAAAAGAGTTAGATTTGAAGGACATATTTAGCGGAGTTTGGATGAAGAAACAGAGAATTGATAAATTTGTTTATGAGGGATTAACCTTTGATGATGTTTTGTTAGTTCCCCAGAAGAGCGAGGTTCTGCCCAGGGAGACTAGTATAATGACCAGGTTGACAAGGGATATTTCGTTGAATATACCGTTTATTTCTGCTGCTATGGACACAGTGACCGAATCTGACATGGCTATTGCGATTGCAAGAGAGGGAGGAATCGGGATATTGCATAAGAATATGAGCATTGATGAGCAAAGCAATCAGGTTGACAAGGTTAAGAGGTCTGAGAGCGGGATGATTATGAAACCGGTAACGCTTAGACCAGAGCAGTCCATAGGAGATGCTATGGCTTTGATGAAGAAATTCAGCATTTCCGGAATTCCTATTATAGATGATAAGGGAAAATTATCCGGTATTTTAACTAACAGGGACCTGAGGTTTGAGCCGAATGAGACTTTACCTATTAGCGAACTTATGACAAAAGAAAATCTAATTGTTGCTCCGGTCGGGACTACTCTGGAAAAAGCTGAAAGGATTTTGCAGGATAATAAGATTGAAAAACTACCGGTTGTGGATAAAAACGGAGTTTTAAGGGGACTTATCACTTTCAAGGATATTCAAAAGAAAAAGAAGCATCCAAATGCATGCAAAGACGAGCATGGGAGATTAAGAGTGGGAGCAGCTGTTGGGATCACATCTGATACTTTTGACAGAATAGAGAGTCTAATCAGATCACATGTGGATGCGATTGTGATTGATACAGCTCATGGGCACAGTATGAAAG
>JAKQFQ010000368.1 GCA_029558315.1 Bacillota bacterium
AAAGATCGCACTGGGGGCATTCCTGATTGCACTGGTTGCCGGCTGCAGGCCGCAGCTTGTATTGACAGCGGCACTTGTAATTCCATTCCTTGGGATTTATATCTTAAGAGCACGAGAAAATAAGATCATGCTGATC
The DNA here is from genome assembly GCA_029558315.1 of Bacillota bacterium. Classification (GTDB taxonomy): domain Bacteria; phylum Bacillota; class Clostridia; order Lachnospirales; family Lachnospiraceae; genus NK4A136. Next base: position 137 of record JAKQFQ010000368.1, read on the forward strand.
AAGAGCCTGTGTGCAATTTTTATTCCATTTATTATTGTCGCAATCCCATTGATGTATTATAATGCAATCCGTTTTGGCTCGCCGTTTGACTTTGGGGCGGAATATAACCTGACCTCGGTAAATGTTTATGAAACAACATTTTCTGTATTGGAACTGCGAAGCGGGCTCTGGTATTATCTGCTGCAGCTACCACAGTTGACCAAAGTATTTCCATTTATCGTACAGAGTTACCCAAAAAATATAGCAGTTGATGGATTGAAGATGGAACCATCCAGCGGCGGACTTATTGCTTCTAATCTGATATTGCTGGCTGCATTTATCCTGATCTCCTATCGTTCACGTGAGAAAGAACAGCGCACCGAGTTAAAATGCTGCCAATGGATGATGGTAGGGCTGGCATTTTTGTTTGTAATGATTTCGACAGCGATGGGGGGATTGATTGAAAGGTATCAGTTGGATTTTGCATTTCTGTTTGGAATGGCAGTCGTAATCGTAGGGTGGGAAATATATCAAGGGACGGTCGGAAAGACAAGCGGCAGAGTGTTTGAAAGTGCAATCAAGATTCTAATGGTGCTGATGATTGCTTATCAGGTGCCAAGATTTATGATGAATGGAGTATGGGGGCTCTATGATGCCAATCCGGAGGTATATGCCGCTATAGAGAATGCGATTGTTTTCTGGCAATGAATTTGAACAACAAAAAAACCTGAGTATGACGGTACTCAGGTTTTCTTTATGATAATAAATGATTTCTTATGCCATCTTATTTACAGCCAGGTTAAGACGAGAGATCTTTCTGGAAGCATAATTTTTATGATAAACGCCTTTGATGGTTGCTTTATCAATAATGCTGGTAGCGTTTAATAATGCGCTCTTTGCAGCTTCCTTATCATTTGCATCGATTGCTGTATATACTTTCTTAACAGCAGTCTTTACGCTGGATCTGATTGCCTTGTTTTTGTCAGCTCTTACCTGACTTACAAGGATTCTCTTCTTTGCAGATTTAATATTAGCCAAGACTTGCACCTCCCATTTTCTTAAAATTATGAAAATGTTTCATTAAAGCCGGACACGGACGATCTAATGTAAACATACCGTTTTATAGTAAAGGAAGTGTAAAAATAAGTCAATACATATTTTTGTTTTTTTCGCAAAAAATAATCAACAGAATATGATAATAGAAAGATAAAATGAGGTGTGATATGTGGAGACGAGTCAACTAAGAACGGATCTGGCTGTTGAGGCCAGAGAAAGTATGAATATGCCGGATGCTTCATTGAATGGTGTGTCTGTAACGGAAGACTATGATTTGGATAGTGATGTTAAGACAACACGCGTTGTCATTGAAACGAAAAATGCAGCAAAAAAACTTGGTAAGCCAATGGGAACCTACATTACCATAGAAGCCCCAAGACTAACGAAACCGGATGAAGGGTTTCATCGGGAAATCTCAAAACAGATAGCAGAGAGTCTTTCTGATATTATCGGATGCACCAATCAGGAACGCTCGATTCTTGTTGTGGGACTGGGCAATCGTGATGTGACCGCGGATTCATTAGGCCCCTGTGTAGTGGATCATCTTAGTATCACAAGACATATTATCAAAAAGTATGGTGCGGAAGCCTATGACAAAGAGAAAATGAATATGGTTTCCGGTATCGTTCCGGGCGTAATGGCCAAAACAGGAATGGAGACTGCGGAAATAGTCAAGGGAGTTGTTGGAAGAACGATGCCGGATATTTTGATCGTGGTGGATGCATTGGCAGCAAGAAGCACCAGGAGACTGAATCGTACGATTCAGATTGCAGATACCGGAATCTGGCCGGGGCCCGGAGTTGGAAATCATCGTAATGCACTAACCAAGGAGAGCCTTGGAATCCCGGTAATTGCAATAGGAGTACCGACAGTGGTTGATGCAGCGACAATTGTAAATGATGCACTGGAATTGGTAGAAGAAGGAAAGATAAGGGGAATGGATGAACTGAATAATATGTATGTAACAGGGAAAGACATTGATTCAATCATTGAAAGACTGTCATATACGGTATCGGAAGCAATCAATATGGCACTGGAATTGAATGTTGAGGAATAATAAGGACATGAAATAGCATATAATGCAACGCGGGCAGTTGATAGAAAATACGTGGAGATTGTAATTATGGCATATGTCAGAAAAAGGGAAAAATGGAAGATAAAAAAGCAAGTATTATGGGGAATTGCTGATTTCCTCTCTATCAGCGGATTCTTGGAGGAAGGTGAGAACTGCGATAATCAGGCTGGTGCAAATCTGTGGAATTATTTATTCTATAGTCCTCTTCAATCCTATCTGTCAGTTGCTACGGATATTGCAAAAACAGCCCGAATTGATTACTCCTATGATATGATCCTTTTGCAGGAAGGAAATGATGAACAGTATTCTGATATGATTCAGTTAGCCATGCTTGAAGAGAATGGCGGAAATGCTGTTGCTAATGAGGCGACGGAAACAATGAGTAATGCTGCAGCAATCGAAATACCGCTAACAAAGCCTACAATCTTAAATATAGCAGAATTTATCCCGGCAACAGACAGAAGCAGAATCTATACGGAAGAAGAATTACATAGTTATCAGTTCCTTTTGGATAATTTTTATATAGTCGATGACAGTACTCAGATACCGGCTTCTTTGCTTGATACTTCTGCTATGCTGGAAATGGATATGAGAATTGATCGTGAGATAGGGGGACCACAGATTTTAATCTATCATACACATTCACAGGAAGGGTTTGCAGATTCTGTTCCGGGGGATACTACAACGACGATTGTGGGTGCAGGAGAAGTACTTGCACAGATACTTCGCGATGAGTATGGATATGAGGTGCTGCATCACACGGGAGAGTATGATGTAATTCGTCATGATTATGCCTATTCCTATGCAGAACCGGAAATAGCGCAGATCCTTGCCGATAATCCGTCTATTCAGGTGGTAATTGATTTGCATCGTGACGAGGTTGCAGCAGACAGAAAGCTTGTTACACAGATTAATGGGCAAGATACAGCGCAGATTATGTCCTTTAATGGTCTTAGTTACCTGAATGATATAGGGGCAATTGATTATCTTTATAACCCCAATCTGTTTAGCAATCTTGCATTTTCTTTTCGCATGCAGCTGATAGCAAATGAATACTATCCCGGACTTACGAGAAGAATTTATCTGAGGGGATATCGGTATAACATGCATTTGGCAGCTAAATATCTATTGATTGAATTGGGGGCACAGACCAATACCGTAGCTGAAATCCAAAATGCCTGTGAACCATTGGCGCATATACTTGATCTTGTTATTGACAAAAATGAAAGATAAACTAGGAATTTAACCGTAGTTTTGGTATAATTGAAAAAGCAAATAATGGAAGGAAAGGATGCATATGAAAAAGCGATCTGTTGCAGATTCTATGTCAAGTCTGATACATAACCAGTTGCCAAGAAAGAATCAATCAGATTGGCAATATGGCCTATTGGCAGCATTACTAACAATAGTGGCAGCTATTCTGATCTATTCTCTCGCGGGACGTTTGATTGGCGGGGATTATGTATTTCTTCATTCCGACTTGTATGTGCAGTATGTTGATGCGATACGTCTATTCTTAAGGTCTTTGTTTGGAGAAGGAAAGGTGGCATATTCTTTTTCTTTTTCCATGGGAAGTTCAACGGTACCAATTTATGCATTTTGGTGCATGAGTCCCTGGAATCTGCTATTTCTCTTTATCCCGGATTTAAATATTGCAACTTTCGCGGTCGTAACCGGAAAAATGGCAACTGCAGCCTGGTTATTTCAATGGTTCCAATCCTATGTACTGAAGAATAAAGGAATTCCGACAGTTGCATTTGCAATTCTGTATGCATTATGCGGCTACAGTGTTACATATTACTACAATATTCATACACTGGATGGAATCTATATTCTGCCACTGCTGATGATTCTTCTGTATCGTATGGTGAAGACGAAAAAAATGGCAGGACTGATTGGAATCTATGCATACAGCTTTGTTGTAATGTTTTACACCGGATATATTCTGGGCGTTTTTTCTGCAATCGTTTTTATCCTGTTGTTATGGAAACAGTATGGCAGAGACCTGAAAAATTACATAAAACCCATAATTCGATATATGATATGTGTTCTGACGGCAGCAGCAATTAGCGCCGCTGTTTTGTTTCCTACGGCGTTATATTTATTTCGTAATCGTGCACAGGATGCGACGATGCTGGAGGGGGTGCATTTAAGTATTCTGGATATTTATCAGAACCTCTTTATAGGGCAAATGCAGACAACAGATGGAATCTACCCCATGGTGTATTGCGGCATTGTTGTCCTTCTTATGGTACCGATGTTCTTTTATGATAAAGAAAATGATCGTCATAATAAGATCATGGCAGCAGTGTTAATCGCTTTTCTGGTTCTTTGCTCCTTATGGACTCCTGCGTATCTGTTTATGCATTGCTTTGATGCACCGGATTCTAGTGGATTTCGATTTGCTTACTTAATTTCCTTTGTATTACTTACGATGGCTTGCGTAGAATGGAATCGGATTAAACAGATTCCGATGCACAGACTCCTTATTCTTAGTTTGTTTAACGCCTTTGCCTATTACATTATTTTCTTAATGCAAAGGAATTATCTGGCAGATGAATTGCAGAGCTCTTCCATTCTGGGATTGGAGATCAATCTCATTTTCCTGGTACTGATACTTTTAAGCGTAAAGTATTTATTAAGAAGCGAGAAGAAGGAACAGCTTGGTCAAAAGGTATTTCTGGCGATTGTGGTGATGGAAGTCATACTGAATGGATATTTCTGTGTTACCCGAATCGGTTACTCGGTTGGCGAATCAAAGGAAATCTATCAGCTGTGGTCAGAGGAAGCCAATCAGGCAATGGAACAGCTGCCCAAGGAATCCTTTTATCGTGTTCATTATATTAATCCGATTGGAGCTAACGATTCAGCACTTTATGGATATCGAAGCATAGGATATTTTTCGACATTTGAGAATGTAACTTTACGAAATTCCATGGAAGCACTTGGATATATGACAAGCCCAAGAACGATATTGGATTATGGCAGTACACAGTTAACACGTATGCTGTTTGCACAGGAATATGTTATCAGGGCTACGGATCTTCGCGTAGAGGAACGGAGAACTGATCAAAGGATTACACAGGATAATTTTGTGCTGGGACTTGGCTATATGGTAAGCGAAAGTCTGCTGGACTATACTCCGACAGGGGATAATGCATTTGAACATTTGAATCAGTTAATTTCTGATATGACAGGGGAAGATTTGCAATGCTATCAGCCTGTTCGTACACCAATAACCATGGAAGAAGAGAATATGCTGATTGTGCAGAATGAGGGATATGCAACCGTGTCGATGGAAGATCCGACGCAGGATAACGCAATGCTGACTTTCTTAATGGAGGCAACCCCGGGATGCAACACCTATGCGTATTTTTCACAACCCTATGCACTAAAAGATGCGACATCGGCAAGAACACTCTCAGAAGGTGGCGATTATGGCTCGCTGATGACACATTCCTATCTGTCATCGCCACATATCATTTACGTTGGCGCAAATGAGAGCGGAATGGACGCAGTGACAATCCTGATGGGGGTAAATACTGTCAAAACACAGACATTTCAGAATGCATATTTTTATCAGGACAACCCCGAACTATTACAGGCTGCATATGATTGTCTGAAAGATGCACAGATGCAGATCACCGCAATGGAAGACGATGAGATAGTTGCAAATGTAACTGCAACGCAACAAAAACCGCTGCTGTTTACGTCCATTCCCTATGAACAGGGATGGCATGTTTATGTTGACGGAAGTGAAGTGCAGATTCAGCCAACAATTCAGCAGGCATTTATCTCAGTCATGTTATCGCCTGGAGCCCATGAGGTTCGTTTCGTCTTTAAGACACCGGGAGCTATGGGCGGTTGGTGTCTGACCCTGGTTGGATTGATTAGTCTGGGAATTTGTATCGGAATAGATTTAGGAGGAAAGAAAAATGGAAAAAATCAAGGAATTTTGTAGGAAAATACCGGTTAAATATTATCCGTTGGCTGCATTCATTCTTACAGCGCTAACAGTAACATTGGCAATGTCGTATGCGCAAGTGTTATCGAATGGAAAAAATACGGTTATGACTGGAGACCTTTTCGTGCAGCTGGTTCCATGCCAGAAAATGGCAGTGAATCATTTGCTGAATGGTGAGAAATGGACTTACTCATGGAATCTGTTTATGGGACAGAATACAACTTTGCTTTATGCATTTGATGCTATGAGTCCATTTACGTTGCTTTTTTTGCTTATTCCGGATATTGTACTGGCTACAGAAATCATAATTATTCTAAAGGTGTCAATGTCAGCTTTCTGTTTTTGCCTGTTTCTTCAGCGTGGAATGAAAGAAGAGGGAGTAAGAATTCTGTTTTTCTCCATATGTTATGCTATGTGTGCCTATCAGTTTCAGTTTTTCCGTGTCTATAGCATGATGGATATCATCTATCTATTGCCATTGGTTATGCTGGCATTACTTCATTTTATCAGGACCAAAAAGGCATTCCCGTTGATAATTGTTTATGCTTTGTCTTTTGTAGTGCACTTTTATAATGGTTTTCTGATTGGTATTTTCAGTGGACTGGCTTTCCTTGGAATTCTGATCTATCAGAATGGAATCACATTTCTCAAAAAAACATGGCCCCTGATTGTAAAATATGCAGTCAGTGTTTTGTCGGCAATTCTTTTGAGTCTGATGATTCTTTTGCCGGCTATTTACTTTGTTGTTATGAATGCGTCAGGCAATGATGGTAATTTTATTAACCCTAAGGTTTTGCCTACAGATTGTCTTTATGCCATGTTCCTTGGAAGAGGTGATACTTTCGATGTCGATATTCCTTATCTGTATTGTGGACTGCCGGTTCTTTTATTAGTACCATTCTATTTTATAAACAAGAAAATCAAATTAAAGGAACGACTGGTATCCCTGAGTATTCTGTTCGTTTTTTTGTTAACTTTGTTTATTCTTCCGGTATATCAATTCCTGCATTTGTTTAACAGACCGGACGGATACACTGTGCGATATGTATCTCTTTGGGTGTTTGTTCTGGTTATACTGGCATGCCGACAAAGTAAGTATCTGTCTGATATTTCAATTAGGAAAGTGATCGCGATGATTGGATTTTGCATTGTTGCATACTACGTGAGTAACCTTTTGAATCATACGATCTTCGATGAACCTACCACGCAGATGACATTGCCTCTGTTCCTGATTAATACAGTTTTTCTGGTAGCCTGGGGCGGAATTGTGTGGTCATGGAAGAAAGGCAAAGATCGATTCAGTATTTTGTTTGTTGCGATGTTCTGCATCATGCTGGAATGTGGCAGCAATGCATATCTTATGTTGAAAAGTGTGGAATTCATTCCAGAAGCTGACATTGACAGTGTGGATGAACAGTTAGAAACAGTAATTCAGGAGATTAAGCAACAAGACCCAATGCCACAGCGAATAGCCTGTGCAAACAGCTATCTTCTTGGTCAGGGGATGCTTTATGATTATATGTCAACAGGGGGATTTTCTTCTGCAAGAAAAATGGATATGTTCTACCTGATGGCGAAGCTTGGGGAGAATGTAACCGCATTTTCAATCATGCAAAATGGTGCTACGGATGTAACGGAAATGTTATTTGGTGTGAAATACCGAGTGGTAATTGATGATCCGGAGCTGCGTGTGGAGGGACAGTCTAATTTGAGCTATGCAGTCAATGAGCAGACCCTTGGTTTTGGCTATCTTGTGAGTGATGATGTATTAACGCTTCCAACGCTTAATAAAAATGCTTTTCGAAATCAGAATATTATTCTGTCGGCATTTACCGGAACGGATTGCAATGTCTATGTCAGAGCCGATAATGTGAGCATTTCAGAAAACGGAGCAACGCTTTGGATGACCGGTGATGAATACCTGGTGAAAAATGAAACCAATGGAGAAATTGGAACGATTGATTATGAGATTCCGTCAGATCGTTATAGTGAAGCTTATGCATTATTTATGCAGTCGGGAGAGGATGAGACCGAGGTTATAGAACATTTCTTTGACAGAGGATTGCTCAGTAAGCTGTATGTGGTTTCTTTCGGAGATCAGAGGGCATGCCATGATTCACATCGCGACTTGATGCGTGAGACAGCTATTGTTCAGATGGAACAGCAGGAGCAGACCTTTAATGTAGCTCTCTACAACGTGGATACGACACAGAGCGATGTTGGATACAGACAGGCCTTATTCTACTATCAGGACGATGCAGAGCTGGATCGAGTTTATCAGAATCTTGCAAATCATCAATGGGAATTACAGGAGTTTGATAATACCTATATCAAATCAACAGTAAGCGCATCGGAAGAATATCCGGTATTATTCACATCGATTCCGTATGATGAAGGATGGCACTGCTATGTTGATGGAGTTGAGACCACTCCGGTTGCTTTATTGGAAAATGCCTTCCTTGGAGTTGTTCTTACACCCGGAGAACATGTGGTAGAGCTTGAGTATATTGCGCCCGGGGAATATGAAGGAATTGGTTTGGCGGTTATTGGGCTGATTCTTGCGGCATTGATTCTTCTGTGGGATTTAAAGAAAAAAGGAGAGATAACAGATGAAAGAGAAGTGTAAAGAAACCTGGTTGAATCGTAATCAATACGGGTTACTGGCATCCTGTTTAACGATTGTTGCTTTGATCGCAATCTATACTTTGAGTAGCCGATTGATTGGGGGGCAGTTTACCTTTTGCCATTCTGATATGATGGTACAATATGTTTCTTTTGCGAAGCTATTCTGGCGTAATCTGATGAGTGGCGGTGCTCTTGATTATACTTTTCAGGTAACTCTGGGAACACCAAGTATTCCGTTATATACCTATTATTGCTTAAGTCCGTTTAATATTTTTTTCTTCCTGATTGAGGATATTACAACTGCAGGAGCCTGTGTGGTATTTGGTAAGCTGGCATTAGCAGCATATACATTTTGGCATTTTCAGAAGAAGATATTGAAAAGTGATGGAATCCCTTCTGTCTGGTTTGCCCTATGTTATGCATTGTGTAGTTACAGTGTCACTTATTACTATAATATTCACACGCTTGATGGCGTCTATATGTTACCTTTGATTATTGAATTACTCTATATTCTGGTAAAAGAAGGCAAGTATAAGAGATTGATTTTGGCATACACCTATCTGTTTGTTGTGAGCTTTTATGCTGCCTATATGATCGGTATTTTTTCCTTCGTAATTTTCCTGCTTTTCATGATCACTATATATGGAAAACAGTGGAAACGATATGTCACGACTGCTTTGCGCTTTGGCTTGACGGTATTAGTAGCAGCGATGCAAAGTGCGGTATTTCTTCTTCCAACTGCCTATAGCATATTTGCAAATGTTTCTAAGGAAGGTGCCGGATTTCAAGGATTAAAATTAGGACTTCTTGATATCTATAATAATATTTTCCTGGGGGAAATGCAGACCGGGGAAGGTAATTTCCCGCTTCTCTATTGTGGACTTCTGACAGTGATCCTCTTACCGGCATTCTTTGTGAACAAAAAGATTAAACCAAGTAAGAAGATAATAGCAGCTGTTGTATTGGCGTTTCTGCTGGTATGCTCCCTATGGAATCCAGCATATCTGTTTATACACGGTTGTGCAGCTCCCAATGGTTCTGGATTTCGATTTGCTTATTTCTATTCCTTTGCTTTGCTTTGTTGTGCTGTTTTGGAATGGAACACGAAAAAAACTTACCAACTGGTTAAGATGATTCCATGGGTGGTGCTGAATCTTGGAATTTATTATTTGGTTTATGTGTTACAGGCTAAGCGACTGGCACCGACAGAACAGGCTTCTTCTATTCTTGGACTGGAACTGAATGGGGTATTCCTTGGATTGACATTGATTATGATTACATTGGGGATAAAGAAACTTCCAAAGAGCAGAATTGCGGAGCTGATCCTTTGTGGAATCATTATGATTGAACTGATCATGAATGGATATTTCTGCGTCAGCCGTTTAGGCGCGTCATTGGAAGAAAAACGACAGATCAGTACAGCCTTTGACGAAATCTCAGAAAGTGCGATTGAAGAGATTAAGGCTGCTGATTCCGGAATCTATCGTATCTATTTTGCCAATGCGGATGAACATAATGATGCTGCCAGAAATGATTATATGGCACTGGATTATTTTACATCTTTAGAAAACAGACAGCTTCGACAGGCCCTTATGCATCTTGGATACTATACGACGCCCAGATATGTTATTGATTGTGGCGGAACAGAGTTCACAAGAATGATTTTTGCACAAAAGTATCAGATAAATGTGAATAATTCGGCCTATATTGTTGACCCTTCGATTGGAAAATGGTCACAAAATCCCATGTCACTTTCCCTTGGATTTATGGTATCTGATCAGATGGAGAACCTGCCAATGGATCCGTTTAATCCATTTGAAAATCAAAATGCAGTGATGAGTGCAATGACGGGAAAGGAAGTTACAGCATATCTTCCATATTCGGATGAGATTATATGTACAACAGAGAATATGCAGCTGGGAACATATAATGAATATTGCTGGGTTGAAAAGAGCGATGCTTCAATCCCTGATGCAAGTATTCTTTTGCAAGTTCCTGATGCCTACGGATTACCAATGAATGTTTATTTTGCACAGGAGGAGTCGGTACAGGATGATACAACACCATTGGTTTTGCCGGAGTCAGGGTATCAGGAACTGTTAAGCGGAGTCTCCTATTTATCAGCAACGCACATTATAGAATTGCAGAAGAATGAAGAGGATTTATATGGAGTAAAGATTGAGATGACCCAAAACACCAATAGTCAGGGCGCCTTTAAGGATGTGCTTTTCTACGCATATGATCGGGAAGTATTAGAGGCTGTATTTGATGAGCTTCAAGGAAATCAAATGCAAATTGAATCAATGAAGAACAATTGCATTGTTGCGAGCGTTATCGCAACAGACGATAAGCCACTTCTGTTTACCTCAATTCCTTATGATAAAGACTGGAAGGTTATGGTAGATGGAATTGAAACAACCACGATTGCTGTTCTGGACCAGGCGTTTCTGGCAGTTTTATTACCACCCGGAGAACATGAAATTACATTTCAATATCAGAGTTCGTTAGTGAGAAATGGAGCCTGGATTAGTGTCTTTGGAATCATTTTATTTATCACCTGCTTTTTCATCGATTATAGAAGCAACCATGGAAAGAAAGCTGCAGAGAATGAAAGGAAAGTAAATGAAGAACATCAGGAAAAACATGAAGAGATTTCTTTATAGCAATTGCTTTTTATCAGGAACACTTACTGCGGTTACCTTGCTCATGGTGCTGTCCTATTGTCAGGTCCTGCTGAATGGTAAAAATGTTTTCATTACAGCTGATCTATATCACCAGTATGCAGCTTTTGCCGCATTACTTGCAAGAAAGATTCAGGAAGGAAGCAACCTTTTCTATACATTTCAGGAGGGGATGGGAACAAATACAGCACTTTTGTTTGCATTTTATTCTTTCAGTCCGGTGAATCTGTGTTACCTGCTGATTCAGGATATTGAACTGGCCACGGTGGTTGTATTAACCGTAAAATGCATGCTTGCAGCGATCACTTTTACACTGTACTGCGAACAGAATCTGAAGTGCAAAAGTAAAATTGTAATTTTCTTTGCGATTCCCTATGCATTATGCTCTTATCAATTTGCGATGATGAAAATAGCGACTTTATCTGATGCACTCTATTTATTGCCGTTGACGCTTGTGGTGATTAAGCAATTGATCAAGCAGGAGCGAAAGCTACAGTCTCATGTTGGATTATGCCTGGTTTATACTTTAACCTTTATCTGTAATTTTTATGCTGGATTTCTGGTTGGACTGGCATCTTTTGCCTATTTTATTATTTGTCTTATCATGAACTACAGGAAAAAATGGTTCAGTATTGTGATACAGTATGGTATTTGCGTTATGATTGCAGGATTATTGGCGGCTGCATTTCTTCTGCCAACAGGTTATTATGCACTTTACATGAATGCAGATACTGTACAGGATTTTTCCTATCAGGGCGTTGGATTGAATAGTATTATAAGTTCCATGATGGCATTTCGCAGTTACAGTATTGGCGGAAATGCACCATACATTTATTGCGGCATTCCGGCGGTTCTGCTTTTGCCGTATTATTTCCTTAATAAGAAATTCTCTATAAAGGAACGGGTGATTGCAGCAGGCAGTCTGCTTATCCTTATTCTTGGAATTGTGATTTCTCCGCTCTATCACTTACTGCATATGATGAATCGCCCGGATGGCTATACCGTACGTTTTGCTTATCTGATTTCATTTATCGTGCTGTCGATTGCGGTACGCGAATATTCCGGAATGCAGAAGCTGCATATGAGAACAGTGTGGATATGGCCTTTCCTCTTAATTGTGACTGCCTTTTCGGTAGATCTGTTGAAAAAATGGATACCGGCGGATGAAAATCCACCACTTTCCATTATTTCTATTTTATTAAATCTTTGTTTTATTGCGATTTGGATTGTACTTTATTTCTATAAATCGAAGGCGAAAGACCAGCAGAAACTGATTCTGGCGGCAATTCTGCTGATTATGCTGGAAACCGGTCTTGGCGGTTATTTTATCCTTTCCGGTGATAGTTATATGAGTCGGGATTATTATTATGAATATCATGAGCAGGCAGAGGAGACGATTAAGAACATACAGGAGACGGATTCCGGGTTATATCGACTGGTATATCTCAATTCGCTGAATAAAAATCAACAGTCTGTGTATGGATATCATGGAATAGGATTTTTTTCTTCAACGAAAAGTGCTGCTCTTTCGGAAGTGATGCTGCAATTAGGTTATGTCAGTTCGGGATTTACAATCTATGAAATGGGAAGAACAGAGGCTACGGATCTTTTATTTGCCGAGAAATATGTAATAGATGCCCCGATTCCTTTGAATGGCGAGACCTGTAGTATTGTTCCTAAGAAATATTGGCTCTCCTATGGCTACATGGTAAGTGACGCGATTACGGATATGAAGCTTAAGAGCGATAATGCATTTGCGAATATTAATCATTTGGTTTCGACTATGACTGGAGAAGAAATCAGTCCTTTTATCATGTATAATGGAAGTATCACACTAATACCGGAGAATGCCGGTATAGTACAGAATGAAGAGGGAATACTCATGAGTCGAATGGATGATTCCATAGCGACAACTTATCTTAGAGTGGAAATCCCGCATATCGAAGGCCAAAAAGCCTATGTGTACTTTACATCAGATTATAATATTATGGATTCTGCATCACCGACAGTGAGAACACTGGAAAACAGGGAAGCTATGCTATATTCCTCTTCTTTATTAAGTACACCGCATATTGTTGAGATGGAAACACAGGAAGATAAAGAATTCGTTTATGTTTTTATGCCACCGGGTACTATTTCGCAGTATCTTATTCGAAATATTTACTTTGCATACTATGATGAGAATGCGTTGCAGGAAGCATATCAAAATCTGAAAGAACATCAGCTGCTGGTACAAGAATATGAGGATGGATATATTCGTGGAACGGTTACGGCTACGAAGGAACAGCCTTATCTGTTCTTATCGATTCCCTATGAGGAAGGGTGGCAGATTCTGATAGACGGCATACCGGAAAAGGCACAGGCTGTGATACAATCTGCATTTTTAGGTGTGCGTCTGGAGCCGGGAACGCATGAGATTGAGCTAAAATATACTGCACCTGGAAGCAAGATCGGTCTTTGGTTAACGGCGCTTGGATGTGTGCTATTGGTTATTTTGGTGATTTGTGATAAGATATTGCAGGAAAAAGAGAAAACGAGAGGTAATTCGGATGCAGGAAAAAATTAGGAATTTTTGTATTATTGCACATATTGATCACGGTAAATCCACTTTGGCGGATCGAATCATTGAAAAAACAGGATTATTAACACAAAGAGAGATGCAGGAACAGATTCTTGATAATATGGATTTGGAGCGAGAGCGTGGAATTACGATTAAATCCCAGGCTGTCAGAACCATTTATAAAGCGAAGGACGGACAGGAATATATCTTTAATCTGATTGATACTCCGGGACATGTTGACTTTAACTATGAAGTCAGCAGAGCTTTGGCTGCGTGTGATGGTGCCATTCTTGTTGTGGATGCAGCACAGGGAATTGAAGCACAGACACTGGCTAATGTATATCTTGCATTGGATCATGATCTGGAAGTTTTCCCGGTAATCAATAAGATTGATCTGCCAAGTGCAGAACCGGAACGGGTTATTGAAGAAATAGAGGATGTGATAGGAATAGAAGCCAGGGGATGCCCTCTGATATCGGCGAAAAACGGAATTGGAATCGAAGAAGTACTGGAAAGTGTAGTTGCCAAGATTCCATCTCCAAAGGGAAATGCAGATAATTCATTACAGGCATTGATCTTTGATTCTATTTATGATTCCTATAAAGGTGTTATTGTATTTGTCCGTGTTATGGAAGGACGTGTAAGCAAGGGCACACAGATGAAGATGATGGCAACAAAGGCAGTTGCTGATGTAGTGGAAGTTGGCTATTTTGGTGCAGGACAATTTATTCCATGTGAAGAACTGACTGCGGGAATGGTTGGTTACATCACAGCATCAATTAAGAATGTGAAAGATACCGCAGTTGGTGATACCGTTACCGATGCGCTTCGCCCCTGTGAACATCCGCTTCCGGGATACAAAAAAGTCCAGTCTATGGTATATTGTGGACTGTATCCGGCTGATGGAGCCAAGTATCCGGATCTTCGGGATGCTCTGGAAAAGTTACAGCTCAATGATGCATCTTTATTCTATGAAGCAGAAACGTCTGTAGCTTTGGGATTTGGTTTTCGATGCGGATTCCTTGGATTACTGCATTTGGAAGTAATACAGGAGCGTCTGGAGCGAGAATACAATCTGGATCTGGTGACAACAGCACCAAGTGTTATTTATCATGTATATAAGACCAATGGAGAGAAAGTAGTTCTGACGAATCCAACCAATCTGCCAGACCCTTCAGAAATCGACTATATGGAGGAACCAATAGTCAGAGCTGAGATTATGGTTACCAAGGATTACATCGGTTCCATTATGGAATTGTGTCAGGAACGCCGAGGCAGATATCTGTCTATGGATTATATCGAAGCGAATCGGGCACTGCTTAAGTATGAGCTTCCATTAAATGAGATTATATATGATTTCTTTGATGCATTGAAATCACGTTCGAAAGGTTATGCATCTTTTGATTATGATATGAAAGGATACGAACGTTCAGAGCTGGTGAAACTGGATATCTTAATCAATCGTGAGGAAGTGGATGCTTTATCCTTTATTGTGCATAGTGCCAGTGCTTATGAGCGCGGAAGAAGAATGTGTGAAAAGTTAAAAGATGAAATACCTAGACAATTGTTTGAAATTCCTATTCAGGCTGCGGTTGGAGGCAAAGTAATTGCACGTGAGACTGTGAAAGCTGTGAGGAAGGACGTTCTTGCCAAATGTTATGGCGGAGACATTACGCGAAAAAAGAAACTTCTGGAGAAGCAAAAAGAGGGAAAGAAGAGAATGCGTCAGGTTGGTAATGTAGAGATACCACAAAAGGCCTTTATGAGCGTTCTGAAACTGGATGACGATAAATAGGGAGGATGCAATGGAAAAGAAAGTAACTATGAAAGAGTTCACAGGAACCCAAAAACTGATGATTCAGATGATAGTCATGGTGGCGATTGCTGTTTTGATTGAAATCTTTTTTTTCAATTTTAGGTCTATTCAATCTGCTTTTTATCAGGAAAGTGATTACAAACAATATGAGGCGACTATAACCGGGGTACATCCGGCAGAGGGATTGAATGATACTTACTATATGGATGAGGATATTGCTGAAATTACAATACATAATATTGGGCATGAAGTTAAAAATGTTCAGGTCGATGTTGAAAATGTGAATGCAATTGAACTTCCATATGCCAGAACCGGAGGCTGCGATATCATCGTTGAGTCTGAAGATGAGTATCTTACAGGGCAGAATACAACCGGTAATTTCTTTGTGACACATTCTAATCCTAACTCACAATATGTCTGGTTTATGTCGAAGGGAAAAGTCGATAGTATTACAATCAGATTGTCAATGGATGCAGGGTATATGTTTTGTATTCATGATCTGAAGCTGAATGCAAACAGACCTGTTATTTTTTCTTTGCCCCGTTTTGTGATTATCTTTATCTGTGTGCTGTTTCTCTATGCGATGAGAAAGAAATCATGTCTGTGGAGAGAGGACTGTATTGACTGGAAAGGCTGGAAAAAAGCAGTTATAGCAGCTCTGATTCTGGGCTTTTCACTGACCGGTTTCTATTTTGCAAAAGAAAATGAGACCATTGCCATAATGGATAACTATTTTCCCTATCAGGAATTGGCAAGGTCATTAGAGAATGGACAGACATCCTTAATGGAATTACCGGATGAGACGTTATTAAGTCTGGATAATCCCTATGATCTGGTTGAACGGGTAGAGGTGGGATTGGATTATAGAACGCAGGATTATAAATTTGATTATGTCTTGTACGATGGGAAATATTATGTCTATTTTGGTATTGTTCCCTGTCTTGTATTTTACTATCCATTGTATCATTTTACGAAGTTGAACATGCCTAATATGATTCCTGTGTTCTTTTGCTGCGTAATGTTTTGCATTGGTACCTTTATGCTGCTGCGTGAGTTAATTCGCAGGTATTATCCCAAAACACCGTTTGCAATGCTACTATTAATGCAGCTTGCGATGATGTTTGGATGTCAGATTCCGTTCTTCATGACGCAGGGAGAGAATTACATTCTTCCAATTATTATGTCGATGATGCTTACGATGTGGGGACTCTTTTTCTGGATCTCATCATTAAAAACAGAACCCAAGAAGATAGTATGGTCACGTCTGCTTATGGGATCTGTTTGCATGGCACTCGTTGCAGGATGCAGACCGACTACTGTAATATACAGCTTTTTGGCAATTCCGATATTCCTTCCCTATTGCAAAGTAAGTGATACGGGATATACCAAGAAGAATCGATTCTGGTCAATTCTGATACTGCTGATACCTTATGCTGTTGTGGCTGCTGGTTTAATGTATTATAATGCAATCCGATTCGGCTCTCCGTTTGAATTTGGTACGAAATATACGCTGACATTGCTTAATCTGAATGCTATGGAATTTGCGTTGGATCGTTCCCTTGCAGGATTATATGAGAGTTTTCTGCGATTGCCATCTCCTAGTTATTGCTTTCCTTATATTCGAGAGGCTAATATTGCACCAGATAATTTTAGACATGGTATGATGTTTAGGGAAATGTTGATTGGCGGCCTTATCCCATGCAATCTGTTTTTGCTAGGCATTATTGGTCTGTATCCGTTACGAAAAAAGAACATAAAGAAGGAATTATTCCTGTTTTGCAACATGATTTTGGTATCTGTAATACTGCTTGTCATCTTTTCGACGAGCTATACAGGCTGCGTTATTTATCGATATTTGGCAGAACTCTCATCACCATTGTTCTTAGTTGCTTTTATTGCAATCATGGCGATGCAGGAACGGTTCGCCGGTAAAGAATACTATAATTTATTCTGCAAAATATTTGTGGTCAGCGTAGTGATGACCATTATGTTTGGATGCTGTGCGCCATTTATCCCGGAAGTCAAATTCCCGTTAGAACTTGGAAACACAGAACTTTATTATAAAATTTTCTATGGATTTAATTTCTGGTAAGGAGAATTGCAGAATGCAGAATTTATCATTATATCTTCATATTCCGTTCTGTATTCAAAAGTGTGCGTACTGTGATTTCCTTTCAGCACCTGCATCTGATGCAGTGATTGATAATTATGTAGATTGTCTTTGCAAAGAAATTGTCGCCAAGGCAGAGCTTTATGGTCAGAATGTGGTTGATACCATATTTATTGGTGGAGGGACACCATCCATACTGAGTATACATCAGATGGAACGGATTAATACTACACTGCAAAACCATTTTGTCATAGCAAGTGCTCTTGAATATAGTATTGAAGCTAATCCCGGGACCTTGAATGGAGAAAAGCTTTCATGTTACAGAGCATGTGGAATTAATCGACTCAGTATGGGCTTACAATCTGCAAATAATGATGAACTAAAGTGTCTTGGAAGAATTCATGACTATCAGAGCTTTCTTGATAACTATACAGAAGCAAGAAAATGTGGATTTACAAATATTAATGTTGATCTCATGAGTGGGTTGCCGGGACAGACAGTGCAACAATATCAAGATACATTGAGTAAAATTGTTGCATTGCAGCCAAACCATATTTCTGCATATGGTTTGATCATTGAAGAAAACACCCCATTTTATGAGCGATACCATAATACAAATGCGACTTCATCACTTCCATCAGAAGAGAAAGAGCGGCAAATGTATTATTTATGTCGGGAATTGCTCAGTCAAGCCGGTTATCATCAGTATGAGATATCGAATTATGCCAAAACAGGGTATGAGTGTAAGCATAATATTGGCTACTGGACCGGAAAAAACTATCTTGGTATGGGACTGGGAGCTTCCTCCATGATTCATAATACAAGGTGGAAAAATACTGAATCCATGGTTTTGTATTCTTCTAAAGCCACAGAAAAAGAAGAAGTAATAGAATTGTCGACAAAAGATCAAATGGAAGAATTTATGTTCCTGGGACTACGATTAACGAAGGGAATCTCTTGTGATGAGTTCAAGGAACGATT
Source organism: Bacillota bacterium (assembly GCA_029558315.1). Classification (GTDB taxonomy): domain Bacteria; phylum Bacillota; class Clostridia; order Lachnospirales; family Lachnospiraceae; genus NK4A136. Next base: position 18,984 of record JAKQFQ010000368.1, read on the forward strand.
TGAACAGTCGGTTCGGTCTGTCTATGGAGAATGGTTACAGAAGATGGAAGAATCGGGGCTGATTGTATGGGAACAGCGGATTTACCTTACAAAACGCGGGATGGACCTTGCTAATTATGTAATGACCGGTTTTTTATTGTAACGCACAAAATGATTATACAAAAAACTTTACACAGGAAGCTAGAATTTGGTATAATACTTTTATTGATGAAATGATTTCCGGAGATGGAAAGGCACTTTGCTTGATATGATTACATAATATAGAGTAAATGTCACAAGAGGTCTTCCTTTGAAAACATTTCAGCAACCGTTATCAACTCTGGAAGAAAGCAAATGCCTTGAAGAACTTAATCGTGATGACATTACGCGTGCCAAAGAGGCCAAACGGATACTGATAGAGCGGAATATGCGCCTGGTTGCACATATAGCAAGAAAGTATCAGAATCAGGAAGACGATATGGAAGATTTGATTTCTGTCGGTACGATTGGATTGATAAAGGCAATTGACAGTTATGATGCAAGAAAAGGGTGCAAGCTTGTAACTTATGCTTCACGCTGTATCGATAATGAACTTCTGATGCTGATGCGAGGAAAACGTAAGACCGCCAGAGAAGTTTCGCTGTTTGAACCGATCGGAACAGATAAAGAAGGCAATGAGATTACGCTTTTGGATATCTGTACACAGAATCATGAGGACTACAGTGATTCCATGGAACGCAAGAACCAGTTACGAATCATGACACAAGTTGTCAACAGTAGTTTGAACGAACGAGAGAAACGAATACTGATCATGCGTTTTGGACTTAATGGTACAGATGAGTTAACCCAAAGAGAGGTTGGTAAGATTCTCGGAATATCACGCAGCTATGTTTCACGCATTGAAAAAAGAGCTTTAGATAAGCTGCGAGAGTCGATGAAAAGATAGATTTATGTAACAGCACAATTGATATCTTTATCCATTTGGATGAAAAATATAAGGAAAGAGGTAAAAAAAGATGCCAAAGATTAATGAAATCCTGTCAGTTGCACAGCAGGCAAAAGCTTCTGATATTCATTTGACAGTTGCGTTGCCACCAAAGATGCGTGTGAATGGTCATCTTGTCAGTATGGAGAATTTTCCTGTATTGACGGCTGATGATACACTGGAGATGTTATTAGCGATAACAACAGATCACCAAAGAGAAAATTTTAACAGTAAAGGTGAGCTGGATATGTCCTTCGCAGTTGATAATCTTGGACGTTATCGAGTAAATGCTTTCCGCCAAAGAGGTTCTGTAGCGATGGCTCTGAGATCTGTTAACACAGTCGTTCCTTCTCCGGAACAATTGGGATTACCACATGCATTTGTTGATCTTTATACAAGAAAAAGAGGACTGATTTTAGTTACTGGACCTACTGGCTCCGGTAAATCAACATCTCTTGCATCTATCATCAATCAGGTCAATGAACATCGTGATGCTCATATCATTACGCTGGAAGATCCGATAGAGTATTTACATCTTCATAAGATGTCTATGGTTAATCAGCGAGAAATAGGATTTGATTCTATGAGTTATGCAAATGCGCTTCGAGCAGCACTTCGAGAAGATCCAGATGTTATCCTGGTAGGAGAGATGCGAGATTTTGAGACAATTTCCGTTGCTGTAACAGCAGCCGAGACCGGACATCTTGTGCTTTCTACATTACATACCATCGGAGCAGCAAGTACAATCGATCGAATTATCGACGTATTCCCGCCTCATCAGCAACAGCAGATTCGTGTTCAGTTAGCTAATGTTTTGGAAGCTGTTATTTCACAGCAGCTGATTCCTACTGCAGACGGACGTGGACGTGCAGCAGCATTTGAAGTTATGATTGCTAATTCAGCTGTTCGTAACCTGATTCGTGAAGGTAAATCGCATCAGTTATTATCTGTAATGCAGACGAACCGTAAGCTTGGTATGATTGCAATGGACGAGGCAATTACAGCTATTTTCCAGGAAGGAAAGATCTCAAGAGAAATGGCTATACAGTATGCAGTTGATCCGGATGCAATGTCTCAGAGATTACACTAATTATTTTGGTATAGGAGGAAGCTTTTCGCTTTCCTCCTAACCTATATTCTAACATTCTTGTTTTGTCTATCAACTAAGAATTGTTTTTTAAGAATGATTCTTTGTCTGGGAGTTTTCTAGAATCCAGAGTTTCTGATTATCCATAATTTTCAATGATTTAAGAGTTTAATCTTGTATTAATGGTCTTTTCAATAAATTATTTGTATAGTTTACGCAGCACTAATATTTTGCGTGATAGCAGCAGATATTATAGGTTGGGAGTTTTGCCCGTTCTGTAGTTAACTTTGGCCATTTATTGGTCTAAATCTTTATTGATTCATATCTATATTGGTCTGTAATTCACAATTCAGCAATTTATGAATTCCTTTAATCGATCTTTTGATTTTCACAATCTTTAATAATATAAATGTATTAAATGGAAGGAGAAATTATGGTTACAAGAGTAATTACAGGAGCTGTGCAGGGGATAGAGGGATGCCTGCTTCAAGTGGAAATTGATGTTTCTAACGGTTTGCCGTGCATAGAAATGGTTGGCATGCTTGCCAATGAAGTGAGAGAGGGAAGGGAAAGGGTCAGAGTAGCCCTGCATAACATAGGAATCAGTATTCCGCCAATGAGAGTAACGATAAATATTTCGCCTGCAGACGTACATAAAGAGGGAACGGCATTTGATTTGCCGATTGCGATTGCAATGCTCGCCGCATTAGGCTATCTTCCGGCTGAGAATCTGGACAATATTTTGATTGCCGGAGAATTGGGATTAAATGGGGAAGTTAGACCGATTCGTGGTGTAATCCCGATTGTGATGGAAGCCGGACGTCAAGGAATTCAACAATGTATTTTGCCAAAAAAGAATGCAACAGAGGGAGCGGCGCCAATGAAGAGCCGGATTATTGGAGTTGATCATCTAAAAGACGTGTTGCAGTACCTGCAGCTACAGCCACAAGAACAAGAGAAAATGATACCACCTACGTTACTTGATTCCATTGACAAAATCAAGCAGGAACAATGTGATTCAGCGCTTGATTATGCAGATTTAATTGGTCAGGAAGGTGTGAAAAGAGCAATGAAAATTGCAGCAGCCGGATTTCACAATGTTTTGTTGATTGGCTCTCCTGGTTCTGGAAAAACAATGGCAGCAAGCAGAGTTCCGTCAATTCTTCCACCAATTAATATTGATGAAAGCCTGGAAGTATCAAAAATCTACAGTGTAGCCGGACTATTGAATGAAAAGGAGAGCCTGGTTACCAGAAGACCGTTTCTTAGTCCGCATCATACGATTAGTGTTCAGGCATTGGCCGGAGGGGGTAAATGGGCAAAGCCCGGTGTAGTGAGCCGGGCACATAAAGGGGTTCTGTTTCTGGATGAGATTGTTCATTTCTCTGCTGCTTCAATTGAGGTACTCAGACAACCGATGGAAGATCATTGCATCCAGGTGGCAAGAAGCAATGCAACTTATACATTTCCGGCAGAATTTATGCTGATAGCTTCCATGAACCCTTGCCCCTGTGGATACTATCCGGATTTCAATCGTTGCCGTTGCACACCGGAACAAGTGCGACGATATCTTGGGAAGATTTCCGGACCAATACTGGATCGAATTGATTTGTGTGTAGAAGCGAACAGAATCAGTGTCAATGAGATGAATCAAAACCGAAAAACAGAAAGCAGTCTGGAAATGCGACAACAGGTATGTGTTGCAAGAAACTGTCAGGAGGAGAGATTTGCAAAAGAACGTATTCGTTTTAATTCGCAGATGACGCCGGCAATGATCACAAAATATGTTCCACTGAATTTATCGGAACAGAGATTTATGGAACAGATTGATAAAAAGTTACAATTGAGCGCAAGAGCATATCATAGAATACTGAAAGTAGCAAGGACCATTGCCGACCTTGAAGGTGGTAACGGTGTGACAATACAACATTTACAGGAAGCTGCTTGTTATCGCAGTTTGGATGAAAAATACTGGGGAGGTTTCTGAGTATGACAACAGAAAAAGACGAAGAGAAAAAGTACAGATTGTTTCTGGCGAATATAAAAGGATTTGGTGTAATCACAATTGGTAAATTGATTGAGGAAGCCGGAAGTGCAAGAAATGTTTATACAATGCAGGAAAGCAGTATACGTAGTCTTTCCTGCTTAAAAGAGAAGCAAAAGGAACATTTAATATATGCAAGAAAGACTTGGCAGATCAACAAAGAGTATCAACGGTTATGCGAAAGAAAAATTCATATTGTCAGTGTTGAAGAAGAGGATTATCCG
>JAKQFQ010000377.1 GCA_029558315.1 Bacillota bacterium
TGGATAACCATGAAAAAGAGGCTCTTATAAAAGAAAAATACGGATATGCAGTTCTGGAAAGCGGACCTGTAGATCCGGATAATCCTACCTTTGCATCCCTTCTGGGAGCAATGAAGGAAGTATATGAAGGTAAGTGTGGCATGGATGTTCTTGTAAAATACCATGAAGGACTTTCAAAACAGATTGAAAATTCCAGAGAATTTTTAAAGAAAACCGATAAAGAAACACCGGAAGAATATAAAGCCCTTGTAGAAGAACAGCACAGGATAAGCCTCGGTGCTCTTGATATTGTACAGGGCACCCTTGATTTAATTGATAGTTATATTAAAAATCCTTCTAAAGAACTTATGGCTACATGCGTGGAATCCCTTTTAAATTCACAGAGAATAATGAAAGGTGTCCATGATATGCTGGATGAAAATATAAACAGGGCTGAAGAAGAACAATAATGGATTGCTTTCCGGTATTCAGATATAAGGAGAACTAAAAAGAAGGGGTTTTATAAAACCCCTTCTCAGTTTATCCCCGCCTATCAGGCTTACTGTAACAGACCAAGAACTGCCTGTTGCGACTGATTGGCCTGGGTCAACATTGCAAGTGAGGCCTGCTGTTTCACCTGATCTATGGTCTGTTGCAGGACCGCCTCCGCATAGTTTACATCTACCTCCTGAGCCAGCGCTCCTTCGAGATTTGCCTTGTAGGTTTCATTATTGGAAATACCTACCTGCAAACGATTCTGGAGTGAACCTATCTTGGAGCGTTCATCGGAGAGCTTGTCTATGGCATCATCAATCATACTTACACTGTTCTTGGCTCCAAGGGAAGAAGATACATCCAGTTTGGTAATTCTCAATCCGTAAGAACTCATATCACCAACACCTATAGTCATTTCTTCACCGGCATTTGCACCTACCTGGAAGGCAACCGACTTATCATCTGTTGTACCTGCATCATATGATGTAACACGTAACACAGCAGTTTTACCTACGTCATTACTGGCATCTACCTGGTTGAGATCAAACTTAATTCCTGAACTTGCATAATAAGAGGTTAAATCAACACTTTGTCCACCGGAAGCATTTACATTTGAGATTGTAGTCAGAGCTGTTGCACCATAGCCACCGATTGAATCAGAAGCAAATA
>JAKQFQ010000403.1 GCA_029558315.1 Bacillota bacterium
GTAGATAGAATTTTTATGATTCCTGATTCAGATCCTCCTCAAAGAGTCCCTGAACTTTGGGAAGGATTATGGTACGAGCGTTGTGATTTAACAATTTATTTTAATGTCGGCGTTTCTATCAATAGAATGGTTCCGGCAATTGAAACAGTTGGCATTGTTGTTATGGATCATGAAGGGATACAGGCAACAATTAATATAGAAGGGATGACGGTTACATGGCAAGGAGATACTGTTACATGGCAAGGAGACTCTGTCATATGGTCGGCATCAGTTGAAGAATATTTTTGAGGAGGTAAATAAATGACCCAATCACGGTCTTTAGACAACATTGTAGATATTACCGTAGAAGTCAGCCCTTTAGCTGCGGCACGTTCTACATTTAATCAAGCATTGTTTATTGGTACTACCAATGTCATTGATACTACGGAAAGACTTCGTCTTTATGAAGATTCCGACAGTATGCTCGATGATGGTTTTACCGATACTGATCCTGAATACATTGCGGCGCAAATATATTTCAGCCAAAGTCCTGCGCCGGATAAATTATGGATTGGAAGGCAAGACTTAGATGCCGTTGAAAGTTGTTTAGATGCTTTAACCGATTGTAGACAGAAGAATCCGGAATGGTATATTGCCGTTTGTTTAAATGCAGTTTATGCAGATCATGTAGAATGTGCCCAGTACATTGAGTCTTGTACCCCTGCATCACTATATGGCTTTACAACTTCAGATGCAGAATGTATTAGTTCTGTTGCAGCAAGCCCACCCGATATTTTTACCTACTTGAAGTCTCTTTCGTATTCAAGAACTTTTGGTCAATATGCTACAACACAGTCTGCGGTTTATCCCAATAACATTTATGCTATTTGTGCAATTATTGGTTACGCTTGCGGACAAAACTCTGGATTAGCCAATTCTGCATTTACCTTAAAATTCAAGAAAGAAGTTGGCATTTCTGTTGAGCCGTTAACTGCTACCCAGATAACAGCATTAGAGGGGAAGAATGGTAATGCCTATTTATATTACGCCAATTATTATACGATCTTTGAACAAGGAAAAATGGCAGACGGTACGTTCTTTGATGAAAAGATCAATCTGGATATGTTTGTTAATAATTTGCAGCTTACTCTTATGGATTTGTTATACCAGAATCCCAAAGTGCCTCAGACAGATGCAGGTGTAACACAGCTTATTCATGCCTGTAATGAAGCGTGTGATGAAGCGGTAAGAATTGGATTTATTGCTCCCGGCACTTGGACAGGTGTTAATGTTCTTAATTTAAGAACAGATGATCCGTTGCCTAAAGGTTATTTGGTACAGGCAGAAGCATTGTCTACTCAGTCTCAGGCAGATAGAGAAGCAAGGAAATCTGTTCCGATTTATATCTGCATCAAAGAGTCGGGAGCTGTACACAGCATTGCCATTGGAGTCTATGTCAATAGGTAAGAGGAATTATTATGTCATTTCCTAGTTTGCTTGATTATACTGTTTACAGTTTTTTAGATT
>JAKQFQ010000411.1 GCA_029558315.1 Bacillota bacterium
AAAATGCAGAAGGAAATATTTATCGGGAATATGGCTCAAAGGAAAATCGAGAAACTTTCCAAGTTCACAGAGTTCTATAAAGACATCAAAAGGCTGTGGACTCCACTAAAAACCCAAGGTTGAAACTCCACTTTCACCAATAGCTGATTGGGTAGAATGTACATTGAAGAACTCTATCTAATCGACAGCAAGGAAATGGTGCCATAGACGATAGTTAACGACCTAGGCTGACGATCATAAAGTTCAAATAAAAAAGAGAGGCCGGGCTTAAACCCTCTTTTTTTATTTTCAAATATATTTTGTGATTGTTGATAATGTCATAGATCTTTGCATTTCCCTTATCATTGATTCCTTCGATTGAACCATCTATTTTATTATTTGAAATATATCATTGAGCTTTAGGCAAGGTCATCATCCTGCAGTCCTAGCCATTTTATCTTGATCACAGACTTATAGAATGATTTCCCGTCTATACCTATCCAGACCCTGCCCCATACTCTCCACATACCTTGATCCTGCCATGGAAAGGGTAATCTGCCCCGGTAAATTTGGATAACCTTTCCTTGGAGAGAAACCGTTATAGAACACACTAGTTGTCCTTTAAAGAGCACTAATCACTGATTATATAATCAACCCGAAATCATCTCCTGTTTTCTAACATTATTGACATCATAATTATTAAGTGTGAAATTAAGCTCAAAGCTTATGGGCACACCCTTCGCGGGTGATTCAAAGAACAGAACGTTATGAATAACCAATATGATTTCGGAGAGATAGAAAGAGAGTAACAGATGCCACGAGGTGTTTACCCACGATGGAACACCAAACATACCACAGCAGAGTTCCAGAGTATCACTACAGCTGACCTGAAAAAGCTCAATAAGGACTTATCACCAGATTGGCTTTCTCTGTGCCAGAATAACGATGGGACATGGACAGATAACTTTTCGTTCGGAGGCCCCAAGAATCATACCCACCTTACTTACTCATACATTGATAAACAAGGGATGCTGCGGAATGTAACCCGTTTCGTTAAGTTAACCTGGTCTATACCCTTCCTTGGAGGAAAACGTGTGTGGTTTATTTGTCCCTGTGGTAGGCGCGTGGGGAGACTTTTTATCTATCAGGAGCATGTTGGGTGTCATAAATGCTTTAATCTGGCCTATCCGTCACAGAACAATGATTCCTTGGGGATTATAGAGGAGAAGATAAGGCGGGTAGAAACTAAGATGATTGATAGGTTTACGCAACCCAAAGGCATTCGCAGTGAAACATATCGGCGGTTACAAGATGAGCTTATGTATTTATCGATGCAAAGGGACAAGTTAGTTGCAGAAAAGTTAAATGCTGTCAGTTTGTTCTGACCCTTAGCCCATGTAGTTGTTCCTTCCCTCCATTTTATCAAACAACATGGCTATTCTCTGTTCTCTATGTAGTATGCCGCATGTCGTCATAGCTTATAATATGATGACTATGAGTACAGAGATGTTCATGATCCCTCATGCCCCCCTTCTATGATTCCCTCAGTTGTACTTTGTTCGTTAATTTCGTAATTTTCGTTACCGTGTTCAGTGTGAGGCTGGGGATGAGCAAGGGTGTACATAGTGGTAGATCGAGCAGAGTTATTCTTTATGACATAAGGCATTACTTTACCCCTTACAGTCAGACCCTGCAGTATATCTTTTATCCTCATAGAAGAAATATTTCGTTGGAATAGGTTGCTAATGTCAGTCTGGCTGAGATCTTTATCCTTTAGTTCATCCATAATCTTATCAGCTTCTGGATCAATTTCTCGTCCCTTGAAGATAAGCTTGGCTGATTCTTCACAGTACTCCCAGAAGGCAATGGCAGCATGTAGGTGTTGAGATTGAATAACATCCATCCCATCCAATAGTGCATAGATCATCGATAGACGTATTACCTGTGCCTCAGCCCGATTGATGACTGCACCTATAAGACCTTCATGGTCCTGACTCAGATCTTTGTATACTTCACTCCACAGTTTTTCAGCATCCTTGCTCCGTTCTATCCTAGAAAATCCTTTCGCATCATTGATCCGT
>JAKQFQ010000415.1 GCA_029558315.1 Bacillota bacterium
GTGGGATAAAGTAACTTCAAGCCACATAAGGGGATACAATATTTATCGCGGTCTTTCAACCAGTGCCGGCGGCGTTCAGTGGGTTTCATCAGTTCCTCAGGATACACCTGGGTTTGTTGATACTTCAATCAGCAAAAGCTCCGCTGAACAGTATACTTATATTATCAGATCATTTAATGAAAATTACACTGAGAGTGAGAACTCTGACCCAATTCAGGTTACTTTGAAGTCTGGTGATGACACTACTCCTACATCGCCATATGATCTTTCAGTAAGCAATGATACAGATCCTATTATCAGCTGGAGAAAACCTCTGGTTAATGAAGATGGCTCAAATATCTTTTCCGGTCAGAATCCAACTCTGGATCTTGATTCTTATCTGATTTTCCGCGCCAATTCAAATGATGGTCTTTTCTCTCTGATTGGTATTATTGAAGATAATGGAACAGCCAACCTTACTCAGACTTTTAAGGATATCAATGGAACTCCTTACAATCTCTTTGCTGTAAGAGTGCTTGATCGCAATGGCAATATCAGCAAGATGAGTTCTATAACTACTCAGGCATCTGATGCAGATATTCCTGCTGTTCCAGGCAATCTCAAAGGCTGGTCTTCAAGTGCAACTGAATCAGGGATCAAGCTCGCATGGGATACAAGCCGAAATGCTGTAAGCTATAACATCTATTTCTCAACTGTTGCCGATGGCGGATACACTAAAATGTTAACCAATCAGCCTCAGTGGAACGAAGCTTCTGCTTATGTAATCAATTCATACCCCAGCTCATTTAATCAGAATCCAGATAAGAAAGGACAGAAACTTGAATTTGGTATACCGTACTTCTTTAAAGTTTCCGCTGTAAGTTCCTCCGGCAAGGAAAGCGAACTCAGCCCATATGTAAAAGCTTATCCTGGCGGAATGTTTGTAGCTGTTCTTGAAGGCGAAAACCCGAACTGGGAGTTTGATGATGTGGCCAATGATGGCTTGAATCACTTCTATGTCGTTTACAGCAGCAAAGATTATCCTCAGATTGATTATTATTCTGGTGCTGGCACCGCTCTGCTGGTTCCTTCGACCGTAGGCGTGCCTGGCTCAGGAGATCAGTTCAGATATGGCGCCGGAAATCTCTTCTCATCAGATTATTTCCGACTTCCTGCGCCTAGTTCTGGAGCTTATAGATATAACGTTTACGCTTACTATTACCCTCATCAGACAAGTGGTAACTGGAGAGTTTCTATCCGTGAAGATGGAATTCTCAGTTCTACTCTCCTGGAAAAAGACCTAAATGGCTATAGCTCAGTTAATAGAGGTCGGACAAGTATGGCTCTTGGCCAGATTCAGATTAATTCTGGTGTCCGTGGCGTAGATATTGACGTGACAGCTATCAATGCAGGCGCTGGTGGAAATGCAACTCTGTTTCTTGATGCCCTGGTATTTGTAAGAATCATGTAAAATTAACACATAAAAGGCCGCCCAACTGGGCGGCTTTTTTTTTGCGAGAAAAGCTTTTTCAGAATATTTGAAATTGCAATTTGGCGGTGCTATAATCATTCGGCATTAAAAAATTAAAGCGGAGGCATTATGCACCTGAACAAACAGCGCGCAAGCGCTTTGTTTATTATCCTTTTTCTTCTTACCGGAATGGTTGTATCCACTCTTTCTGCTCAATCCCCGGACGATGTTCTTGCTGAAATCGCCGGAGAAAAAATGACCCGGAAACAATTTGAGTCAGAGCTGGCCACGTTTCTTGCCGCGGCA
>JAKQFQ010000423.1 GCA_029558315.1 Bacillota bacterium
GACCGCTCCTCGGTCAACTCCCTGAATCTGTCCTGAAAATACTGCGCGTTTGTAGGAAAAATCTTTATTACTGCAATCAGTCCAATGACAGCAATAACCATATAGAGCACAATATTCTTGATTATGTATCCGATCCTGTTCTCCTTAAAGCCCAATATGATGAAATAGAACACTATGAGAAACAGAGAGACGATTAAGGTAGATCTTGAATAGGTAATAAACACCGCCCCCAGGTTGATTATCAGCATTACTGTATATATAAGCGGCCTGTCTGCCCTGAATACCAGGAGATAAGCTATAGAAAAGAACAGTAACTGGGGCATAAACCAAAAACTGCGGGTAATTCTCTCTCCGCCAAATATTTCTTCTATGTATTCCTCAATATCATAGATCCCCAATCCTGCTCCCTGATGAAGAATGTATAAAACGGCAGATAATGTATTAACCATGACAAGGCTAAGCAGAAATCCTTTCAAAACTTCCGGCTTGCAGGAGAAACTCCAGTCCCTGATAATAAAATACCCGATAAACAGGGAGAGCAACATAAAAAATTCCATGATTATCCCATCAGACACTGGATATGTCATTAGAGAAATAGCCAGTCCAATTATCGTTGTTATGATGAGTACAAGTATAAGGTAATCCAGAATCCCGGCATTCTGACGACTTCTCCTAATTCCCCTGCCAATGTAGAGTTGAAAGATGAAGGGTAAAAGCCAGAAAATAATCATCCAGATCATTTTCAGTACAGGAAGGATGCGTCCGGGAACCTGGAATATCTTCACAGTTTCAAAGAAGATTGATTCACTCATATACATTAAGAAGGAGACTCCTAAAAAGTATATAGGTCTCCTGAAACCCTTCAGAAGAAAAATTCCAAGCAGGAGGTATGGCAACAATGTTCTTAATAGCTCTACCATTAACTTACTGATTAGGCATTTCGATTGATACTGTATTCCCTTCCAGAATCTCCCTCAGAGATCTGGCCAGATTTGATGAGGTCTGGTAGCTCATGTACGACTCAATCTTCTCCTGATAGCTCTGAGGCGCTTGATTTCGGAAAAGATCAAACCTGACATAAAAATCTTCCGGATCCTTATCATCATAAGTTAATCCGAGACCATATTTCTCAATCCTGTGTCCTATGATTCCCCTATTAGGCGACAACACCGGTATTCCATAACTCAATGCCTGCAACATAACGCCGCTGGATCCATAAAAATCCCTGTATGGCAGAATCAGATGAGTGGCCGCTTTGAAGAATGCTTCGACACATAATGGATCTTCAATGAATTGATTAGTTTCCAGTAATGCTCCTTTTCTCCCAAGTGACTGCCTAAGCTTTTCAGTATCATAATCAAATCTCTCCTTTCCGTTGCGTAAACCGCAATGGATGAAACACCCATCGCTTTTTTCGGCAAGATTCATTATGATGTCATATCCACGCCTTGACTGCGCGGTTCCAAAATATAGAAATACAAACCGGTCTGAATTGCTTATCATGAATTGATCCAAAATCGGAATCCAGTGCCTTTGCCCGCTGTCAGTTTTCTGAATTACACCATCAGCGTATTGCTGGAACATATCAGGTATCCATATTCTTTGCATATGATGACGTACGTAATTCTCATCCAGATAGATTGCCCCATCAAGCAGTGAAAGCTTGTCCAGAAATAAATCATGAAATAACCTGTCGTCCTTTTTCCATCTTCCAGGAAGG
>JAKQFQ010000444.1 GCA_029558315.1 Bacillota bacterium
CTATCATATCATGGAGGCCATGGGGAATGGATGCGGACTAGATGAGGTTCTGTATAGCGGAGATTTGATTGCATCGCAGGACCAAATAGGAATCAATAAAGTTGATATTGAAGATGTCCGGAATTACCTGAGCTTGCTGAAGGACCATCCTCTGGTAAAGGAGATGGAGTTGGCGCTAGAGTCTAGGAATGAGTATGAGATTACTAAGCCTTTTGGTGAGTATATACTCTATGGCCGGCTGGATAAGGTGATTAAGACTGCAGAGGGCTGGAAAATCCTGGATTTCAAGTTCTCCAGATCCGAGAGCCATAGCGAGGCTCATGATTTCCAGATGAAGTTTTATCTCTACTTGGCCAGGGAGATCTTCTCACCATTACTCGGCGCAGAGCTATTTTATCTAAAGGATGGGATCTCTAGATTGGTGCTTTTGGGCGATGAAAATATTCCAAATTTTCAAGAATATTTGGATGAGAGAATCGAAGAGTATCAAAGAGCATTCAAGGTGAACTTGAAATGATGGAAGTCCTTATGCTATGCGGTCTCATTATACGTTCCTAATCTAATTTATCACATAATTTTTAATATTTTCCTCTGCAATCCTGTTGCCATTGTAACCGCAACAATGATAAATCCATAGAACATGGCTGAACCAGAAATTTCGGGAGGATTGGAGGGATGCAGAAACCAGATAGACGTATCCCCATATGAGGGAATGCAGATGAAATCCAGCAAGGTGCAGAATTACTCAAGCAAGATATTGAAATCGGGCGCGATATTGAGCGAGACAAAGATCCTGCTGGCCGGCTGGGATGATTCGGCTTCAATTCAAGACAATTTTGATCATTTCCACCAAAGAAACATTCTTGGAAAGGCATCTCGTTCAAGAGTGGAAGACATCTTACAGATATTTCGGCAGCGTTATTTGAATGAAGTTCAGGTGACAAAAACCCTAATTACCCTGATCAGGGCAAAGCATCCCGCAGACAGCCTGAACCAGATTCTATATTTTCATGCAG
>JAKQFQ010000447.1 GCA_029558315.1 Bacillota bacterium
TTATCATAGATAATCCGGTTTTTGTCAAAAACTTTCACATTTTAGCGACGTTTCTTTGACTTCTTCTTCGTTTCCTCTTTATAAAGAATTGTCGGAATCATGATACTGATTGGAGTAAGGAACACCAGAATACGTCTTGTCAAAGAAAAACCTTTCACTACGTTCGTGTATTGTCCCATAAGTTCTATCATTTCTGTTGATTTCATAACCGGTGAAACAGACTCCATATAAGCCATCGATCTAATCAGGAATACATTGCCGCTAATTACAACAATGGCTCCGACAATACTGATCGCACAAGCCACATAAGTCCAGACACGAAAATTCTTAGTTGCAATAGATAGTAACGATTGTTGGTTCTTTGTTACAAGCTTGAATATCCTGTAACAGGACCAGATTAAAATCACGGATATCATAATCCAGCGAACAGTATCCAGAATCACAGAAGTTGTAGCGTTGCCCGCGTTTTGCGCAATCAATTTTGATATTCTATCCAGACCATAGCTTAACACAGCAGTCACAATCGTCACCGCAACAACCTTGGCATAACGAATCTTCTTATCCTTTGCCCGAATGATTAAAACAACTGCATAAACAGCAAATAATCCCAGTAAAAGTAATGCTTCTTTCATTGTATAATCTACCTCTCTTATTGGCACTCATGATTTCTCCAGCGTCTGTGTGGATTTCTTCTTACCACTTTGTTTATTCACTAACTGAAACGGAATACTCTTTTTTTGTTTTAACATTTGATCAAATACAACATGTTCACGTTTTTTCTTTCCCAATACCAATCCTCCTGCATTACCCTATCTTTTCCTGCACAGTAATCATTGCTCCAGTTCAAACCAGGCTGCCACTTGCTCCACAAGCTTACTCACCCGGACGGTTCCATCATTGATGATTCCATTGTATCCGCAAGTCTTACATTGTTCCTGTACTGCCTTGGCAAATAGCACATCCCGCTCCATCCAGTTGGCAAATGCTTTCTCTTTATCCGCACACTCCTTAAGAACATAGGGAACCCACTCCCTTTCCTTATAATGTGAAATCTAAAACGCTTTGGCAGGTGTGACGGATAGATAGTGATGACTTGGTATATTGCTTTCCTTCATCAACTCCGGGAGATAGGCTGCACCTTCTGTAATAATACAGTTCCCTTCTGACTTTTTTAGGTCCTCTTTGATATAATCAAATATTTCCTGATAATAAGCTAATTCTTCTTCACATTGTACCACAGGATCACGCATCCCGGACACTTCAGAATACCGGTCAAAATATGTTCATGTTCAAGGCTGTGTGTCTTAACACGCTTCACTCCAGTAGTCTTTCTTTTATCCTGAGCTGCCTTCCATTCTTCTACGCTAATAATCGCTTCATGCTCACCGTCAACAACCATGAATTCATCCTGTTTTACAACATGAAACTCATTTCTCTTACCCTGGACCTTTTCCGTTTTTCTTCTACCATATGCCAATTTCCCACAGTACACAGGATTATCAATTACTCCCTTGACAAAAGATGCTGCAAAACCATCAATCGTATTATTCTGGCGCTTCTTTTTCACATATCCGCTTTCATTAAGAAACGCAGCAATTGCAGCTACTCCCATAGTTGTATTGATATATTTATCATATATGATTTTTATTACTTCCACTTCATCTTCCGCAATAAATAATGATCCATCCACCAGCTTATATCCATATGGAGCAAAACCGCCATTCCATTTTCCTTCTCTGGCCTTCTGCTTACGACCTTCCATAGTCTGAACAAGAATATTATCTCTTTCAATTTCTGCAACAGCAGAAAGGACTGAAATCATAAGCTTGCCGGCATCCTTAGAAGAATCGATGCCATCCTCAACACAAATCAGATTGACTCCAAAATCCTGCATCTTCTGAAGAGAGCTAGCGTTTCTTGTAACCTATTCATTACTCTGCTATCTCTTTTGTTGTAATCCTTGCATCAGGCCGTGGATTCTTAATTGCTATCTGGAATTCATCCTCATAGATAACTTCTCCTGGAACCTCATCACATTCTGATATATACAGCTGCGTTCCATATTTTTTTGCCATTTCACGATAAAATGTCATCTCTGCATATATACAATTTCCTTGTTCTGTATTCTTAAACCATGTAGTTGCCTTGTCGGGATTACCTTCATCATAAAATGGCGGTACCGGTAGCACTTTTTCAAAATACTCACGATTCTTCCAGTATTCAACAGTCTCTTCTTCTGAAAGAATCTTGGCATCAACCAGCTTACCAATTGCTGTAAATATACCTCGTGGTTGCTGTGTAATATAAGCAATATCAGCAGTATGTACTCTGTAAAATTTCATTTCAAACACCTCTCAATACAATTTAACTTTCACCTGATTCATATACAATAATCGGTATTTCAATTTCTTCTTGTGTGTAACCAGCATGTACCCCAACAATCTCCGCAGCCTCTTCTTGTGTATTAAATATAGTTAGGTCAGTTACAGCTATTGCAAGGTAATCACCTATCATAGCGTCAACATTTTCATGCGGTATTCCAGTTCCAAATAATTTCGCTTTATAAACTTCTTCTTTGGTTAGTAGGACAAAATCCTTACCGAATTCCTTTTGGAACTCTCGTTCAAATTGTTCCTTTTTACCTTCCTTCACATAAAGATTAAGAGCTCGTGGCTCAATCGAAGGTAATCTTACAAGACATTCCATAATATTCAGATAGTCAGTTATTACGACATTCTTCCCATCAATATGTCCATGGTCGGCAGTGATTATTAAAAGTGTATCCTCCAGATTCCCACTCATTTCTTCGATGGACTTCTCTAAGGCGTCTATCACTGCCCTTGCCTCTTTACTATGGCAACCTCTTTCATGCATCACTGTGTCCGGTTGATTCCAATATGCATAAATGTATTTTTTATCATTTGTTTCACACAGCTTCGCTATCTGATTGCAGATTTCCTCAAGGCTACTTGCATCCGCTCCATCCTTTACTCCAATGCTCTCTCTGGCATACTTCAGAATTTCATCAGCCCTGCTATAACCACGACCTCTTAGTTTCGCTTCATGCCAAATCTGTCGTATCCCCTCGTTCCCAAGTGCAA
>JAKQFQ010000461.1 GCA_029558315.1 Bacillota bacterium
CTATCAGTGAAACCGGCGTCTATAACGTTTTAAAAAGAAAAGGACTTAATCATCGCCTGAGTCGGCTCTTCTATGCCCAGGAGCACTCGGATAATCCAGTCATCACCGAAAGCTATCTCAGAGAGAAAGAAAAGAAGAAAGAAACCCATATTAAGGCTTTCTATCCCGGATACCTGTTCTGTCAGGATACCTTCTATGTAGGAACCATCAAGGGTTTAGGCAGAATTTACCAGCAGACCGGTATTGATGCCTACAGTAACTTCGGCTTTGCCAAGGTCTATACCAACAAGAAAGACGACAGTGCCATTGACTTTGTCGAGACCAAAGCTTTGCCGGTCTATGAGATGTTTAACATCCGGCTAGACCGTATCCTAACCGATAATGGTAAAGAGTACACCACTCACTGGGTAAATGGGAAGCATGACTATGAGATATTCCTGGCAAAATGTGGTATTATCCATACCAAAATGGAGTGCACCCCTCAGACTAGACAAATAAAGTCTTAGCTATTTGACTTTCCTGAGAGGCATTCTCAGTAAGTAGACTCTCAAATTCCTCCGGAGGCCGGTAGCCCAAGGCTGAATGCAGCCTCTTTCTATTATACACATCTAGAATAAAATACGGAATTCTTTCGATCACATCAGAAATGGTCTCATACTGCCATAGATACACCTCCTCCTGTTTTAGGGTTTTAATGAATGATTCAGCAAAGGCATTATCATAAGGATTGCCTTTTCCGGACATACTGATTCGGATACCATTATCCTTAAGTATTTTGATGTAATCTTTGCAAGTATATTGAATTCCCTGATCCGAATGATGAATCAGCTTATCGGTACTTCTATTCGCTATGGCCATATTTAAAGCAGTAATAGCTAATTCAGGAGATAGGGTTTTGCCGATAGCATAGCCGACTATCTTTCGTGAATAAATGTCTATAATGACAGCCAGGTAGACAAAACCGAAAAGAATGCTGATATAGGTGATGTCACTACACCAGACCTGATTGATGCCGGTGGTAAGGAAATCTTTGATTAAATTAGGATATACTTGATGATTATGCTTGCTATTGGTCGTGGTTATATATCTGCGTTTGATTCTGGCCTGGATCCCCAGCTGGCGCATCATCCTAAGCACACGCTTATGATTGATATTGACCTTTTCCCTATGCAATTGTGCGGTGATTCTCCGGTAGCCATAATAGGGGTGCTGGTAGGCAATCTGCTGGATCTTCTCCTTAAGTAATCCCTCTTGTTGCTTTTGATCCTTATTGTTTTTAATTTGATAATAGAATGTTGATCTTTTGATACCCATCAGTCTGCATCCTTCCTGGATGGTGTGAAATAGTTGCCGGTTACGATGGATGAATCCTCTTTTTTCCTCTGGACGATGTATTCTTTCTCTTTTTTTAAAACATAGTTTTCCATGGTTAGTTTCCCGATCATCTGCTCTAGCTTGGCAATCTGTATCTGTAATCTTTTTATTTCTTGGTTATTATTATTACCACTTAGTGCTCCCTTTAGATACTGTCTCCTCCAGCGGTTGATAAGTCCTGGAGAAATGTTATGCTCTCTCCCCAGCTGGAGGGCAGTTTGCCCGTTTAGGAGGGCTTGGACCAACTCTTCTTTTTGTTCTTTGGTATATTGTCTTTTCTTAATCCCCATAACCACTTTGCTCCTTTTTCTTTTTCCCCGGTTATTTACAATTATACCGGAAGTCTTACTTTTTTAGAAATGTGTCCAGTGGTTGGGGTGCAGTCCAGTAAGATTCCTTACCAGAAATTTACCGATGGTAAGCGTAAATTAACTTTACCGGAACCCGGATAAATAGTATCCTATTTCTATAGGAAAGAACTGTAATGTGTAAACACATCATGAAATTAATACATAAACTATTTTTAAAAATTAAGTATCCAT
>JAKQFQ010000463.1 GCA_029558315.1 Bacillota bacterium
ACTTCCTAGAATTGCAGAATGTCGCTGAAAGAGCTTATTTCCATCAAGAAATGCTGGCGCTCTGAGATCGAGGCTGAACTGACCAAGATGAAGTGGTGTTTCTTGAGCTGCTTTCGATGTTGAGGAGACAACATTCATAAAATTGATCAAATTATTATCTGCCAAAAGGAATACTTCTTCATCAATTCCAGGAAGATCATCCATGGACCGACTAAATTGAGGGCCCTCTGGCCTATCTCTTACAGATCCCAATAGTGTTAAAAGAGATCCGTTATTCTCTGGAATAGGTGTAAGGATATCCTCAAAATTACCCTCTGACTCTGACATTTGCTTATCTTCTTTTGGTCTATGCCTCCAGATCCTACTGATGATGGCTATTATGAAACGTCCAGAGCCAGCGGGTATGGCCATAAGACTTCCGATCCGAAGCAGCTGTAGTTTTTCGCCAGAATCGATCTGAATGAAGACTTTTCCATTATCTACACTTTGAACGTATCCGATACTGTGATGATGTTGTTCCGTGGCGTTTACAGGCATTTCCGAGAAATCAAATAGACTCAAATCAAATTCCCTCCTATTTAACAAATTTTTCTGCAAAATTCTCGAGCATCCAAAGGCGCTCGCCAGGACAGTTAATCTCTGTATCACCGCAGTAAATGTGACTGCCAGTTGCACCATCGCTCATAATACAAGTGACGTTCGGATATGGAAACACAAAAGACTCCAATGATGATTGGCTCAAACCTCTTGTTACATAGATTGCTGGAATTCCACGAGAAAGACTGCGTTTGAGGTATTCCTCTAAATGGGGATCATTGAATCCATAACCAATAACAAGCAGCGACTTAACTCTCATGAATGCCTGATCCATATAGCGCATATGATCTCGACATGTATCTTTCAGAGATTCTGAATATTTTGTAGGTCCTGGAATTACCATATGTCTTCTCCAATCTCCATTTAATTCTTTCAAGGCAAAATTTTCTACTATCAAATGAGGAGAGGTTTTCGACTGAAACCAGGCAAAAGAGCCATGCGGTTTGATCAGACGAATATATCTTGCTAGGAAATCTTTTTCATTACGCTTTATTGTTGGTTGAATGAAACCTATATTTGGATTCCAACCGCGAATTATCCCTCCACAGAATCCTGTAAGACATGGTGCACCTATTAGATCTGCCGAGTATTCGATCAGTAAATCGTAATTGGGTGTGATTACCTGCAACTCAGGATATGCAGCAGGCAAGGACCTAATTATAGACTTTAATATCTCAAGGAGAGGATAAGAAATACTTGGATTCATTTCTAGAATTCGAGTTAATGAATTATGAGGAGACTTGAAAGCCTCCACAGTATATTGCAAAATTTGTTGGAGAAATTTCGAGTCTTGTCTGAGCGGATGGCTCGTTAGAAAAGCCTCTAAATTAAATTGCACTCCTCCTTGACGGCTTTC
>JAKQFQ010000485.1 GCA_029558315.1 Bacillota bacterium
AAACCGTCAGATTTGTTTTCCTGATTCAAATCTCAACCGTTTTCACATGCCTTTTCTTAACTAAACAGATTTTTCAGAGGCTTGTAACCTGTGAGATACCTTTCCTAACAGACGAAATGCTTATCTAAATGACATTGCATAGTTAATATGTAAGTATATAATTCAACATATAATCATTTTGTTATTATCTAAAAGGTGGATTACAATGAGAATATGGAAATGTGACAAGTATGAAAATCCAGCAAAAAATTTATAAATTATTACGCTATTTGTTTCCACCTGTTATTATCTTAGTTAGCTTGCTCTTAATCGTACTTTTTGTGTGGATAATGGTTACCTTTTTTCCTAACAGTAAATGGGTGTCACCACTATTCTTAATTCTGATTTTGACAGTTATCTTCTCTCTTACTTCTAGAATGATACGCGTTTCAGATATACTCACTAAAATATATCTTCTTAATGACGATGATGAATTGTTCCAGATTAATTTAAACGTGCATAACACTTTCAGATATGGAATTTTTTCTTATTATATGGATATAAGGGAGACTGCAAATGCCATCGAATTAATGACATCAAGGGTTGTAGGTAATACCCTTGTAATATCTGGTGATTCCCTGGGATTAGTAATCAGAGTTGAAGAAGTAATCTCTGCCAGAAAGCATAAAGGCGGAATGTACTATGTCTGTGTCAACCATACGCCCAAGGCTATTGCCTCTATTATTGGTGCCGTAATTTGCTTTGGTATCACCTGCATACTGTATCAAATAGCAAGGGATGATGCCACTATTCAATTGATCTATTTCCTTTTTATATTCCTTGATATCATCGCTATTTTCTTTGTTCTTCTATTTATTACAAAAATCAATCGAGGAGAGCCATAAATTAACAGTCCTATACATATTACAGCTTATAAAACAAAAGGCGTCTGAAAGAAAAATCCTTCAGATGCCTTTTCTAATTTTGTACTACTTTAATGCAGAAATACGTGCGATGGATTTCATCAATGCCATCTGGGCACGATCCATATCAACATCGTTCTCTTTCTTGGCGATTCTCTCTCGAGCTCGCTCACCTGCTGTCTTGGCACGTTCTACATCAATCTCGTCCGGCCACTCCACCAGCTCTGCCAATACCGTAACCAGATCCGGAAGAATCTCAACAAATCCGGAATGAAGTGCTGCTTTCTTCACATCCTCACCGTTGGTCATTGTAATGACTCCCGGCTTTACAATTACTGTCATTGGGATGTGATTCTTGTAGATACCAATCTCGCCTTCAGTTGTATTGAATTCGAGTATCTCTACTTCACCTTCATAGAAAATCTTCTCCGGTGTTACAATTTTTACTTTAAATAAATTATCAGCCATGAATACTAACTCCTTTCAAATGATTTACTTGTTGTTAGCTCTGGCTACTACCTCATCGATGGAACCTACGTTCAAGAAGCAGCTCTCAGGGATGCTGTCATGCTTACCTTCAAGAATCTCCTTGAATCCACGAATGGTCTCAGAAATCGGAACATATTTACCTTCCAGACCTGTGAACTGGGTTGCAACGAAGAACGGCTGAGATAAGAATCTCTGTATTTTTCTTGCACGGCTTACAACCAGTTTATCATCTTCGGAAAGTTCGTCCATACCAAGGATAGCGATGATATCCTGTAATTCTTTATACTTCTGTAGAATCTCCTGAACTCCACGAGCAATTTCGTAATGCTCATCTCCAACAATTCTGGGATCCAGAATACGTGAAGTAGATTCCAACGGATCAACTGCAGGGTAGATACCTAACTCAGAGATACTACGTGATAATACAGTTGTTGCATCCAGATGGGCAAATGTTGTTGCCGGAGCCGGATCAGTTAAGTCATCGGCCGGTACATAAACTGCCTGTACAGAAGTAATGGAACCATCTTTGGTAGATGTGATACGCTCCTGTAATGCACCCATCTCTGTCTGCAGCGTAGGCTGGTAACCTACTGCAGAAGGCATACGTCCAAGAAGTGCGGACACCTCGGAACCTGCCTGTGTAAAACGGAAAATATTATCGATGAATAAAAGTACATCTTTACCACCTTTATCACGGAAATATTCCGCCATTGTCAGTCCGCTAAGACCAACTCGCATTCTAGCTCCAGGGGGCTCATTCATCTGACCAAATACCATGGCAGTCTTTTCAATAACGCCTGACTCGCTCATTTCGTGGTAAAGGTCATTACCCTCTCTGGTTCTCTCGCCAACACCGGTAAATACAGAATATCCACCATGCTCGGTTGCAATATTACGAATTAATTCCTGAATCAATACGGTCTTACCAACACCGGCACCACCGAATAATCCAATCTTACCACCCTTTTGATACGGGCACAGAAGGTCGACAACCTTAATACCTGTCTCTAAAAGTTCTGTCTCTGTTGCCTGCTCCTTAAACTGCGGTGCAGGTCTGTGAATTGGCTCATACGTTACATCTGTAGGAGCCGGTTTATTGTCGATAGGTTCACCCAAAACGTTGAAAATACGTCCCAGGGTATTCTCTCCAACAGGAACCTTGATGGGAGAGCCGGTAGCTTCTGCTTCCATGCCTCTTACAAGACCGTCGGTGGGACCCATTGCGACACAACGTACGGTATCATCTCCCAGATGTTGAGCAACTTCGACAATCAGAGTGGAACTTTCCTTGGTCTTAATCTTAATTGCTTCGTTGATCTCCGGCAGGCCACCCTCGAATTTAATATCGAGAACCGCACCGATAATCTGGGTAAGTTTACCCTTATTTACATCTGCCATCTCTTCTATCCTTTCTAACTAATCGCGTCTGCTCCTGCAATAATCTCAGTCAGCTCCTGCGTAATGGAACTCTGTCGAGCTCTGTTATAAAGCAATGATAAATGATCTATCATCTCTGTCGCATTGTTGGTTGCCGAATCCATCGCCTGCATACGTGCACCATTTTCACTGGCAATCGCTTCCACCAGTCCGCCAAAAATCAGGCTGTTCATATACTTTGGAATAATCAGATTCAGAGCTTCCTCATCCTCTGGTTCGAAGTTCATAGGCGCTTCTGCCTTTGGCTTCTCCTTTGCTTCCTCAGCATCGTTACCCACTGGTGCAGTCTTCTCCAGATCAACCGGAAGCAGCTTTAACAATGTCGGAATATGACTCACCGTATTCTTAAAGAATGTGTATGCAAGATAGATCTCGCTAATCTCCCCTTTTTCAAACTCCTGGAGCAGCTCACTGGTTATTTTCATAGCATCCTGGTATACCGGTTCCTCAATGGATTCTGAGAAATCTTCCATGATTCCATAACCTGCGCGGGACATTGCATCCTTACCCTTCTTACCGATTGCGTAAATCACCGTATTGTCCGGTGTGAATTCCGGATCTCTGGTAATCAGCTTAATCACATTGGCGTTATATCCTCCGGCGAGTCCTCGGTTAGAAGTAATCATGATGATTGCCTTCTTACCGGTCTCTCCCGCTTTCAGATATGGATGATTAATACCCTGTGCTTTGGAAAGAATAGAATTCATCGTCTCATAAATACTGTTGAAATAGTACTTGGACTGTTCTGCTCTCGCCTTGGCTCTTTGCAATTTGACAGTGGAGACCAGCTTCATGGCTTTCGTAATCTGCTGCGTACTCTCTACGCTGCTCTTACGTCTTTTTATGTCTCTCATAGAAGCCATAATCTGTCACCTTTTCCTTTACTTTACATTGTCTGAACTAACAGTTTATCTGAATTCTTTCTTAAACTCACCAATTGCCTGAACAAGCTTATCTTCTATCTCTTTGGACATTTCCTTGTCGGTTCTGATGCTTTCTGGAATCTCGGGATATTTGCTTGAAATGTAATCAAACAGACCATCCTGGAAACGTAAAATATCATCTACCGGAATATCCAGCAAATATTTTCTTGTTGCAGCATAAATGATAATGATCTGGAACTCAACTGCCATCGGTTTATACTGTGGCTGCTTTAACATTTCCTTAATTCGTTCACCCTGTGCCAGACGCTCTTTGGTATCGGCATCCAGTTCAGAACCAAACTGGGAGAATGCTGCAAGCTCACGGTACTGAGCAAGCTCAACTCGGATAGCGCCGGCAATCTTCTTCATTGCCTTGATCTGTGCAGAACCACCAACTCGGGATACGGACAGACCGGCATTGATTGCAGGACGGAAACCGGCGTTAAACATTTCTGTCTCCAGATAGATCTGACCATCTGTAATAGAGATAACATTGGTCGGTATATAAGCGGATACGTCTCCTGCCTGCGTCTCGATGATTGGAAGTGCGGTCAGAGATCCTCCGCCGTATTCCTTGCTCATACGAGCTGCACGCTCCAGTAATCTGGAATGCAGATAGAAAACGTCACCCGGATAAGCCTCACGGCCAGGTGGTCTTCTCAGAAGCAAAGAGAGTGTACGGTATGCCGTAGCATGCTTACTTAAATCATCATAGATTACGAGAACATCTTCTCCGT
>JAKQFQ010000007.1 GCA_029558315.1 Bacillota bacterium
AACTGTTGCAACAGTGCAGACCCTTATATGAATATTCCTATTTTATCGATTTAATCAGAAATAAAGAAGGCGAAGGATATTCCTATCAGGATGCTTTCACCAATCGGAGGTAAAACGTATGTTATTAACGGAATACAATCCCAAAAAGCATATCCGACAGGAACGCGAAGAGGCAAGAGAGGAAGGCAGAGAGGAAGGCAGACAGGAAGGAATAGAACGGACAGCAGTCAACATGTTACAGGATGGCATGTCACCAGAAAAAGTAGCACAACTGACAGGTCTTACGATAGAGCAAGTAAAAAAAAGGGAGACAGAACTGTCTCCCTAATCAATACTTATGGATTGCTTCGTTACTTTAATAAGTAAACTCAAATTATTTCTTAATTACAGGTTTATCTTCTGCCTTCTTAACTTCAGCCTTAGGAGCAACAGTTTTCTTGGCAGGAGCAACAACCTTCTTAGGAGTTTCAGCCTTCTTTACAGCAGGCTTCACTTCTGTCTTCTTAGCTTCAGCCTTAGGAGCAGCAGTTTTCTTGGCAGGAGCAGTTTTCTTAGGAGTTTCAGCCTTCTTTACAGCAGGCTTCACTTCTGTCTTCTTAGCTTCAACCTTAGGAGCAGCAGCAGCCTTCTTAGCAGGAATCAGAGCCTTCAAAACAGCAGCGCTTTCAAGATTGCCTTCTACCTGAAGTAATCCTTCGTTGTATGCTACAGATGCGTCAAGCTTTCCGTCAACAACTGCGGTGAGATTATCTGCAGAAACAATAAGCTTGGCGTCATGCTCGTAATATTCGTAGGGTTCTATGGCAAGCTTACCATCGCTGATCTCCACATAGAATGCGCCTTCGCCTTCCCCTGTGATGTCAACCTGAACAGCTACATGAGCTTTGATTTCTTTAACATCGGCTTTTGCAAATTTCTTTTGTAAATTCTCAACGATTTTCTCGTAAGTCATGATATTATATCCTTTCTGATTTAGAATTTACATAAGTATATAATAAATAGAAAACGGTTTCTATTTATATATTCAATAATAAATCACTGGAAAATAAGCGTTTTATTGTATAATTGTCTAAAAAACAGCCATTTTTGGGGCAAATCTGGAATTGTAGCAGTACCAATGCAAGATGGATAAACACAAAGCGTACACTTGCCTGATTGGAAAATAACGAATACAATAGACTGGACGGCATAATATTTGATGAAGAAGAGGGTGAAAGATGAAAGTTTTATTAGTAGCGGTGAATGCAAAATACATACATTCCAATCTGGCAATCTATAGTCTGAAAGCATATGCAGACAGATATTTCACAGAGAACAGGGAATCTAATGCATCTTCAACACCTCAGCTTGTGATAAAGGAATATACAATTAATCAGCAATCAGAGTCGATTTTAAAAGGAATCTATCTGGAACGTCCGGATGTGATTGCGCTATCTGTATATATCTGGAATCGAACGATTATTGAGGGACTTTTGCCAGAATTACGAAAGGTATTACCACAGGCTAAGCTATGGTTAGGTGGCCCAGAGGTGAGCTTTGACCTTGAGAGTCAAATGCAACACTTTCCCATGATTAACGGCATTATGTATGGTGAGGGTGAGGCAACATTTGCAGAACTGATAGATCAGTATTGGAAATGTGAGACATTGACTCTGGCAGAAGATCTGTCCATGATTCGTGGGATTGTGTATCGCCCCAGTGAAATAGACAGTCCTGTGACGAATCTGCCTCGACCGGTTCTTGCGATGGATGAGATTCCATTTCCATATAAAGATTTAAAGGATTTTGACAATCGTATTATATATTACGAAACTTCCCGCGGTTGTCCTTTTTCCTGTGCCTATTGTCTTTCTTCGGTTGAGAAAAAATTACGATTTCGCAGTATGACCAATGTATCTAAAGAGCTGACCTTTTTTCTGAATAATAATGTTAAACAGGTAAAATTTGTGGACAGAACATTTAACTGTAATCATGAGCATGCGATGAAGATTCTTTGCTTTATACAGGAAAATGACAACGGTGTCACTAATTTTCATTTTGAAATTGCCGGCGATATTTTAACAGAGGAAGAGATCACATTAATCCGTTCGCTCAGACCTGGACTTGTGCAGCTTGAACTTGGTGTGCAGAGTACGAATCCAAAGACGTTAGAAGCAATTGACAGACGAACAGATCTTGATATCTTAAAGAAGAATTGTGAGCTGCTATTGGAACCCCGCAATGTCCATTTGCATCTGGATCTGATTGCAGGACTTCCTTATGAAAATAGGGAAAGATTTGCACAGTCATTTAATGAAGTCTTTGCAATGAATGGTGATGAACTGCAACTGGGATTTCTCAAGCTGTTAAATGGAGCACCAATGAAAAACATGGCGAAAGAGCATGGAATTCTTAGTACTGACGAGCCACCTTATGAGATACTTATGACAAAATATCTTTCTTATGATGACGTACTTCATCTAAAGGAAGTTGAGGAAATGCTGGAAAATTATTCTAATAGTGGACAGTTTAATCATACGCTTCGACAGCTCCTAAAGGAAGAGGAATCTCCATTTGCATTATTTGAGAACCTTGCTGCATTTTACAAGAAGAAGGGCTATCCGGTTATCAGTGTATCGCGTTTGAGACGATATGAAATCTTACTGGAGTACCTGGAAGAGAAGGATGATCGACAGATTGCTGTTAAGTACAACTTAAGGGACAGAGAATCTTGTAGAATAGAAACATACAAGGAACTGCTGACGTTAGATTATTACTTAAGGGAGAATGCGAAGAAACGGCCGGACTTCGCACCTGTGATAGAAGGACGTGAACAGGAAGTGATAGATTTCTTCCGTGAGGAGGCACAGATGCATGAATTCCTTCATGGCTATGAAGGATATGATGCAAAGCAATTGCAGAAGATGACGCATACAGAAACCTTCTGTCATATCCTGTCGGGTGATGCATCAGAAACACCGTGTAAAATCATTTTTGATTATAAAAGGATTCATCCCATTACAAAAGCGGCGGCACTGATTCGAATACCGCTGCATAAGGAAGTCAGGCTTACGGGAGAGAACGGATGACCAAAAAGAAGATAGAAGAATTGTTGAAAAGAATGGATGCACAATATGGGACGGAAGTTGTCTGCTATCTGCATTATGAGACACCCTGGCAGTTACTGTTTGCCACAATAATGAGTGCGCAGTGTACAGATGCAAGAGTGAATCTTGTGACAAAGGATTTATTTGTACGATATCCGACGTTGGAAGCATTTGCCACAGCTTCTTTGCCGGAAATGGAGAGGGCCATTCACTCTACCGGCTTCTACCATAATAAGGCGAAGAACATTATTGGATGTGCACAGGCACTTTTACGAGACTATGGCGGGGTGGTGCCAAGTGCAATAGAGGAACTGGTAGCACTACCGGGAGTGGGACGTAAGACGGCCAATGTGATTCGTGGGAACATTTATCATGAACCAAGTATTGTAGTGGATACACATGTGAAAAGAATTGCCGGTAAACTTGGTCTGACGAAAGAGGAAGAACCTGAGAAAGTGGAGCGTGACCTGATGAGGGTACTACCGAAAGAACACTGGATTCTATTCAACATACAGGTGATTGCCCTGGGAAGAAGTATCTGCACTGCACCAAGACCGAGTTGTGAAGAATGTTTTCTTCAGGATCTGTGTGAGAACTATAAGAAAAGAGAGAAGAAGAAATGATCAATGACTATGTAGCATTGGATCTTGAGACAACAGGTCTGGAACCAAAGAATGATAAGATTATTGAATTTGGCGCAGTCAGGGTGAGGAATGGAAAGATCGTAAATCGATATCAGACGCTGATACAACCAGGAAGAGAGATTTCTTCAAGAATTGAGGAACTGACGGGCATTAGTCAAAATGATGTGGAAGCGGCCCCGTTCGTGGAAGACAAGATTAAGGACATACTAAAATTCATTGGAGAGGATATTTTACTGGGACATAGTGTGCTGTTTGATTATTCGTTTTTAAAACGTGTAGCAGTTAATCAGAGAATGCAATTTGAGAAGAAAGCTGTTGATACATTACATTTATCCCGAATTTATCTTGCTGATTTGCCAAGCCGTAATCTGCATCAGCTCTGTCTGCATTTTCAGATAGAACACAAAGAGCATCGTGCATTAGAAGATGCAATTGCAACACATGAACTCTATCAGAAATTATTACAGACATTTTATAAGGAAAAAGAAGAAAAGAATTTTACACCACATTCCTTGTGCTATAAGGTCAAAAGAGAGGGACCGGCAACAAATGCACAGAAGGAAAGGTTATATCGAATGAGGGAAGTGCATAAGATTAATACAGAGATTTCGATTGAGAGACTGACGAAGAATGAGGCAAGTCGATTGATTGATCAGATGATTGCACAATACGGCAGGGATTTGCCTGCGCTTTCTATTGCACCGGGCGTAGAGCTTCTAAGGAACGAAGAATAGAAGGTGCCATCGCACTGTTCAAAGTTCTTGCAGTTGCAATCAGAGAATCGATTTTCTCAGGGGTACAATCCTTAAGATAGATTTCTGCTAACATCTTGTATGTGGCACTGACATCGGTTTTGGTTTCAACTGAGAATTCCAGGACAGTTCTTGCTTCGCTGATCCGATCGGCCTTCATTAGTGAATCTGCCAGTTTTTGTAAAGCTCTGGCGAGCATGGTATAGTTCTGATCATATTCTGTTAAAACAGTAATATTGGCTGTGCCATAGGTTAACTTTAGCTCGGTGTTGGTAATTCCAGTAAAATTAACTATTTTCTGATCGTTAAGAAAATGAAGCATACGTAACGCTTCCGTTGCGTTTTCATCAGAACTGTCAAAATGTATATTGAAAAAATCTGCAGGAATGGTAATATAAGAAAGATTATCAAGGGTTTTTTTACGAACGGAGTTGGCTAATTGCTCTTTTTCCCAGAAAGATTCATTTTGCTTACTCATGACACGATCAGAACGTTTGATAGCGACCGTAAGGATTATGATAAAAAGCAGAACTATTGCAATTACGGGAATTTTCATATATAATATCCTTTCAAGTAAAGCCCGAAGGTACTGGGATTTTCGAAATTAATGTCAGGTAACTATTGTTTGTACACCATGGAGGTGCCGAAATGTTAAATATGCATAGTAATAAAACTAAAAAGACGATTTCAACTGTAATTATTGTTTTACTTGTCCTTGCAATGGTTGTTCCTACAATCGCATCATTTCTAATGTAATTATTACGTTAATCATTATTTCAATCTTTCTATTTTGATTATACGAAACAAGAGATTGATTTGCAAATAAAAGAGTAAAGTTCAATACGGAGGCTTATTATGAATAGAAAGCTCTGCTTTATTACAACAATGCTGATAGCAGTATTAAGTATTGCAGCAGTATTTGTGTTGCCGGTAAAAGCGGCACAGGATACAATCTATCAAGGCATTTATATAGAGAATATTGATGTTTCCGGAATGACACCGGAAGAAGCAACTGCAGCAGTACAACAATATCTTGCAACTATGAGTGAGAGCGAGATTAGTCTGATTGTTGCGCAAGGTCAGACTGTTACGGTGAAGATTGGAGATTTTGGACCGACCTGGACCAATCCTGAAGTTGTTGAGCAGGCAACTACACTTATTAACGAAGGTAATGTTATTGCCAGATATAAGATGCAGAAAGATATTGAAATGAATGGAATGGTTCTGCCATTACAGATTTCTTTTGATGATACTGCCATGCAGACATTCCTGACAGAGCAATGTTCTGTCTATGATATTGAAGTTGAGAACGCAACACTTGCCAGAGAGAATGATGAATTCGTCGTAGTTGGTGGACAGAGTGGCGAAATGCTTGATGTTGTTGCATCAGCGACCGACTTACAGAACAGTTTATTTACTTATTATAAAGAAGGAACAACCAGTATTCCACTGATTGTAAATAAAGTTGAACCAAAAGGTAATGAAGAAGAGCTTGCACAGGTAACGGATGTGCTTGGTACTTTTACAACCAGTTATTCAACCTCCGGAAGCAATCGCAGTAATAACGTTGCGAATGGTTGTAATTTGATTAATGGTATCACCTTGTACCCGGGAGAAGAATTTTCTACATACGAAACAGTGAAGCCCTTTACAGAGGAAAACGGATACTATCTGGCAGGATCATATTTAAATGGTCAGGTTGTCGACAGTCTGGGTGGCGGAATCTGTCAGGTATCTTCCACGCTTTATAATGCAGTATTGCGTGCAGAGTTGGAAGTAACACAGCGTCATTCCCACTCTATGATTGTCAGCTATGTGCAGCGATCAGCAGATGCAGCAATTGCAGAATCATCAGGGAAAGATTTTACCTTTGTGAATAATACGGATTATCCTATTTATATTGAAGGTTATACAGAGAACAAGCAGATTACTTTTAATATTTATGGTGTAGAGACACGTCCTTCCAATCGTACGATAGAATTTGTAAGTGAGACGCTTTCTGAGACAGTGCCGGATACAGAGACAATTGTAGCAGATCCCGGGCAGGGAATCGGCTATTTCAGCATACAGTCAGCACATATAGGCTATAAAGCCAAATTATGGAAAGTCGTATATGAAGATGGAGTTGAGGTAAGCCGTACTGAGGTAAACAGCAGTAGCTATAGTGCATCTCCAAGAACCGCCGTAGTTGGTGTTAACACTGCTAATGCGGACTATTATAACCGAATGATGGCAGCAGTCGCGACAGGCAGCATTGATCAGTGTAAAGCAACCGCAGATCAGATTATTGCGGAGGCAACTGTGATACAGGCGCAGCAGCAACAGGATGCACAGCAGCAACAGCCGCAGGAAGGACAGCAGGCTCCACCTGCCAACTAAGCTAGTCGGTCAATCCGTGGAATCTCATACGATGAATACGTAAGAAAGACGCTGGATAGATATGAAAATAGGACAATTAACTGAGAGTGTAATGAAACGCTCAGTACTACGTGAGATACAATATCATAGGAATGAAGTTTTAAGTGGCGCAACCCTGGGGGATAATTGCGCCATTTTATCGTTAGATGAGGATGAAATCTTAGTTACTGAGAGTATTACAGTAGCTGCACCTGTAACAGATGCCGGAGGCTATGCGATCCAACGGGTTGCCAATGAAATTGCAGTTAGAGGAGCGCAACCTGTTGCAGTCAATTTATCCGGTAGTATGTTCCCAGAGAACTACGAGGAGGAACAACTTCACCAATGGATGAAACAGGCAGAAGCAATTGCTGCTAAGTTACAAATTCAGATTGTGGGTGCAAATGGAACGGTGACAAAGGCAGTGAATCAGCCAGTGATACATATAACCGGAATAGGAAAAGCAGCAAAGAACTGCTATCTTCTGACTTCCGGCGCAGTCGCGGGACAGGATGTTGTAGTGACCAAGTGGATAGGGTTAGAAGGTACTGCAATCATCGCACATTTAAAAGAGGATGAGTTACGTACTCGTTTTTCAACCGATTATATTGAAGAAGCCAAAGGTCTAAAGCAATGGCTCTCTGTATTACCTGAGGCGGCACTCGCCGGCAAGTCCGACGCGGGAGACATATCACTGATTGCAGAAGGCGGAGTATTTGGTGCCCTCTGGAATATGGCAGAACGTTCCGGCGTTGGACTGAAAGTAGAGCTAAAGAAGATTCCAATTCGTCAGGAGACGGTTGAAATTTGTAATTATTATGATGTTAATCCCTATGAACTGTTGTCCTCTGGAAGTTTATTAATAACAACAGAGAATGGAGGGGATTTGGTAAAAAGGTTATCAGCTGAAGGAATCGAGGCAGTGGTCATTGGTAAAACAACAGCAGACAATGATCGACTGATTGTGAATGAGGAAGAGAAGCGTTTCCTGACACCGCCACAGCCGGATGCCCTATATAAAGTAATAGATAACCACAACTAAGAAAGGTAGGTATTGTGATGCGTGAAGAAATTTTAAGTGCAATTGAGAAAAACAGCAGAGTAGATTCTGAGGAACTGGCAATCAGACTCGGAATGACGGAAGAAGCTGTCGTAAGTGAAATGAATAAAATGGAAGAAGAAGGTGTAATCTGCGGATATCATACCATGATTGACTGGGAGAAGACCTCCATGGAAAAGGTAACGGCTCTGATTGAGGTTCGGGTGACGCCACAGCGTGGACAGGGATTTGATGTTCTTGCAGAGAGAATCTACAAGTACCCGGAAGTAAAGTCTGTCTATCTGATAAGCGGTGGATATGATCTGATGGTCATTCTGGAAGGCAAATCACTAAAAGAAGTATCTAATTTTGTGTCAGACAAATTATCAACAATGGATTCTGTCTTAAGTACAGCAACTCATTTTATTCTTAAGAAATACAAGGACCATGGCACAATTATGTCTAAGAAAAATGAAGATGAAAGGATGATGATTACCCCATGAGAAATCCATTATCAGAAAAAGTAGTAACCATTAAACCATCCGGAATTCGTAAATTCTTTGATATTGTCAGTGAGATGAAGGATGCGATTTCTCTTGGCGTTGGAGAACCTGACTTTGATACTCCATGGCATATTCGTGATGAGGGTATCTACTCCTTAGAGAAGGGAAGAACCTTCTATACTTCCAATGCAGGTTTGAAAGAATTAAAAGTCGAGATATGCAATTATCTGAAACGTCGTATTGGTGTTTCCTATCACTATAATGATGAAGTTATCGTAACGGTTGGAGGATCAGAGGGAATCGATATCGCACTTCGTGCTATGCTTGATCCAGGAGATGAAGTCTTGATTCCTCAGCCAAGTTATGTATCTTACGAACCGTGTACCGTCTTAACAGGTGGAGTTCCGGTTATCATTAACTTAAAAGCGGAGAATGAGTTTAGATTAACGGCACAGGAATTACGTGATGCAATTACAGATAAGACCAAAGTATTGGTGCTGCCGTTTCCGAATAATCCAACCGGCGCCATTATGGAGAAGGAAGACCTTGAGGCAATTGCAGAGGTTATCATTGAAAAGGATCTGTTTGTTATTTCAGATGAAATCTATGCGGAGTTATCCTACAAAGGTGATCATATATCCATCGCATCCTTACCGGGAATGCAGGAGAGAACGATTCTGATCAATGGATTCTCCAAAGCATATGCAATGACCGGCTGGAGACTTGGTTATGCCTGTGGACCGGAGCCAATTATCCAACAGATGATAAAGATTCATCAGTTTGCAATTATGTGTGCACCGACAACCAGTCAGTATGCAGCGGTAGAGGCATTGAAGAATGGTGATGAGGATGTTCTTATGATGCGTGATGCCTATAATCAGAGAAGACGTTTCCTCATGAATGTGTTCAGGGAAATGGGACTGGAATGCTTTGAACCATTTGGTGCTTTCTATGTATTCCCATGTATTAAAGAATTCGGTATGACTTCTGATGAATTTGCTACAAGATTCCTGAAAGAGGAAAAAGTTGCCGTTGTACCGGGGACCGCATTTGGTGATTGTGGAGAAGGCTATCTTAGAATCTCCTACGCTTATTCTATTGAGAACTTAAAGATTGCATTGGATCGTATGAAGCGATTCATTGAAAGACTGAGAGAAGAGAAGAAATGAATATAATACTACATCAGCCGGAGATACCTGCCAATACAGGTAATATCGGAAGAACCTGTGTTGCAACAGGGTCCAAATTACACTTAATTGAGCCACTGGGATTTCGACTAAACGAGAAGGAACTGAAGCGTTCCGGAATGGATTACTGGTCTCAACTCGATTATCAGAGATATGTGAACTATGAGGAGTTTTTGGAGCAGCATCCGGGTGCTAAGATCTTTATGGCAACGACCAAAGCCAAAAGAATGTATACAGAAGTAGAATACGGACCAGATGATTTCATTATGTTTGGCAAGGAGAGTGCCGGTATTCCGGAGGAAATCCTTGTAGATAATGAGGCCACCTGTATCCGTATTCCGATGTTAGATAGTATTCGTTCGTTAAATCTGTCCAATTCTGTTAGTATTGTTCTCTATGAGGCACTGAGGCAGAATGGATTCCAGGCATTTCAGAAGCAGGGAGAACTGCATCACCTGCACTGGAAGGAGTAATAGAATCGTGGCGAAGCATAATTAGTTTGCAATTAATTAGAATCAATGATCTATGACATGTCAGTGTAGTAAGAGTTCAGAAAACATTCTCCGGTATTAGTCTTGGTAAATCGGCCAAATACAGTAACTGGAAGGCTGGTTTTATCCTTCTTAAGCAGACGGCATTTAACTCTAAAATGATTGCCGTCTGCTATTCGTTTCTGGCCTTCTCCCTCAATGTAATTCACATCCTCACAATGAAGGAAGAGAAGTGCATTTTGTCCAAATGCGGTCATTACTTCATCCTTGGTCATGTTCAGAAGGTTGCAGAAACCTTCATTAACATAGGCGATTTCAGGTGATTTATGGGGGTGAATCTGAATTCTGCAGAAACCACCCGGTGTATCTGTCATAAGCCGGGCAATAGAAGTACTGTCCTCTTGTGCTATACTTTGCAGATTGCGTCGTTCTAACACGATTGCAATGATGTCGCCCAGGGACATTAAACGCTCGCACTTATTAAGCTTTTGCTTGGGATTATCCACACCAAAGAAACCGATCAGTCTGCCGGCGAGCATGAGTGGTGCAATAATGATGGAACGTATCTTTCTGTGCACCAGCATTTGCAGGATTTCGTCTCGTCCATCTGTCATTGAGGATACATCCGTAAGATAGATCATCTCGTTGTTCTTTAGTGTTTTCATCCATTGACTGGAATTCTCCAGTGGAATCTGCTGCAAATACTTTTGCTTGCTCTCAATACCATCAGCACATGCCTCATAAGTATTGCTGGAAGTTTCGTTGTGATAATCAAATTCTACAATATAGGCACGATCGCTGCAGAAATGCTGTGTTAAGAGTTTTACAGTTGCATCCAGCGCTTTTGAAATCTTAGTATGAGACAATATCTCATGTGTGATATCATTTACAAATTGAAGCTGGGCGTTTGTTTCCTTCTCCGTAATAATATCGTTGACAATTGACTGATGTTGCTGTTCTGCAATTCGCTGTTCTGTGATGTTATCCATCATGCAATAAAACAGGTAACGTTCCCCTGATTTGGCAATTACACGAATCATCGAACGGACATAGATTGGAGTATCAGAGTCGAGAAAATCACGGAATTCAATTTCGTCAATGACTTCTTCATTCGTTATAATAGCTGTCTGGATATCCTTTTGGACCCTGGGATAATCGCTTGGAGAGATATGCTCACGAAAATTGGTATTCAGCAAGTAGCTCTCGGTGAGAATACCGCCACCAAAGAGTTTGACATGCCTTGAAGGAGGACCTTGGCAAAGGCGCAATGGAAGGTTACATGTGTGAGGTAGGACTTACGGTTAGCGAGATTAGCCATATGCTAAAGCACCTGCAATCCTATGCAAAGAAGAAACATCACAAGACGCATAAGATACGGTGGCGGATGTATCAATGATGTGGTGGTTCACATTGCAACCTCTGAGATGGCATTTGGTGGATTGGGCGAGAGCGGTATGGGTGCTTACCATGGCAAGGCTGGATTTGAGACATTTTCCCACAGGAAGAGTATCCTGGATAAAAAAACATGGCTGGATCTCCCGATGAGAAACCAGCCATATAAGAAACTTCATGAGAACCTGCTTCGCATGTTCCTGCAATAATCTCTACTCCTCTTCTTCAGTCTCATCAGCCATATGGTTGGAGATTGGAAGTGTGAAGATAAATTCCGTGCCTACACCCTCAGTACTGATTACATTAATATTCTCTGCGTGGGCACGGATAATCTCACGCGTAATGGAAAGTCCAAGGCCTGTTCCCTTCTTGTCTTTGCCTCTGGAAATATCTGTCTTATAGAAACGATCCCACACCATGTTAATACTGTCTTTGGGAATTCCAATGCCACTGTCCTTGACTGAGACGAAGATCTTATGATGTCGCTCGGTAGTCTCAACCTTAATCACGGAGTTTCGGTGACTGAATTTGATTGCATTATCAATCAGGTTATACAGCACCTGTTGAATTCTTGACATATCCGCATTGACCAGAAGAATCTCTCCGGTCAGTGTCAATTCGATTGCTATTTTTTTATTACGACAGCTTCCCTCAAAAGTAGAGATTGTCTGCCGGATAATTTCATTTATATCAAAGTCGGATTTCTCCAGAATCATTCCCTGCGTATTAAGGTTATTCAGGGTTAACAGACTGTTGGTCAACTTGATCAGTCGATCTGTCTCATTGAGAACGGTGTTCACATACTTTGGATAAAGTTCAGCTGGAATTGTTCCATCCTGCATGGCTTCCAGATATCCTTTAATCGAGGTCAGCGGAGAACGGAAATCGTGTGAGACATTGGCAACAATATGCTTCTGGTTATCCTCACCCCTGGCCAGTTCCTTGGCCATATAAGACAGAGACGCGGCAAGATAGCCAATCTCATCCTCGCTTTCTACCTGAAATTCATAATGAAGATTACCACTTGCGTACTGTTCTGTCGCAACTGTAATCTTGCGCAGCGGAAGATATACCATCTCGGTGAAGAAAATCAGGATAATCAGAGACAGCAAAAACAGAATCACTAACATCAGATAATCAATATTCAGAAAACTGTTAACATTATTCTGCAGAAGAGCCAGATCATAATGGAAAATGACATAACCTTTAACAGAATATCCGGAGGTAATCGGTGCTGCTACGGATAACTGCTTGCTGCTAAATACACCATGAAAATCACCAACTGTATAGAAGGAGCCTGCCAGAGCAGTCGGATCAAAACCTTCAATTGTAATCGGGTTGTAAATATTTACAGGCTGGGCAGAACTGATTACGATTAACCCGGAGGGGTTAATAATCCAGATTGTGGAATCCAGCATCGAACTCATATCGTCAATTTCTTCTTTTAATGAAACAATGGAAATGTTGTTGCTATATAGAGCTGCGGCATCTTCCTCTGCCAGCATGGTGGCTGCACGGTAAAGTTCCTCTGCCTTATCCTTCTGCAATTGTTCCAGCGTCATTTCCTGCATAAAGGTTGCAACGACAATAAAGCCGAACACGGCAAAAATCAAATATGCAATTACGAATTTTAAGTATAGGGTCTTACGCATAGTTACCTCTTATCAGGGTGTAATTGTAGTTTCAAATTTATAACCGATACCCCAGATGGTTGCAATCTTCCAGTCACTGTGATCATTGATTTTCTCACGAACACGCTTGATATGAACATCAACCGTTCTGGTATCGCCAAGATATTCATAGCCCCAGATCTGGTCAAGGAGCTGCTCTCTGGTAAATACATGATTAGGTGAAGCTGCAAGGAAATACAAAAGCTCAAGTTCCTTAGGAGGCATCTCAATCTTATTGCCCATATAGAGGACAGAGTAATTGGTACGGTTGATCACCAGATCCGGATAGCGAACTTCTTCTAGATTGGATGCAGCAGGAGCCGCAGAAGCGGGTTTATATCTTCTAAGGATCGCCTTTACTCTGGCAACCAATTCCTTAGAGTCAAATGGTTTCTCCATATAATCATCGGCACCCAGCTCCAGTCCCAGCACTTTGTCAAATACCTCTCCCTTTGCAGAAAGCATCAGAATGGGAATCTGTGAAGTTGCACGTACTTCTCTGCAGACCTGATACCCATCGATCCCGGGGAGCATCAGATCCAACAGAATAATGTTGGGCTCAAATGTTGTGACTGCGGCAAGCGCAGATTCTCCATCTCCGACAATCATGGTTTCGAAGCATTCCTTTGTAAGGTAAAGGCTGATTAACTCAGCAATGTTACTGTCATCATCGACGATCAGTATTTTCTGTTTGGCTGACATATAGTTCCTCCTGATTTTAGACTGGCTGTTTATTTAAATTCTACAACTGTGACACCTGCGTCACCTTCGCCGTGCGCTGCCAGTGCAAAGCTGCTGACATACGGGCAGGTACGAAGATAAGCATGGATACCGTTACGCAAGGCACCGGTTCCTTTACCATGTACAATTCGTACTTTGGGCAAATGACACAGATAGGCATCATCGAGATGTTTATCGATAACGGCTAAGGCTTCATCCACCGTCATTCCAATTACCTTGATTTCAGGTGAAATGTTGGAAGCCTTACTGATATTTACTTTGCCGTGTCCTTTTTTCTTCGGTGTGGCAACAACTTCGGCACGAACAAGGTCGTTTAGACGAACCTTGGAGGTGATGATACCGCACTGAACACTGACAAAGCCTCTGCTATCCGGACGTATTGTAATGGTGCCATCCAGATTCATGGAAATAACATGTACGGAAGTTCCCGGAATGGCATCCTTTTCTGTCAAAGTATTGGAAATTGGTTGATTGGTATGCATTTTGGGGGCAAGAGCGGCATCCTTTTCTGCAATCTTCTGACGGACATTCTGACGCTTTTTCTCCATTGTCTGAATGGTCATCTGGGTGCCCTGCTTCTGGAAAGCACGAATGGTCTCATCCGCAACGTCCTTAGCCTCTTTAAGTATATCACGCGCTTCCTCACGAGCGGCCTTAAGAATCTTATCCCGCTGTTCCTGCAGCTTCTCTTCCTGATTGGCAACCAGAGATTTCTGATGCTCGATCTCTGCTTTATAGGATTCGATTTCTTCCTTGGCTTTTTCAATGTGGACACGCTGATTCTCCAGATCGGAAATAACATTTTCAAAGCTTTCTTCCTCGCTGCTGATGTAGGTCTTAGCATCAGCGATGATAGCATCGGGAAGTCCTAACTTGCTTGAAATGGCAAATGCATTACTCTTGCCCGGAATGCCAATTAACAGGCGGTAGGTCGGGCGAAGGGATTCCACATCAAATTCGCAGCACGCATTTTCCACAAAGTCAGTGGAAAGTGCATATACCTTCAATTCACTGTAGTGCGTTGTTGCCATGGAACGGATAGCGCGATCATGCAGATAATTGAGGATTGAGATCGCAAGAGCAGCACCTTCCGTAGGATCAGTTCCGGCACCAAGTTCATCAAACAGGCACAGGCAGGAGGCATTGGCTTTTTTTAGTATCTCAACAATGGAAGTCATATGTGAGGAGAACGTACTCAGACTCTGCTCAATACTCTGTTCATCTCCGATATCGGCAAATACTTCCTTGAATACAGATAATTCAGAACGGTCCAGAGTTGGAATATGAAGACCTGCCTGTCCCATTAAGGTCAGTAGTCCGACGGTCTTTAGAGAGACAGTTTTACCACCGGTATTAGGACCGGTAACAATCAACAGGTCAAAGGATTCACCCAGATGAACATCTATCGGAACGGCGGTCTTCTGGTCAAGAAGAGGATGTCTTGCCTGACGAAGACGAATGCGGTAATCCTTATTAAATACAGGTCTGGTCGCATTTAACTTCATAGCATATTTGGCCTTGGCAAAGATAAAATCCAGCATGGTCAGAGTCTTCTGATTCTCTGCGATAATATCACAATGCTGTGTACAACGTGCACTTAAGCCGGTCAGAATTTTCTCGATTTCCTGCTGCTCCTTGAGCTCCAGTTCACGAAGTTGGTTATTGAGATTGACTACGGCAGCAGGCTCAATGAACAGGGTGGAGCCTGTGGAGGACTGGTCGTGGATCATACCGGGAACCTGATTCTTGTATTCGGCCTTAACCGGAATACAATAGCGGTTGTCACGCATGGTAATCACAGCATCCTGCAGATAGGTACGGTAAGTGGAGTTAACCATGTTGTTAAGCTGGGTGTGTATACGGTTGCCGATAATCTGGTAGGACTTACGAATCGAGGAGAGCTCACTGCTTGCTTCATCTGCAATCTCGTCTTCGGAAATGATGCAGCGAAGAATCTCACGAGACAGAATCGGAAGTGGATCCAGTCTTAGAAAATAATCATCCAGGACATCTGTTTGAGTGTCATTAGGCTCTCTGGTTCCGTAGGTGCGGATGGCACCTGCGCATTCTAAAAGTCTTGCGATGGCAAGCAGATCACTGGCGGAAATCGTTCGCCCAATCTCTAACGTCTTCACCAGATTACGGATGTCACTGTTGGCACCAAAAGAAAGCCGGTCATTCTTGAACAGTCGAGTCAGGGCAGCCTCTGTCTGTGCCTGCGCTTCATTGATCCATTCGGGATTGCTTGAGGGACGCAGCTTTTCGCAAAGCTTCCTGGCGGGTGTACTTCCGGCATAGGATGCAAGTGTTTCTGTTATTTTAAAGAACTCCAGAGTTCTTAATACTTTTTCATTCATTTTGTTTCAATCTCCATGTTGATATTTCTGTACCCCATTATAACATACTAATGAGCGGCTGCGTACCAGTAAAAGTGTGGATAATCAATGAACAGGCAACAGCAGAGGCATTTCTTGAATAATTTCAATGATTCGGCTATACTTAGATATCAGTAGTACGGGAACTGATCAATTTGGTAGGAGAGTGCCATGAAAAACATTAGTGAAAATACAGATTCGTTTAACCAGAATTCTGAAAAAGAGCAGCAAGGCGCTGTTCAGTCGAGCAGCGATTATGAATTTATCCAGGAGAAAATTAAAGATCGTCCAATTAATAAGCGTAAGCTGATGAGAAAAATGATTATTACGGCGGGTATGGCAGTCGTGTTTGGATTATTTGCCTGTCTGACTTTTATGTGCCTGGAACCGGTATTTGGTAAGCTACTAAGCTCAGATGAAGATATGGAAGAATTGCAGCTGGTGACGCTTCCGGAAGCAGAGAATGAAGAGATTCCGCTGGACCCGGTTCTTGTAGAGACACCCATTGAGGAGATGAATCTGGATGATTCCCAGAGCCTTAGCCAGAATCTTGGAGCCGGTTCTCCAAGTGCCAATTATTCTACTGCAGCAGAGGATGATTTTATACTGGAACTGACAGATTATCAGCTCCTGTATCGTAAGCTTTATGCGATGTCCCAGGAGGTCTCTAAGAGCATCGTGACGGTGACCGGAATTACGTCAGATGTTGACTGGATGAACGAGACTTATCTGAGTACGAATCAGACCACGGGTCTGATCCTGGCCAATAACGGATATGAATTACTGATTCTGGCAGATGAAAAAAATTTTGCAAATGCTGATAGTATCCGAGTGACATTTGTCAACGGAGTCAGTGCCGAAGCGGAGTTAAAGAGACTGGATTCCAATACGAATCTGGCTGTTTATGCAGTTCGTCTTGCTGCAATTGATACGACGACGAGGGAACTGATCACAACGGCAACCATCGGAAGTTCTTATGCATCTTCTGTTCTGGGAAATGCTGTGATTGCAATAGGATGTCCGCTTGGAACCAGTTCAGTATGTTATGGAGCGGTGACTTCTGCGGACCGAAGAATCAGCCTTGCGGATGCCTCTTACCAGCTGCTCTCCACAGATATCTATGGAAGTCAGACGGCCAATGGAGTTATTATAAATACCAGAGGGCAGGTTGTAGGAATCATTTGTCAGGAATATAATGGGGAAGGAATGGAGAATCTGATCTACGCATATGGAATCAGTAGCATCAGGTCCATGATTGAAAGGATGTCCAATGATATTGCATCACCATATCTTGGCCTCTGTCTGTCTGATGTGTCGGAAACGACGCGTACAGAACTGGGGATTCCTCAGGGCGTGTATGTTGATCAGGTGGAGCTGAATTCGCCGGCTATGAGTGAAGGAATCGCCAAGGGGGATGTGATTCAGTCAATCAACGGAATTGCCATTTACTCGATAGAAGATTATATGACAACCATGTCACAATGTTCGCCGGGAGATACGGTAACTGTTACTTATTCCAGACTCAGTGGTACAGAGTATAAGGTGATATCGGTTGAGGCGGAACTAGGCACGCTTGAATAGTGAATCAAAGATAGAAAATATAAGAAAGAAGGATTTAAGATGAAGTATATTAAGGATTTGGCGGAAGGAAATAACATCCGCGGTATTTATTTTTGCAAGAACAAATTATCTACAGAGACCAAGAACGGTAAGCCATATGACAGTCTGATCCTACAGGATAAGAGCGGAACCCTGGATACGAAAGTCTGGGAGCCATATAGCCCGGGCATTGGCGAGTACGAGACTGGAGATTACATTGAGGTAGCCGGAGATGTCATTACATTTGCCGGTGCGAAGCAGGCGAAAC
This sequence comes from Bacillota bacterium, assembly GCA_029558315.1. Taxonomy (GTDB): domain Bacteria; phylum Bacillota; class Clostridia; order Lachnospirales; family Lachnospiraceae; genus NK4A136. The sequence continues at coordinate 18,145 of JAKQFQ010000007.1, forward strand.
TGACAAGAATCCGTAAATGTCAGGAGGGCGAGTATGATCCTGCTGATTATATGCCGTGTACCAAGAAGAATATCGAGGAAATGTATGCGCAGGTGATGGCCTACGTCAATGGAACTGAAAATACGTATCTCAAGCAGTTGCTGTTGTCCTTCTTTGGAGATGAGACATTGGCAAAGAGATTTAAAAATGCATCCGCAGCCAAGAGTGTACATCATGGATTTATTGGCGGTTTGCTGGAGCATACCTTAAGTGTTACGAATCTGTGTAACTATTACTGTGGCGCTTATCCGATGCTCAAAAAGGATCTGCTCATCAGCGCAGCGCTGTTACATGATATTGGTAAGATTAAGGAAATCTCAGGATTTCCGGAAAATGATTATACGGACGAAGGCCAGTTACTCGGACACATCGTTATGGGCTCGGAGATGATTACAGAGCATGCGAAAGAAATCTTAGATTTCCCGTCGCAGTTACTTGGCGAATTGAAGCATTGCATCCTGTCGCATCATGGAGAGCTTGAATATGGTTCACCCAAGAAACCGGCATTAATCGAGGCAGTTGCTCTGTCCTTTGCAGATAATACAGACGCGAAGATGGAGACATTTGCCGAGGTATTGGAGAATACGGAGAGCAGGGAGTGGCTTGGATTCAACCGATATCTGGAGACAAATCTTCGTATGACAGGGGATTTGTAAGCCAGGTAATTGTCAGAGTCACGAAAGACGTATATTTCTGCGGGCGTGTGGTTGCCGGATTGATTTGAAGAATTGGCACAAGAGATGAAAAGCAAGAGATGATATCGTAGAAATGAAAAACATTGTAGCTGCGAGGAATGGTATGTGGAATAAAAATGAATTGTGTGAGGTAACGATTACAGACCTTGGCGCGGAGGGCGAAGGCATCGGCAAGGTGGATGGATTTCCACTATTTATAAAGGATGCACTGCCGGGAGATGTGATTGAAGCTAAAATATTGAAAGCAAAAAAGAATTATGCATTTGCGAGAGTCGAGAGGGTGATTACGCCCTCTCCTTATCGTATTACGCCTGCGTGTCCTTATGCAAGAGCCTGTGGGGGCTGTCAGATTCAGGCGCTTGCCTATGAGAAGCAGTTGGAATTCAAGCAGGATAAGGTGCGGAATCATCTGGTGCGTATCGGTGGTGTGGATGCAGAGCATCTGGACACCATTATGGAGCCCATCATTGGCATGGATGTGGAAGAAGGATCAATACCAATGCGGTACCGGAATAAAGCGCAGTTCCCGGTAGGCAGGGATAAAAGCGGAAAAACCATTTGCGGATTCTATGCAGGACGGACCCATGATATCATTGCCAACACGGACTGTATACTTGGGGTTACGGAAAATGAGCTGGTATTAAAGACTGTTCTTGCCTATATGGAGAAGCATCAGGTGGAGGCCTATGATGAGAAGACCGGAAAAGGGCTGGTGCGACATGTACTGATTCGGAAAGGCTTTGTCAGCCAACAGTTGATGGTATGTCTGGTTATCAATGGAAAGACCCTGCCAAAGGCCGATATTTTAGCTGATGAACTATGGAATATTCCGGGGATGCATTCGTTCTCGATTAGTGTGAATGAGGAAAATACTAATGTGATTCTTGGACGGACATATCAGACATTACGCGGTGAGGATACGATAAAGGATACGATCTATCAGAGTGATTATGATGCCGCCAAAGGTGTGTGGACAAGACGCGAGGATTCCGGTGTGGAATATCATGTTTCCCCACTCTCGTTCTATCAGGTGAATCCCGGACAGACGCAAAGACTGTATTCGACGGCGCTTGCCTATGCCGGACTGACCGGAAGGGAGACTGTATGGGACATCTACTGCGGAATTGGAACCATTTCCCTGTTTTTGGCAAAAAGCGCAGCGCAGGTGCGTGGTGTGGAAATTGTGCCGCAGGCCATCGAGGATGCCAGAGCCAATGCGGCAAATAATCGGATTACCAATGTGGAATTTTATGTCGGTAAGGCGGAGGAAGTGTTGCCGGAATATTATGAGAAGGAAAATGCCGCCGGACGGAAAGCGCATGCGGATGTGATTGTTGTTGATCCACCCAGAAAAGGCTGCGACGAAGTCTGCCTAAACACTATGGTACAAATGCAGCCGGACCGGATTGTCTATGTAAGCTGCGACAGTGCAACGCTTGCCAGAGATGTGAAGTATTTGCAGGAACAGGGGTATGAACTGAAGAAGGTAAGGGCGTGTGATATGTTTGGGAACACGATGCATGTGGAGACGGTTGTTCTTCTTTCCCAACTCCGTCAGAAACCGGATGATTATATTGATGTGGATATTGATGTAGCTGAATTAGAGGGCACTTCGGCTGAAACAAAGGCAACCTATGAAAAGATAAAGAAGTATGTTGCAGAGCATAATGATGGGATGAAGGTAAGCAGCCTTAATATTGCGCAGATAAAGAGAAAATGTGGATTAGAGCTTGCTGAAAACTTTAATCTGCCTAAGTCGGAGAATGCAAGACAACCACAGTGTCCTAAGGAGAAGGAAGAGGCTATTGTGGAGGCTTTGAAAGCTTTTCAGATGATATGAAAATTGGGGACTGACAAATATGCATAATATTACAGAACTCCCTGCGTGGGAGAGATTATTTAAGAAAATTGTATGGGAGCAGATAGGGAATCTTGAAGGAAAAAAGATTCTTGATTTTGGCAGTGGAGAAGGAATTACAGCAAATCATTTTGCGGGGAATAATGAGGTTACTGCCATAGAGCCGTCTGAGGAAATGCTTTCCAATGCATGGAAAGACTATGAGTACACTCAGATTGTTGGAGATGCTAATGCTCTGGCTTCGTTTGAGGACGAGACTTTTGATTTTATTATATGTCACAATGTGCTGGAATACATTGATGCTAAAGAGGATGTGGTAAAAGCTTTAGCACGAGTTTTAAAGAAGGATGGCGTTATGTCCATTGCAAAGCACAATAGAGCCGGAAGAGTAATGCAGATGGCGGTTTTGCTCGATGAGTTTGAAAAGGCCAATGCGCTTCTTGACGGAGAAAATTCAACAGCCTCTAAGTTTGGTGCAATAAGATATTATGATGATGAAGATATTTTGGGTTGGGAACCAGGACTAAAAATTACTGAGATCTTTGGTATTAGAACCTTCTGGGATTTACAGCAGAATCAAGAAAAACATGACAGTGAAGATTGGCAGGATAAGATGATGCGGTTGGAGATGAGAGTAGCGCAGATTACTGCGTATAAAGAGATTGCTTTTTTTCATCATTTATTATTAAAAAAGGATTGACAGGTATTGGCTGAAGGAGTACAGTTAACACAATAATTTTTTGAAAGGAGTTTTCTCATGAATAGATTTGCAGTCAGATATTCATATTCAATGGACCATGCTATGCACTGTGTGAACGTGTATGGTTTTAATTGTGTATGCAAATATATGGACTGCCAAGATGAGTAAACAGAAATATAAGTATTTTTAAGTTTTCTATTGACCACTTATCTTAGTAGGATAGGTGGTCTTTTTATTTGAGAAAGCTTCCTGTATACTTTAAATAGGTCAAGAGATTGACACAAAAAAATACCTCAAGTAAATTTAGATTATTACTGACCTGGGCAGTTGGTAAAAATCCAAAATTAAAAGAGGTATATACAATGAATGTTAAATCTACA
>JAKQFQ010000013.1 GCA_029558315.1 Bacillota bacterium
ATACTTCAGAAAAAAAACAATACAAATCCTCATCCAATGTTGATATCTCCTAATCCAAAAGGTAAAATACTGTTAGTTGTGGTAACTGGTGATCGCGGACTTTGCGGTTCATTCAACTCCAGTGTAATTCGCTTTGCAACATCCTATATTAAGCAAAATCAAGATAAAGTTTTTGATTTATTCTGTATTGGAAGAAAAGCGTATGATGCCTTCAAAAGAAAAGAAAATGTCGTAAAGCATTTCTATAATCTCGCAGAAGGTATTGAAATTGAAAAAATTCACCCAATCAGAGAAGCTTTGCTGGAAGTTTATACCAATGGTGAATACTACAAAGTAGAAGTAATCTATAATGAATTTAAGTCTGCCATTCAGCAGGAATTAGTTTGTAAGCAAATTCTTCCTGTGGTTCCTTCAGAGTCTGATGACATCTCCATGATTGACTTTATCTATGAACCTGATGAAACCGCACTGATTGAAGAATTATGTGTCAAATATATAAACGTTGAACTATGGCGTGTATTGCTCGAATCGAATGCTGCAGAGCAGGGAGCCAGAATGACAGCAATGGATAATGCAACCAATAATGCAAGCGATCTGATTGGTCTGCTTAGTCTGCAGTACAACCGTGAGCGTCAGGCTCAGATCACAACCGAAATCATCGAAGTTGCTTCCGGAGCGGAAGCAATCAAACAGTAATTGTTAGAATGTGGAATTAACCGCATCAAAGAAATAGAGGCTAATATGATAAAAGGAAAAGTCGTTCAGGTTATCGGCCCCGTTATCGATGCAGAATTTCCGGAAGGAAAACTTCCTGCAATTCATAATGCGTTAACCATTCAACGCGAAGGCGGAAAATTGCTAACGCTTGAAGTACAGCTTCATCTGGGTGAAAACTCAGTTCGTGCTGTTGCGATGGATTCTACTGACGGTATCATCAGAGGTACTGATGTTACTGATACAGGCAATCCAATTACAGTTCCTGTCGGAGAATGTGTTTTAGGGCGTATTCTCAATGTTGTGGGCGATCCTGTAGATGAACAGGGTCCTGTTAAAGCACAGGAACATTTCTCCATTCACAGACAAGCGCCTGCTTATGAAGAACTGGATACTAAAGAAGCGATTCTTGAAACTGGTATCAAAGTGATTGACTTGATTGAACCTTACCTAAAAGGAGGTAAAACAGGTCTTTTTGGTGGTGCAGGTGTCGGTAAAACCGTGTTGATTCAGGAATTAATCAGAAACATCTCAACTGAACACGGTGGTTATTCCGTATTCTGCGGTGTTGGTGAAAGAACCCGTGAAGGTAATGACCTCTGGCTGGAAATGAATCAGTCAGGCGTTATTAAGAATACAGCGATGGTCTTCGGTCAGATGAATGAACCACCTGGTGCACGTATGCGTGTTGGTCTTACAGGCCTCACTATTGCTGAATACTTCCGTGATGTGGCCAAAAAAGACGTTTTACTCTTTATTGACAATATATTCCGTTTTACTCAGGCAGGTAGTGAGGTATCAGCTCTGCTGGGTCGTATGCCTTCTGCCGTTGGTTATCAGCCAACCCTGGCAACAGAAATGGGTGAATTACAAGAACGTATTACTTCAACTGTCAATGGATCTATCACTTCTGTTCAGGCGATTTACGTGCCAGCAGATGACTTTACAGATCCTGCACCGGCAACCACCTTCTCTCACCTTGATGCGTCCACCTTCCTTTCCAGACGTATTGTGGAATTAGGTATTTATCCGGCAGTAGATCCGCTCATGTCCACCAGCCGTATTCTTGATCCAAAGATTATTGGCGAAGAACACTATCAGGTGGCGCGTGAAACGCAGAGAATTATTCAGAAATACAAAGATCTGCAAGATATTATTGCCATTCTGGGTATGGACGAGTTATCAGAAAATGATAAACTGGTCGTTAACCGTGCCCGTAAACTGGAAAGATTCTTCTCACAGCCTTTCTTTGTGGCAGAAGAGTTTACCAATTATCCAGGTGAATACGTATCCATCAAAGATACAATCAATGGTTTCAAAGCGATTATAGACGGCTATTGTGATGACTGGCCAGAACAGGCTTTCTTATTCGTAGGCAAGTTGGAACAAGCAGAAGCTAAAGCCATGAAACTGAAAAAACAATAGATTGGACACTATGATGA
>JAKQFQ010000015.1 GCA_029558315.1 Bacillota bacterium
GAGATTGTTGGAAAAAGTTGAACACTTCATCTACTTTTTACAGAATATCAAAGAACTCCAGAAAAGTTGTGATAAAACCTAACTGCGGCAATATAGCCATTGGCCAGATCTATGTCAACATGTAGTACGCCGAATGCTTACTCTCTACCAAGCCCTTGGCATAAGCCAGGTGTCTGTTAGCTGAAGCTCCTCCATCAGGGTACTTGTCTGATGATACAATTAATATGTTCAATAAATTGGGCATTTAAATTAGCGTACAAGAATAATCATTCTACAGTTCTCTTAGGTGCCTTTCTTCCCGGTAAAAGAAAGACCGATTCGCTCATTTGCTTCTAATGCATAATTCGGATCAATTGTTGTTGGAAATGATGCCGTACCTTCTCTCCGTCAAACTGTTCCGCTGCCAGGGAGATGGCCTTTGATGCTATTTTTCTACGATACTGTTCATCGTTTAGCATGACTTCTATCTCACTTGCAATTTGATCTGCCTGGTTGGTTGTAACACAATGACCACATCCATTCTTTCTGAAATAGGATGATACGGCGGTTTCTTCCGGGGAGTATACTATAACAGGTGTGCCTGAAATCATATACTCCGATGCTTTGGTGGGCATTGATAGTCTGAGATAATCAATAGCTGAATCATTAAAATCATTTGCAAGCAACAGCATATCTGCACCTGAGAAAATACTAGGGATTTCACTATACTCAGCCGGAGGATTTATTATTACGAAAGGGTACTCTCTTAGCTTCTGCAGAACAGGATGGTCCCTGGTGGTACTTTGAATATAAAGCCTCAATTTTGAATTGCGATTTTGTAGTAATTCGACAGCGGAGGCTATTTCCAACAATGAGGTACTGATCCCGATTCCAATTCTCCCTGAAAATAAAAGAGATATGTGTTCTTTACCCACAAATGAGTAATTCTTCTTCTGGTTCGGAAGCCAGAGGTCAATATCTATCGGATTGTGAAACGGCAAAAATTCTTTGTTATACCTTTTCATGTATTCAGCTGACATTGCCTCGCTGATGCTTAAGTTCAGGTCAATTTGTTCTAAAAGGTTCCTGAATTCAATATCAATCTTCTTATGCCAGAATTTACGGAAAAGTCCTCTGTTGCTTATAGTAGATGGCCAGTCATCCATAATGTGAATTACAGAAGGGATTTTTAAATACTCAATTATTTCGGAGGCAAAAAGGATCCCCTCCCTTGTAGACACCTGAATATAAATGATGTCAGGATTAAATGCATCCAGCCAGTTCTTGAACCCTGACGAGAACCTTATTTTGGATATTGCATAAAACAGGCCCAGCCCTTCAAGTACAGGATAGAAAACCTTATTTACCAATGCGTACCTCAGGCTTCTCTTATTTTTCACATTTGCACTTCCGGGGTTTGTGCTGAATGACAATTGTCCTGACCGAAACTTCCTTTGTATCAGATTAAAGGGGAAATTCCACCGGA
>JAKQFQ010000016.1 GCA_029558315.1 Bacillota bacterium
ATATAATTATCTGCGCCGACAAACTCCATTCTTCCCATCAAGGTCCACTTATTCAAGCTGACCCAGATTCCCTGAATCACAGGGTATACGATGAAAAGAGTGTAAAAGAACAAAAATGGAAGCATAAAAAGAAATGCATGCATAAAAAGCCTTCGCTCTTTCGTCTTATGCCTATAAACCTGATTGCCTTTTTTCATCATAGATTCTCTCTTGTAGCTCTGACCTAAAAATTCAACTTCTTTGTCGTAAAGTATTTATAACTATCCCAAACGGCAAAGTGTCTGGAATGAGGAATCCCATTCCAGACACCATTCAGCCTTCACTTAATAGCGCCATGAATACTGATTATCCCCTTGCTGTCAAAAATTTATGTGCGCAGTATCCGAGTGCTTTTGTGAACTATTAGTCCAAATTATTCTTAACTGCCGTCTCCATATTTGCATATGCCGTATCGAGATCCACCTGGCCGGTCCAGTAACCATCCAGAGCACTTTGCAGATCTGTCTTGATGCCGTTGTAATAATGAGAAGCTTTTGGAGCAAACTGAGCATTATCAAGCTCATTAATTACATTGTAGCCCTTCATGCTCTTATATTCGTCGCTCTGGTTTGCGGTAGAAGATGCCGGGATCTGTCCTGATCCTGCCCAAGTAATTCCACCCTGATCAGACGCATAGAACATAAATTTCACAGCAGCTTCTGTTTCTTCCTTGGATCTTGATTTCTTAACCGGGAGAATCAGCGTATGTGAATCTGCCCAGCAGGTCTGATTGTCATAAAGCTGCGGGAAGCACGCATTATTGAAGTTCAGTCCATTTGTAGATTCAAAGGTACCTGTCAGCCACGTTCCTCCAAATAAGAATGCCGCCTTACCACTCTGGAACGGAACTGCGTTATCATCAGAATTGATTCCTTTCTGAATATACCCCTCGTCATAGAGATCCTTTAAGGCCTTCATAGCAGCTTCAGCCTTGTCCTTGTCAAGAGTGCACTTTGTCGCATCATCATTAACAAATGACGTGCCACCCATCTGGTAATAAAGTGCATACCATACACGGAACGGATCATCTCCGCTGTTAGACAGGCAAAGCGGAGTGTAATCGCTTCCCAAAGTATCCTTGCACTTTTTGAGCAGAGCCTTGAAATCGTCCATGCTCTTGATAT